>NZ_CP023344.1:4041815-4386131 GCF_002310495.1 Nibricoccus aquaticus | reverse complement strand
CATCTCCAAAGAAGAACGCCGCTTTTTCAGCAAGAATGTGCCCGAGGATTGGAAACGAAGAAAAGAAGGTGACTCTGTTAACGGCACGGCCCGTATGTTTATCATAGGCAAATCAGACGGAGGTATCTTCACCATAACATACCGGTACACGCTCTCCTCAGATTCTTTCGTCGTAGTGCATATCGAAAGCCTCGGCCAACGAATCAAAGTAGGTGGAGATGAACACTCCTCATAAAGTATCCTCAGGCATCGATTGGAGGCACGACGCAGATTCACGCCTCCAATGAACTGAAATTAGGCTACGCTCGGTTGAGCATGACAAGCGGCGTCGCCGCTATTGCCGAACTCAAGTTTCGGAAGGTGGAGCGGGCGCTCCGCGCACGCTGAGCGATGTCGAAGATCACACACGATGAATCGCGGTCTCCTCTCGAACAGCGCGCCGGGACGGCGCGCTCCACCTCGGACTTTATGAATGTAGGCAGCCTGCTTGCAGGCACGGTTCGGAGCGCGAGCAAGCTCGCTGACCTACACAACAGACTCAGTTCAGCACCACCAGCGGCGTCTCCGCGCGACGTCGCGACGGCAGTGACATCACGAGGACCTTCGCCGGAGCGTTACCGCTATTGCGGATCTCAAGCGAACGGCCGGCCGGGACTACGAGCGTGTCGTCGGTCTGCAAAATGTGGTTGGCCGCGGAGAACGCGGCGGTGATCACGCCTTGGGCGACGTAGATGACGCGTTCGACGGACGAGGTCTCAGGCTCGAGCTCTGAGCCCGGTCCGATCAGTGTGAGCGAGCCGTTGAGCTCGCCGGCGTTGAGGACGTTTTTGGACATGCGCCACTTGGTGTCGTTGGGTGGATTGGCTGCGGTATTCATGATCATTCGATGGTTTGGTTTTTGTTTATGAGTTCGCGGAAACGACGGCCTCCGCAGGTTGGGTTACGCGTTCGATGCGCAGACGGCGGACGCCGCCAGGCATCTCCCACGCAAATTCATCGCCCTCGGAAAAACCGAGTATCGCCGTGCCGAGTGGCGCGAGCAGGGAAAGTTTTCCGCGGGCCGCATCGGCTTGCTCGGGTAGCGTGAGCGTGAAGCGGTCGAGGTCGCCCGATTCGAGATCGCGCACATCCGCGGTCGAACCGACGCCGACGATATGCGGCGGCAGTTCGGGGAGCACGACGGCGCGCTCGAGTTCGCCGCGCAGCTTCTCGATTACCTTGGCCGAGCGTTGATCGCTGCGGAGTGCGGAGAGGAGGAGCTGGATGCGGGTGTAGTCGGATTGGGAAATGTGGATGGGTTTTGTGTTCATGAGTGGATGAGGTTGAGGGTGGAAACGGGTTCGCTGCCGGCCGGTGTTTCGTCGGCGTTGAGCGAGGAAAAATCTGCAGACGTGAGTCCTACGGCGGGAACGCGCAGCAGCGGCTCCAGATGCTCGACCGAACTCACGCCGAGCACGGGCGCGGTCACAGCCGGGTCGGCCAGCACCCACGCGAGCGCCGTCTGCGGCAGCGTGAGTTGATGACGCGCCGCGATCTCGGTGAGCCCGGCGCGTAGTCCGCCGACATCGACGCCTGCAAACTGACGCTGCAGACGGCGCGCGCGCGTGGTGGAAAGTCCATGGCGACCGGAGTCAGCACTCGCGAGCAAACCGCCCGCGAGCGGCGAACGCGCGAGAAACCCGAGCCGGTAATCGTGACAAAGCCGGAGCTGCTCGAGTTCGCTGCGAGAATTGGCTAGCAGCGAAAAATCTGCCTGCAACACCTCGAAGCGATCGACATCGCGCTGCGCCGAACGATGCAGCGACTCCATTAGCCGCCACGCCGGAAATCCCGACGCGCCGAGATAGCGCACGAGCCCCGCACGCTTCAGCCGGCTGAGCACAAAAAGAACGTCATCCATCAACGGAAGATTTTCGCTCCACTCGATCATGATCAGATCGAGGTGATTCGTGCGGAAGCGTCCCAGCGACGACTCGCAGCAGCGGCGGATATAGCTTTCGAGCGTGCCCGCGCCGTGCGGACGGGCGTTGTGGATCACGATGCGAGTCGCGAGAAACAATTCCTCGCGCGGAATCATCCGATCGCGCCACCAGCGTCCGACAAACTCCTCGCTCGCCTCGGCGACGGCAGGGATCGCGTCATCCGGTTCACAGACCGCGGAAGCCTGAATAAAGTTTCCGCCAGCGGCGCGATAAGCATCGAGCAACGCCCAAGCCTGCTTTTCGCCGACGCTCCAGCCAAAGTTGAGTGTACCGAGACAGAGCTCCGACACGCGCAGCCCGGTGCGGCCGAGTACACGCTGATTCATGACAGCACCTCCGAAGAAGCGCCGATGCCAGCGAGGGTTGAAACGAGTGGAGAAAACGGCCCACACGGGCGCGCAGAGCGGTGAAGGATCGACATGAGTTGAGCGAGTTCGAGGCGGACGAAAGCCATCGCTTCCCCTTCGGGGATTACGCGATGGCGCGGACTGAGTTTGTTGAAAACACGCACTCAGCCAAAGTGGCGCGGAGGCGTGGGTGGAGAAATCACGACGCGAATCAGCGCATCAGTGATTTCAGATTTGTCCCCGGTGCTCGCTCAGTTCTGGCGAGCTCTTCGCGAAACAATAGCGCGGAGGAAACTCGTCAGCTCGCGGCACCGGGAGCACCCGGTGTGACCACGTGGTCCATGCAATGAACATGGAATCGGGGATATTTTTCGCGAAGCATCATGGGGAACGTTGGGAAACAATTTCCGCGCTCAGATAAGTCAAGCGGTGGTAATATTTATACGCGCGAAAGTATTATCCCCCTCAAACTATTTTTCAATTTTAGAGCCAGACCTCTGATCCAGCTCTACGAAGAAACAAACTCAGCGCACCGCGTGCTCGCGGATGAAGGCTTTGATCGTGGCGGGATCGGCGACGATCTTGTGCTTCACGAGCGGCTTGGCTTTGAGGACTTCGAGACTCGGGTGCGTCGGCTCGGTGCCGATGGCTTTGATGATCGTCTCGGGGAATTTCGCCGGGCTCGCCGTGGAGAGAATCACACTCGGGCGGTCCGTCTTGATGTCCTTGAAGCCGCACGCGGTGTGCGGATCGGCGATGTAGCCGTACTTCCGGTAGACATCTTTGATGATGCCAGGAATCTCGGCATCGGTGCAGCGCGAGGCGTCGAAGGAGTCCTTGTCGAAATTCGCGAACGTGTAGCGACCGGTCGTCTTGAAAGTCTGCATGACCTCGCGGACTTTCGCGCCGTCGCGGCCAACGTTGAAATAGAGGAAGCGCTCGAAGTTCGACGCGACCTGGATGTCCATCGATGGCGCGAGACTCGCACGCACGTCGGACACTGCGTATTCGCCAGTCGTGAAGAGGCGGTAGAGAATGTCGTTCTGATTGGTCGCGACGCGGAAGCCGCGGATCGGCACACCCATTTTCTGGAGCATCCAGCCGGCGAGAACATTTCCAAAATTACCCGTGGGGACGACGAACTCAGCCTCTTCGCGCTGCGCGGCGGGAAGACGGAGGAACGCGCTCAAGTAGTACACGCACTGGGCGAGCACACGGGCGAGATTGATGGAGTTCACCGCGGAGAGGCGGAATTGCTTCCGGAAATCCTGATCGCCGAAGACGTCCTTCAACGCGTTCTGCGCGTCGTCGAAGGTGCCGTCGATCGCGAGGGCGAAGACATTGGCCGCGCCGGTGCAGGCCATCTGGCGCTCCTGAAGCGGCGAGGTGCGGCCGTCGGGATAGAGGATGAAAATCGCGGTGCCGGGTTTACCGAGCAGGCCGTGGATCGCAGCGGAGCCGGTGTCGCCCGAGGTGGCGCCGAGGACATTGATCGTCTCACCGCGCGTGCGGCACTGGTATTCGTAGAGATTGCCGAGGAGCTGGAGCGCGAAGTCTTTGAACGCGAGGGTCGGCCCGTGGAAGAGTTCGAGGACGTGCAGTTTTTCGCTGAGCTGTTTCAGCGGTGCGATGTCGGGATGCGAGAAGGTCGTGTACGATTTCGCGATGATCGCGCGCAGCGTTTCTTGAGGGATGTCGGTCGCGAAGACCTTGAGGAATTCGAAACAGAGTTCGGGGTAGCTCAGTTTCTCGAAGCGTTTCAGATCGTTCGCAAACGACGGCAAAGTCTCGGGCAGAAACAACCCGCCATCCGGCGCGAGCCCGGTGGCAACGGCGTCGCTGAAACCAAGAGCAGGAGATTGTCCGCGAGTAGAAATGAAACGCATAGGAAAGGGTGATTAAGCAAAATGCCGGATCGGGGCGTGAGCTCCGTCCGGCATTTTTTGAGAAACGTTAGCCGTTTAAGAAGCTCACAGCTGATCCAGCTGGAACGCGGCGTGGGCGGCGCGGGCGGCGGTCTCAGCGTGGGCCTGGTCGATTACGACGGAGATTTTGATCTCGGAGGTCGTGATGAGCTCGATGTTCACGTTCGCATCGGCAAGCGCCTGGAAGAGCGTGGCGGCGACACCGGAGTGCGTCTTCATGCCGACACCAACGACAGAGAGTTTTGCGATGCCTTCATGGATCGCGAGCTGACCTCCACCGACTTCATCGAGAACGGGTTCGAGCGCTTTCTGGGCTTTGTGCGTATCGGTCTGCGGAACGGTGAAGGTGAGGTTCGCGATGCCGTTGCGGCCCACGTTCTGGACGATCATGTCCACGATGATGCTGGCGTCGGCGAGCGCGCGGAAAACTTTCGCGGCTGAACCAGGTTTATCCAGGATGTTGCTGACGATGACTTTTGCTTGGTCCTTATCGACGGCGACTCCACGCACGACGACCTTTTCCATGTAGGCGACTTCTTCTTTCACGATGGTTCCTGGGTTATAGTTGAACGATGAGCGGACCTCGAAAACGACTCCGAACTTTTTGGCGAATTCGACCGAGCGGCTTTGCATGACCTTCGAGCCGGATGAGGCGAGTTCAAGCATTTCGTCGTATGAAATCTCGGTGAGCTTTTTCGCGGTCTTCACGACGCGCGGATCGGCCGTGTAAACGCCGTCAACGTCGGTGTAGATCTCGCACTTGTCCGCCTTGAGCGGAGCGGCGAGCGCGATGGCGGTGAGGTCGGAGCCGCCGCGACCAAGCGTGGTGATCTGGCCTTCGGCGTTCACGCCTTGGAAACCGGCGACGATGACCACTTTGCCTGCCTTGAGGTCTTTCTCGATGGAGGCGGGGTTGATCGCCTGGATCTTGGCGCGGGTGTGGACTTTGTCGGTGAAAATGCCGGCCTGACCGCCGGTGTAGCTGACGGCGGGAACGCCGAGGCCGTGCAACGCCATGGCGACGAGGGCGATCGTCTCCTGTTCGCCGATGGAGAGAAGCATGTCCATCTCGCGCTCGCTGGGGTGCGGCGTGACGGCTTTCGCGCGGGCGATGAGCTCGTTGGTCACACCGGCGCGGGCCGAAACGACGACAACGATCTCGTTGCCCTCGTCGCGGTTGAATTTGATGCGCTCAGCGACCTTTTTGATGCGTTCGACGTCACCGACTGAGGTGCCGCCGTATTTTTGGACGATGCGTGCCATGGATAGAGTCTGTGAGGAAAAAACAGGATGCCGCGGTACGGCGAGCGGAATTTGGAATGAATTGGACGGCGAGGGACGCCCTTTCTTTGTAGGCCAGCGTGCTTGCACGCGCTCTGCGGAGATTCGGAGCGCGTGCAAGCACGCTGGCCTACAGGGGGAAATCTTACTCCGCGAAGTCGCCAATACGCAGGAGCAACGGTGCCTCCACGACGCTCGGGAGGCGGGCGAGATCGGCGAGGGTTTCGCGGATCGCGTGCTCGTTGCTGAGGTGCGTCGTCAAAATCAACGAGGCAGTCCCCTCCTCTGCCACTTCGGGCTGCGTGACGCTGGCGATGCTCACCTTGTGGTTAGCCATGACCGTGGCGATCTGGGCGAGGACGCCCGGCTCGTCTTTGACGAGCGTGCGGACGTAGTAGCGGCCAGTGATTTTTTCGAGCGGGGCGAGCGACGGTGGCTGGCTCGATGCGTAACTGGAAGACCCGGGGATCGACGGCACGGCTTTGCCCGTAGCGAGAATCGCTGCGGCATCGACGATGTCGCTGATCACGGCGCTGGCGGTCGCGTCGCGCCCCGCGCCGCGACCTATGTACGTGGTCGTGCCGACGACGTCGCCGGTCACGGAGACGCCGTTGAAGACGCCGTTGACGCTCGCGAGAACACGTTCCTCGGGGATCAGTGTTGGATGGACGCGGACGAAGAGCTGATTGGCGGCGAAGTCGCGCGTGATGACGGCGAGGAGCTTGATGCCGTAGCCGAGCGCGGCGGCGTGTTTCAGATCGGCTTGGGTGATCTTGGCGATGCCCTCGACGATCATTTTATCCGTCTTGATCCACACGCCGTGCGCGAGGAATGCGAGGACCGAGGCTTTGTGCGCGGTGTCCCAGCCATCGACATCGAGCGACTCGTCCGCCTCGGCGTAGCCCAGGCGTTTCGCGTCGGCGAGGATCGTGGCGTACGGCGCGCCTTCCTGCACCATCCGAGTGAGGATGTAGTTACAGGTGCCGTTGAGGATGCCGTAGATCTGGGTGAAACGATTCGCGACAAGGCCTTCGCGGAGGGCCTTGATGATGGGAATGCCGCCGGCAACAGAGGCTTCGAAGAGCAACTGGCCGCCGTGTTTGCGGGCGGTCTCGAAAAGTTCTGCGCCGTGATCGCAAAGCAGAGCCTTGTTGGCCGAGACAACAATCGCTCCGCGCTTCAGTGCTGCGAGCGTGACTTCGCGTGCGAGCGTGGTGCCACCGATGAGTTCGCAGACAATCGCGAGGGACGGATCATTGGCGATGGAGAGCGCGTCGCCGGTGATCTTGTCGGCCGGAATGGCGACATCACGAGCGCGCTTGAGATCGCGGACGGCCGCGCGGGCGAGTTCGAGCTTCACGCCAAGCCGCGCTTCGAGATCGGTTCGTGCGCGCTCAAGGTGCTGCCAGACGCCTTGTCCGACGGTGCCGAAGCCGCAAAGGCCGATCTTGATGGTCTTGGGTGTGCTCATGAAAATAAGGGGGCCGCGACGTTAGCGCGACGGAGTTTGCTCTGCGGGTTTCTTGACGAACTTGGACTCGGTACCATTCAGCAGGCGCGTGATGTTGGCGCGGTGGCGAAGAACGACGAAGAGCGCGATCACACCGCCGAGCCCGATGAGGAGATTGGGCTGCTTAAAGAAAAACGCCGCGATGGGCAACGCGATGGCCGCGAGCATCGACGCAAGGGAGACGTAGCGCGTCGTGTAGAACGTCGCCAGCCACACACCGAGACCGCAGAGCAACGGCAGCGGCATCAACACGAGGAAACCGCCCGAAGCGGTGGCGACGCCTTTGCCGCCTTTGAATTTGGTGAAGCAGGAAAAGCTGTGGCCGATGAGGGCGGCGACAAGGCCGGCTACCGCGAGATGAAACTCAGCGAACGGGGGCACCAGATTGAAAGAGCCAATATCTACCCGGGCTAATTTCGAACCCTCCGTCGGGAAAAGTGCCACCGCCCAAATTGGCCAGCCCGTCGCCACCGCGCCCTTCACTGCATCGAGAAAGAAAACCAGATTACCCGGGCCTTTGCCGCACACGCGGCGGACATTCGTCGCGCCCGGGTTTTTGCTGCCGTGTTCGAAGATGTTGATGCCCCGTGACCGCGCTACGAGCCAGCCGAACGGCAGTGCGCCCAGAAAATAGCCCACAACGGCGGCGATGAGGAGTGGCGTCAGCATGGCGGAAAAGCTGCCGAATCAATGTCCGCACCCATCAAACGCAACGCCAGAAATCCACCCCAAGCGCCATCCGCGAGCCTTTGACTCAGTCCAAGTCCCCGGCACATTTCGGCCAACCTTTTCGCTTCATGCCCACGTATTTGCCACCCGCTGACGCAGTGACTGCCTTTTCCATCCTGCGCATCGGCACGGACGCACCGGAAACGGCAACCGATCTCGTCGCCACCGAGGAGCCGCTCGAAATCCAGCTCGGCTACACGCGCGGCAGTGTTGAGGTCCGAAAAACCGTCGCGATCACCATGCGCACGCCGGGTCACGACCGTGATCTGGCCGCAGGCTTCCTTTTCACCGAGGGCATCGTGCGCGATCCGGCTAATATAGCCGAAATCGTCCGCCCGGCCGATAAACCGCAGACCGTGATTGTGAGACTTCGGCCCGACGTCGCTGTCGATGTGCGTCCGTTGGAACGAAACAACTACACGACCTCCAGCTGCGGCGTGTGCGGCAAGGCATCTCTAGACGCCGTTCGCACTGCCACGCGTCATCCGCTGCCCGAGGCTGCGCCGCTGCTCGATCCGGCAATCATCCATCGCCTGCCAGAAACACTCCGCGCCGCGCAATCCGGTTTCGATCAAACCGGCGGACTTCACGCGGCGGCGTTGTTCACGTTCGACGGCCGTCTCGTCGCCGTTCGCGAGGACATCGGGCGCCACAACGCCGTGGATAAACTCATCGGCTCACAGCTGCTGGCCGCACCGGCCGGCGCGATCCCACTTTCGGAGCGCATCGTCTTCGTGAGCAGCCGCGCGAGTTTCGAACTCGTCCAGAAAATCGTCATGGCCGGTTGCCCCGTGCTCGCGGCGGTCGGTGCGCCGTCGAGTCTAGCCATCGAACTCGCCCGCGAAACGGGTGCCACACTGCTCGGGTTCGTCCGCGAAAATCGTTTCAACGTATACGCGGGCACCATGCGTCTTCGCGCACTCACCCCCGCTTTTGCCGCCACATGAAACTTCCCGACGCACAGCCGCCCATCGAGACCCAGGGCACTGAACTGAAACAACCGCCACACGCTGCGGCCGGATTACGCGCGCTCCAGAAAAGCGTGGCGATCACATCGCGCGAGATGGGCCTCGTCCGCGGCGCGAAGCTGCTGCTCAAGGTGAATCAGGTCGATGGCTTTGACTGCCAGAGTTGCGCGTGGCCGAGCCCGGACTTTGACCGGCACGTGGCCGAGTTCTGCGAGAACGGCGTCAAAGCCGTGGCCGACGAAGCGACGACCCAAAAAATCACACGCGAATTTTTCAGCGAATATTCCGTGGCCGAACTCGCGGCGAAATCCGATCACTGGCTTGGAAAACAAGGACGTCTCACCGAGCCAATGGTGCTTCGTCCGGGAGCGACGCACTACGCGCCGATCGCGTGGGACGAAGCGTTTCGACTGATCGCCGCGGAGTTGCGCGCACTCCCCTCGCCCGACGCGGCGACTTTCTACACGTCGGGCCGCACCAGCAACGAGGCCGCATTTCTCTATCAGCTTTTCGTGCGCGCGTTTGGCACGAACAACCTGCCCGATTGCTCCAATATGTGCCACGAATCGAGCGGTGTCGCGCTCGGTGAAACCATCGGCATCGGCAAGGGCACGGTGACGCTCGACGATTTCGAGAAGGCTGACGCGATTTTCATCGTGGGCCAGAATCCCGGGACAAATCACCCGCGCATGCTCTCGACGCTCCAATCGGCGAAGCGGCGCGGCGCGCGCATCGTGAGCATCAATCCGCTACCTGAAGCAGGAACGAACGCGTTCGTGAATCCGCAGGACTTGAAGAATCTGACGCGCATTCCCGGCGTGATGCTCGGCCGTGGAACGGCGCTCGCGGACCTGTGGCTGCCCGTACGCATTGGCGGCGACATGGCGTTTTTCCAAGGACTCATCAAAGAGCTGATCGCCCGGGAAGAACTCCACCCGGGCGAGGTTTTCGATCATGTGTTCATTGGCGAACACACGGCGGGATTCGAGGCGTTGATCGCGCATCTGCGCCGCGTGGCGTGGGACGACATCACCCGGAGTAGCGGACTTTCCCGCGAACAGATCCGCTCCGCTGCAGAGATCGCGCTCCAGGCAAAGAGCGTGATCGTATGCTGGGCGATGGGACTGACGCAGCACAAGCAGGCGGTCGGTACGATTCAGGAGATCGTGAACTTCCTGCTGTTGCGCGGAAATATCGGGCGGCCCGGCGCAGGCGTGTGCCCGGTTCGTGGACACAGCAACGTGCAAGGCGACCGCACGATGGGAATTTTCGAGCGGCCTTCGGCGGCGTTTCTCGACCGGCTGGCGCGCGAGTTTTGGTTTTCGCCGCCGCGCGAGCATGGGCTCGACGTGGTCGATTCGATCAAGGCGATGCACGCGGGGAACGTGCGCGTGCTCGTCGCGATGGGCGGCAATTTCCTCTCCGCCACGCCCGACACGGAGTTCACGGCCGAGGCGCTGCGCCGCTGCGCGTTAACCGCACACGTTTCCACGAAGCTCAACCGCTCGCACCTGATCACGGGACGCACGGCGTTGATTCTGCCGTGTCTCGGGCGGACGGAGATCGACCGGCAGGCGGGCGGCGAGCAGTTCATCACGGTCGAAGACAGCATGGGCATCATCAATTCCTCGCGCGGAAGTCTGGAGCCTGCATCGGAGTTTCTGCTCAGTGAACCGGCTCTTGTGGCGCGGCTGGCGAGCGCGGTGCTCGGCGAAAAATCACCGGTGGACTGGCTCGCGATGGCGGGCGATTACGACCGCATCCGCGAACGCATTGAGCGCGTGATCCCGGGCTTCGAGCGCTTCAATGATCGCGTGCGCATCGGGCCGTTTTATCTACCGAATGGACCGCGCGACTCGCGCACGTTCACCACGCCTTCCGGCAAAGCGGTATTCACGACGCACACGGTCGAGCGCCATGAGCTGGCGCCGGGGCAATTCGTGATGATGACGATCCGCACGCACGATCAGTTCAACACGACGATCTACGGGCTCGATGATCGTTACCGCGGCGTTTTCAACGGACGGCGCGTGGTGTTTCTCAACAAAGACGACATCGCGGCGCGCGGGTTGATGCAGGGGCAACTGGTCGATCTCACGAGTCACTTTCGTGGCGAGACGCGGGTGGCGCCGAGTTTCATGGTCGCGCCGTACGACATTCCGCGTGGATGCGCTGCGACTTATTTTCCCGAGGCCAACGTGCTCGTGCCGATTGATAGCGTCGCTGAAGGCAGCAACACGCCGACGTCGAAGTACGTGGTAATCACGCTCGCGGCGTCGAAGGACGGAGTCGCGGCATGGAATGCGCGCAAGGGTTAGTCGACGGTTTGTTGAATCGCAAAGATGCAACGACCCTAAGGTCGATCGCGAAAAAAGCAGGAGGTCCTGCGTTAGGAAAACAGATCGACTCTTTGCTTCCGAACTTAGCGTCTTTGCTTCTTTGCGATTCAACTCCGACTACAGCTCGAACTCGCCGATGAGCGTGGCGGTGGAACTGCCGCCGACCCAGACGTGGAATTTGCCGGGCTCGACGATGTACCGGCCGTCTTCGTTGAAGAAACCGAGTTCGGATGCGGGGACGTTGAAGGTGATCGTGCGCGACTCGCCGGACTTGAGCGGGACGCGCTCGAAGCCTTTGAGTTCGCGGACGGGACGCGTGATCTGGCCGATAAGGTCACGCGTGTAGAGCTGGGCGATTTCCACGCCGTCGCGAGAGCCGGTGTTTTTGATCACAGCGGAAACGGTGAGCGTGCCGTTGGTGCCGCTTGGCGCGGTGACTTGGAGATCCGAATACGCGAAGGTCGTGTAGCTGAGGCCGTGGCCGAAGGGAAATTCGGGCGTGGAGTGAACGTCGATGAACTTGGAGTAATAACCCTGCGGATCTTGCGGAGTACCCATCGGGATGCCGACGTTTTCTTTCTGCGGCGGGCGGCCGGTGTTGCGGTGATTATAGTAGATCGGGATCTGGCCGACGGTGCGGGGGAAACTCACGGTGAGTTTGGCGGAGGGATTGGCGGTTCCGAGGAGCAGATCGGCGAGCGCCGGACCGGCCATGGTGCCGGGATGCCAGGCGTAGAAGACGGCGCGCGCTTTCGCGAACTGCGCGGGAAACACGAGAGGGCGGCCGGCGAAGATGACGAGGACGATGGGCTTTCCGGTCGCTGCGATGGCGTCGAAAAGTTTTTCCTGTGTGCCGGGGAGATTCAGGAAGGCGCGTGAGCGGGCCTCGCCAGCGAGATCGCGGCCTTCGCCGAGGCAGAGGATGACGACATCGGCTTTTTTCGCGGCTTTCACGGCGGCGGCAAAGGCGTCGGTCGAGTCGTCGATGTCGCGCTTCGTGCCGGGCGCGTGCAGAATTTGCGCGCGCGGGCCGAGGGTTTCTTTGAGCGCGGCGAGTGGCGTGATCGTGTCGCCGGGGCTGCTTTCGCAGAACCAGCAGCCGCGCATGTCGTCGCCACTGTCGGCGAGCGGGCCGATGACGGCGATGGATTTGGTGGCGGAGGAAAGAGGGAGGAGGCCGCGGTCGTTTTTGAGGAGGACGATGCTTTGCGTGGCGAGTTCGCGGGCGACGGCGAGGTGTTCGGCGGAGAGCGGGTTCTTGCTGGTGCGGGGCGTTTCTTTCGCGGTGAAGGGATGGTCGAAGAGGCCGAGTTGAAACTTCACGCGCAGGATGCGGCGCACGGAATCGTCGATGAACGCGAGTGGGAGTTCGTTTTTCGCGATGAGATCCGCGCCAAAAGTGCGGTAGTGCGGCGAGACCATTTCCATGTCCACACCACCGGCGATGGCGCGCTGTGCGGCCTGGCGTCCGTCGGCGGCGAAACCGTGAGGAATGAGTTCATCGACCGAGGTCCAGTCGCTGACGACGAAGCCGTTGAAGGCCCATTCGTCGCGGAGGATTTTGCGGAGCACGCGCGGGTTGGCGGAAGTGGGCACGCCGTTGAGGTCGTTGAAGGCGCTCATGTAGGTGAGCACGCCGGCGTCTTTGGCGGCTTTGAAGGCGGGTAGGTACGCGTTGCGCAGCTCGGTGTCGGGGATGAGCGTGGTGTTGTAGTCGCGCCCGGCCTCGGCAGCGCCGTAGCCGACGAAATGTTTTCCGCACGCGGCCATGCTCGTGGGCAAGGATAGGTCGTCGCCTTGGAAGCCGCGGACCATCGCGGCGCCCATGCGCGAGGCGAGCAGAGGGTCTTCGCCAACGGTTTCAGCGATGCGGCCCCAGCGGGCATCGCGGGTCAGATCGAGCATCGGGGCGAAGGTCCAGCGGATGCCTTCGGCGGTCGCTTCGACGGCGGCGATGCGCGCGGCTTTTTGGACGAGATCGGGATTCCAACTACAGGATTGCGCGAGCGGGATCGGGAAGAGCGTGCGGTAGCCGTGGATCACATCGAGGCCGAAGAGCAGCGGGATTTTGAGGCGGCTCTCCTCGACGGCGATGCGTTGGAATTCTTCGACTTGGTCGCGGGTGGTGGCGTTGAGGATGGAGCCGAGCGCGCCCTGGCGGACGAGTTCTTTGGTGTCGCGGAGATGGTCGGCGTAGGGCTGACGGCTGGCCTGGCTCATCTGGCCGAGTTTTTCGGCGAGAGTCATGCGGCCGAGGAGTTCTTCGACGGCTGCGTCCAAAGCCGGGCCGGCGGGCGGAGCTGCGAGCGAGATCTGGGGATTAGCGACGAGTGAAAGGCAGGCGACGGACGCGAGAAAGCGGGTGCGCATGGGTGACGGTTTTCGCTACGGTTAGCGGAAACATCGGCACGCGCGAATGTGGAGTTGAGCGCGGGATCGCGATGTGCGGAGGGAAACGCGGGCGGGTGCGTTAATCGCGGCGTAAAGCCGCTCCTACAGGGCGATCACTTAGCGAGGACAGGCTCGTCGACTTCTTTGCCGATCTCTTCGGCGCGCTTGAGGCCGTGGGCGCTGGAGTGGCCGGTGACTTTTACCACGAAGCGGTCCACGAGCACGTAGAAGAGCGGGATCACGAAGAGCGTCATGAAGGTCGCGATGGTCAGGCCACCGACGATGACGAGGCCGAGGGGATTGCGCGTCTCGGCTCCGGCGCCGCTGGCGAACGCGATCGGCACGGCGCCGAGCACGGTGGCAATCGAGGTCATCAAGATCGGACGGAAGCGGAGCGTCGCGGATTCGAACGCGGCGTCGAAGGCGTTCTTGCCTTGGATCTGGAGCTGGTTGGCGAACTCGACGATCAGGATGCCGTTCTTCGCGACGAGGCCGATGAGCATGATGAGTCCGAATCGGGAGAATAAATTATCCGTCATCGGCGCTCCGAAGAAGCGCGTGCAGTAAAGCACGAGAATGCCGCCGGCGAGGGCGAGCGCGACGCCGGTGAAGATCGTGATTGGGTGAATCCACGACTCGAATTGCGCGGCGAGAATCAGGAACGTGAAAAGCAGCGCGAGGCCGAAGAGCATGTAGGTGTCGCTGCCGCTTTCGACGAACTCGCGCGTCTCGCCGTCCCATGCGTACGTGTACCCGGCGGGCAGGAGCGGCTTCACGGTTTCTTCGAGGAAGGCGACGCCGTCGCCGATGGTTTTCCCGGTGGCGAGTTGCGCTGAAACCGTGACGGAGCGCATGCGGTTAAAGTGCGGGAAGTTTTCGGGAACGATGCCTTCTTCGGCGGTCACGAGATTGCTGAGCTGCACGAGATTTCCGTCGGTGGATTTAACGTAGAGCCGGGAGAGATCGTTGGGAGTGGAGCGGTCGGTGTCTTCGACCTGCACGAGCACGTAATACTGCTGATTGCCGCGCTGGAACTGGGTGACGCGGCGGCCGCCGAGCATACTTTCGAGCGTGGTGGCGACGGCGGAAACCGGGACACGGAGATCGGCGGCGCGGGCGCGGTCGATGCGGACGTTGAGCTGCGGCTTGGTAGGCGAAGGATCGACGCGCGGGAGGACAAACACGGAACCGCCGCGCATTTTCTCGATCATCTTCGCACCGATTTCCTGGAGCTGGCTGAAGTCGTTGCCGAGGAGAACCATCTCGACTGCACCGGCACCAGAACGGCGGCTGCCGAGCGGACGAACGGGCGAAGCGAAGGACTGGCCGCCGGTGATCTGGCGGAATTTGCCGCGCAGTTCGGCGAGAACTTGCTGCGTGCTGCGGTCGCGTTCCTCCCACGGTTTCAGCGTGGCGAAAACGAAGGCGCGGGAACCGTCACCCGTGCGGTGGAACGTCCGGTCCATTTCGGGAATATCGAGGATCATCTGCTCCATCTGCACCGAGTACTGCTTCATGTAGGCGGGCGTGGAGCCGACCGGCGGGATGAAGTTGGCGGTGAAGATGCCGCGGTCCTCGATGGGCGTGAGTTCGCGCTGGAGTTTCGAGTAGAAGAAGAAGCCGACGACGGCGAAGACGAGGGCCGCGCCGAGCACGATCATCGGAGCGCGGAAGGCCCAGCGCAGCATCTTCTCGAAGATCGCGTTCATGCGGACGAAGAACGGCTCGGTCTTTTCGTAGAGCCACCCGTGGTGAACTTTTCCGTTCACCATGTTTTTCCTCAGCATCCGCGAGCAAAGCATCGGCGTGAGCGTCAGCGCGACGAAGGCCGAGACGAGCACGGCCACGGCGAGCGTGATGCCGAACTCGAAGAAGAGACGGCCGGTCTGGCCCGACTGGAACGCCACGGGCACGAACACGGCGGCGAGCGTCAGCGTGGTGGCGATGACAGCGAAGGCGACTTCGCGGGCGCCATGCACGGCGGCGTGGAGCGGCTTCTCCCCTTCCTCGATGCGCCGGTAGATGTTTTCGAGCATCACGATGGCGTCATCGACCACGAGGCCGACGGCCAGCACGAGGGCGAGCAGCGTGAGCACGTTCATCGTGAAGCCGAGCGCGCTCATGATGGCGAACGAGCCGATGATCGAAACCGGAATGGCGAGCAGCGGGATGAACGTCGCCCGCCAGTCGCGCAGGAACAGGAAGATCATGAAGATCACGAGCAGACACGCTTCCCACAGTGTTTTGTAGACCTCTTTCACCGAGCGATCGACGAAGACGCTGGTGTCGTATCCGATGCCCACATTCACACCGGCGGGCATCTCGGCCTGGATGACCGGGATTAGTGCTTTCACGGCGTTGGCGACGTCGAGGAGATTGGACTGGGTCTGACGGAGAACCTGCACGCCGACGTTGGGGCGGCCCTTGTAGTAAGACTCGCCGCGATAGTCTTCGGCACCGAGCTCGACGCGGCCGACATCGGAGAACTTCACTTGGTAATCGCCGCGCGTGGCGAGGACCAGGTTTTCATAGTCGCCCGCCTCGGCCATGTTGCCCTGGAGGCGCACGGGGAATTCGCGGGTGGCGGATTCGATGCGGCCGCCGGGGATGTCCACGTTTTGCTGGCGAATGGCGGTCTCGATGTCGCCGACGGTGAGGTTGTAGGCGGCGAGACGGTCGCTATCGACCCAGAGACGCATCGCGTAGCGCGGGCCGCGGATGTTGACGGCGCCGACGCCGGGGATGGTTTGGAGTCGGGTGAGCGCGATGCGCTCGACGATCTCGGTGATTTCGAGACGCGTGTGGCGCTCGGAGTTGAAGGAAAGCGTGATGATCGGGCTGGAGTCGGCCTCGGTCTTGGAGACCTGGACGTTGTCGATCTCATCGGGCAGACGGCCTTGGGCGCGGGAGACACGGTCGCGGACGTCGTTGGCGGCTTCGTCGATGTCGCGGGCGAGGGTGAACTCGATGTTGATCTGCGAGCGCTCCTCGGAGGAGGTGGATTTGATGACGCGGATACCGTCGATGGAGGCGATTTCCTTTTCGAGCGGCTCGGTAACTTTCGTTTCCACGACCTCGGCGGAAGCGCCAGGGTAAGACGTTTCGACGGAGACGGTGGGCGAATCGATGTTGGGGTATTCGCGGACGGGCAGCTTGCTGAACGACAGCACGCCGAGCAGCACAATCAAGATGGAGGCGACCAGGCAGATGACCGGGCGCTTGATGGAGAGATCGGAGAGGACCATGGATTACTCCGCTTTCTTGATCTCAGCCTTCAGTGGCTTGGGATCGAGCTTCGCTCCGGGAAACAAGATGAGCGAACCCACGCCTGCTGCGACGATGGACTGCTGTTCGTCGAGCGGTGTTTTCGAGGAAACGATTTCAACGAAGCCGCGGGCGCGGAGGCCGAGTTCGACGGGAATGAACTCAGCGATCTTGTCGCTGCCGGAGTCTTTGACGGCGATGAGTTGAGCGCCACGCACGGAGGCGAGTATCGAACCTTCGGGCACGGTCAGCGCGTCTTTGCGGACATCGAGGACGATCTCGACGTTGGCGAACATGCCAGGCTTCAGGCCGGCGGGTGGCTCGACGAGCAGGCCTTTCACTTCGCTGGCGCGGGTGGCGCGGTCGATTACGGAGCTGACGAAATAGACTTCGCCTTGAACGCGGGCGGAGGCGTCGAGCGTGCGCGAACGGAGGGTAAAGGAGGTGCCTTGTTTAATTTTCCCGATGAAACGCTCGGGGATCTGGAAATCGATTTTGAGGCGGCTGAGATCGTCGATCTGCGCGATGACGCTGGCGGGAGTCACGTAGTCGCCGGGAGAGATGGAGCGTCCACCGACAACACCGTCGAAGGGGGCTTTGATCTCGGTCTTGGCGAGGCGCACGCGGAGCAAGGAGAGCTCTGCGGTGGCTGTGGAGAACTCTGCGTTGGCGCGGTCGAAGTCGGCTTGGGAAACGGTCTTGGTTTCGAGCAGGCCCTGGTTACGCGCGAGACTGAGCTCGGCGAGTTTGAAGCGGGACTCGGCCTGAGCGAATTGCGCGCGGAGTTCGGAGTCGTCGATTTTGAGAAGAACCTGGCCCTTGGTGACACGCTGGCCTTCATCGAAGAAAACCTCGCGGACCTGACCGGCGATCTCGGCACGGAGGGCGGCGGATTCGTTGGCGGCGATGGAGCCGACGACGGTGAGCGTCTCGGCGAGATCGCGGCGCACGACGGAGGTGACCTCGACGGGCTGCTTTTGGGCTTGGGGCGCGGCGGAGGCGGATTCGGTTTTGCGGGAGCAGCCTGCGGCGGCGGCCAGCACGCAAAGGACGAAGGGAAAGGCGCGGAGACGTGTCATGCGGTTGGCTGCAAAGACGCAGAGAGTGCGGGAGAGTTGCGCGCGAAGCAACCGGGGCGGCGGATTTCGTGAGGAACGGCGGAGGGTGGAAACGGGCTCATGCGGTTGCGGCTATGGATGTGCAACGCGCTCGCGCGAGCGATCACGCGGGAAACCTCGCGCGGGGGGCGCAAAAAAGCGGCTCTGGTGAGGAGCCGCTTTCTGCACGAAGCCGCAGGCGAACGGAGCGTGGATGGCTGGATTCGCCAGGCAGGCCGGGTGGGCCAGGCACGCGGGCGTGTCAGCCGATCAATTTCGAGTACGAGGCTGCATCGTGCAGCGAGGCGGCTGCGGCGGAGTCGGAGAGTTTCAATTTGAGCATCCAGCCGCCGGCGTAGGGCTCGCGGTTGACGGTTTCGGGAGCGGAATCGAGGTCGGCGTTCACAGCGAGGACGGTGCCGCTAGCGGGTATATAGAGATCGGAAGCGGCTTTGACGGACTCGACGACGCCAAAGGTGTCACCGGCTTTGAGAACCGCGCCCACTTTGGGGAGCTGAACGAAGGTGATGTCACCGAGGCTGCTTTGCGCGTAGTCGGTGATGCCGACGGTGGCGGTGCCGTCGCTCTCGAGCTTCAGCCATTCGTGGGACTTCGCGTATTTCAGGTCAGCGGGGACGGTGCTCATGTGGTTTTCCGGAGTTCGATGAAGGGAGGTTTGACGGGCTGCAAGGCGAGTTTCGCGCCGCGGATGTCGGTGAAGAGCGGCTGGCTGGCGGCGGGCGACTCGACGAGTGCCGAGCCGATGGCTTCGTTGAGGATCGGCGAGAGTGTGCCGGAGACGACGGTGCCGACGGTGCGGCCGTCATCGGTGAGGACGGCGGCTCCTGCGCGGACGATGCGGCGGTCACCGGTTTTGAAGAAGACGATTTTGCGGGCGGCGCCGCTTTTTGACTCTGCTTCGAGCGCGGCGCGGCCGATGAAGTCGGAGCCTTTGTTGAGCTTCACCGTCCAGCCGAGACCGGCGGCGAGGGGCGAAGTCTCGGCGGTGATTTCGTGCCCGTAGAGCGGATACCCGGCTTCGAGGCGGAGGCTGTCGCGAGCGCCGAGTCCGGCGAGTTCGAGGCCGTGCGGAGCGCCGGCGGCGAGGAGTGCCTCGGCAAGCGCGGGCGCATCGGCGGCGGCGTGATAAAGCTCGAAGCCGTCTTCGCCGGTGTAGCCGGTGCGGCTGATCATGCAGTGGATGCCTGCGACGGTGCCTTCGCCGAAGTGATAATACTTGATGAGATCGAGCTTCGCGCCGGTGAGCGACTGAACGATGGCGGCGGCTTTCGGGCCCTGGACGGCGAGGAGCGCGTAGTCGTCCGAGCGGTCGGTGATGGTGACGGCGAAGGCAGCAGCTTTCTCGCGAATCCACGCGAGGTCTTTGTCGATGTTACCGGCGTTGATGCAGAGAAAATAATCCTCGGGCCCGCGCATGTAGACGAGAAGATCGTCCACCACGCCGCCGTTTTCGTAGCACATCGACGTGTAGAGAATGCGGCCCGGGTAGAGCTTCGTGACATCGTTGGTGACGAGATGCTGGAGGAATTTCGACGCCTCCGCGCCTTTCACATCGACCTCGCCCATGTGGCTTACGTCGAAAAGACCGGCGGTGCGGCGCACAGCTTTGTGCTCTTCGAGGATGCTCTTGTACTGCACCGGCATCTCCCACCCCGCAAAGTCCACGATGCGGCCGCCGTGGGCGACATGGAAGGCGTGCAGGGGTGTCCGTTTGAGGAGACTCATGCAGGGAACTAGGCGGCGCGTGGCGGACTGCGGCAAGGAAGTTTTGATTCGTAAACGCCGCCTGCGACCGCCACGACACTGCGGACATGCTCTGGCTCATCATCGCGATTTTTCTCACGCTCAGCGTCTCGTTTATTTGCTCGCTGATGGAAGCGCTCATCCTGAGCACGACGGTGGCGGAGATCGAAGCGCTTAAGAAGCAGCGCCCACGCCGGGGAGCCGTGCTGGAGAAGCTCAAGATGAGCCTCGATGAAACCATCTCGACGATCCTCACGCTCAACACCATCGCCAACACGCTCGGCTCGGTGATCGTGGGCAGCCTGGCGACGCGGCTCTTCGGCGAAGCGATCATCGGTGCGATCGCCGGCTCGCTCACGCTGACGGTGCTGATTTTCTCGGAGGTTCTCCCGAAGAACATCGCCGTCGCGTACCGGCGCGGGCTGCAACCGTACGTGGTTTACCCGCTGGCGTTCATGGCCAACGCGCTGCGCCCGGTCACCTATGTGTGCAACCTGCTCGTGCGATTCGTTGTGCCCGCACCGACAACGACGGAAAAGTCCGACGAGGAAATCATCCTGCTCGCCGAGCGCGGCGCGCAGCAGGGCACCATCAGCCGGAGCGAATCCAACATCATCACCAACGCTCTCGCGCTCGATAATGTGCGCGTGAGCGAAATCATGACGCCGCGCACCGTCGTCACCGCGCTCAAAAAGAATGCGACGGTCGGGGAAATTTTCCGCGAGTTTCCGAATATCCCCTTCGCGCGCATGCCGGTGTACGGGAAAAATCTCGATGACATCGTGGGCCTCGTGCGCCGCCGCGATTTGTTGAAGACCAAGGCCAACGACCAGGATCTCGATCTCGTCGAGAAGATCATGCAGGAGGTCCAGTTCATCCCGGAGACGGTGACGGTCGCCAACGCGCTCCAGGTTTTCCTGAAGACGCACCAGCAGATGCTGGTCGTGGTCGATGAATTCGGCGCGACCGCGGGCGTGGTTTCGATGGAGGATGTGATGGAGCAGCTGCTCGGCCGCGAGATCTTCGAGAAAGACGACGTCGCCGTGGACATGCGCGAACTGGCGCGGACTAAGCAGCAGAAACAAGGGAAGTCAGCGAAGCGACCGGGCGATGGCGGCGCTATGCCACCAACGGCAGGCAAATTCCCGCCGGTCGCTTGACCCGTTTGGAGCAGCCTAGTTGGCTCGACGCTCCATGGTTTCCGCATCTATCCCGGTCGCGAACGAACGTGTCGCCGTGCTGGCGTTTAATCCCAGCAACCAGCTCGCTGTGATGTCTCGTGATGGACGATACGAATCAGCATTTCAGGGAGAAGATTTGGACGCGGTGAACGCTGAGTTGCATCGGTCGTTCCCCGAGCACACACCGTCCGCCGAATATTTTTGTACGACAGCGGAAGGAACTCCGGTACGCGTTTTCTTTTCGCAAGTGCCTGCGAGCAGCGGCGTGATCGCGGGCGGTTGTGAATTCCGCTCCCTCGCTGAGCTCGAAGCTTCGCCGGAATCGCTCTCTCCCACCCTCGCCGCGATTCTCGCCGGGATCGATCCGTACCTCATCGAGATCCCGTATCTGCATCTCGGGGAAAACGATTTCATCTACAAATTCCGCACCGAGAAATCCCGCAATCGCGGCATTTACCAGCTCGATGACGCGGCCCGCACGCTCTACCAGTCGAAGCTCTGCGCCGCCATCAAGGCTCTCGCGCGCACCCACGAACGCACCGCCGCCGCTCCCGTCGCGCTCGATTTCGGCGCCGTGCAATACCTGCTGCCGAGTCATTTCGGTTTCTGCCTCGGTGTGAAGAACGCCATCGAGCGCGCCTACGAAACGCTCGCCGAAAATCCCACGCGCCGCGTCTTCATGCTCAGCGAACTCATTCACAATCCGTTCGTGAACGAGGATCTGCTTCGTCGCGGTCTGCGTTATTTGCAGACCGACAAAGGTAAACCGCATCTGGCCTCCGGTGGTGTCGCACGCGGCGAGCCCGGTGAAGTCACGCTGTGGGACACGCTGACCTCCGAGGACATTGTGATCATCCCGGCGTTTGGCGCGACCGATGACGACAAGCGCCGGCTCGTGCGCAAAGGCGTGCCGGTTTATCAGTACGACGCCACCTGCATGCTCGTGGAGAAAGTCTGGAAGGCCGCGCGCGCGCTCGGCCAGGAAGGCTACACCGTCGTCATCCACGGCAAACACGAGCACGAGGAAACCAAGGCGACTTTCTCCAATGCCCGACGCCACGCGCACGCCGTCATCGTGCGCAATCTGGAGGAAACGCGCCGCCTGGGTGAGCTCATCACGAGTCGCGATCCGGCGGAGCGCGCGAAGTTCTACAGCGAATTCGCCGGCAAACATACGCCGGGCTTCGACGTGGACCGTGATTTCGCGCGCATCGCGATCGTGAACCAGACGACGCTGCTCATGAATGAGACGCTGGAAATCATCGACCACTTGCGCGAAGTTTTTTCGGCGCTTTATGGCGACACCGAGGCAACTGCTCGCGT
This sequence comes from Nibricoccus aquaticus, assembly GCF_002310495.1. Lineage (GTDB taxonomy): Bacteria > Verrucomicrobiota > Verrucomicrobiia > Opitutales > Opitutaceae > Nibricoccus > Nibricoccus aquaticus. Next base: position 4,364,030 of record NZ_CP023344.1, on the reverse strand, counting down.
CGGTGGCGGAGGCAAACGAGACACGTTGTGCTACGCGACCCAGGTGAATCAGGACGCGCTCAGCCGTGCGCTCGCCGAGCCGCTCGATGCGGCGTTCGTCATAGGCGGGAAGAACTCCTCGAACACCTACCAGCTCTATCGCTTGTGCGAGCAACGTCTCGGGAAGCGCGCGTTTTTCATCCAGAGCGAGGCCAACATCCAGTCGCGCGACGCGGTGGAGCATTATGTGTTTCCCGCCAAAGGCCCGGTGGGTGGACACGGCCACGATATGGTAGAAATCCACCCACTTCCGGTTGGGGAAAGCGGGCGGCCGTTTCGAGTGTTACTCACCGGTGGAGCGTCTTGCCCGGATGGGATCATCCAGCAGGTGATCACGCGCATCAACAGCCTGTTCCCGGCGACGTCGCTGCGTTCAGTCGATGCGGTACTGGCGGATGTGGAAAGCGCCGCAGCAAGCCGCTGACGTTAAACGTACTCGGGAAATTTCCGTTCCAGATCGCAGATGAGATCGACGAGATCGACGCCCTCGTCTTGCGCGAACCGGCGGGCGAGTGAGTAAAGCGTCTCCTTCTCGCGGGCTTCGCCTCCGGCGAGCGCCATCGCTTCGTGGGAGTTCAACAAGCGCCCCTCGCTCAAGCACAACTCCACCTCCTGCGCCGCGCGCGCAAACGCCTGCAAGGTCTCGGGTGCTTGGCGCAGCGAACACGTGGCCGGCAAAGGACGGCCGTGGCGGTCACGGTGAATGTTGTGCCCATGATGAGGCATGCCCTCTCTATCGACACAAAAGCCGCCAGACTTGCGTCGCGGCGGCACTTTAATGCGGCAGAAATCTGCGGGGTGATCGACGATCAGAAGCGCGTGATGATGCCGAGGCGGAAACCGCCGCTGGTCCCGAGATCGACATCGGCTTTGCGACCGGCGAATTCATGCGTGTAGTTGCCCATCTTCTCGACGCTGTAGCCTGCGAAAAAACCAGTGCGCACGGTCAGCCAGCGCTCAATGTTAACGTCGGCGTAGTAGCCGCCCACCATCGCCTTTTCTTCGCCTTCGCCTTGAAAGCGGATGGTTCCGATGACGTCGGGGAGCTCGATATACTCATCCACGAGAAACCGGCTGCCGACGAAGGCGAGCGCGCCACCGGCGCTGGCCGACACGGTCCACTTTTTCGCGATCGGCACGCGCACGATCGGGCCGAGGCGGAGCATGTAGTAAGCACCCTTGATCTGCCAGTAGCCATCGACGTTGGCTCCATTCGGGGTGATAGCGCCGTCTAGGATGCGCTGGGCGTTATCCCGCCTGAGGAGATGGTTTTTCTCGGCGAAATAGTCGTACGTGATCGGATTTCCGGAGGCGTCCACAGTCCCTCTATCGACGGTCACCGTGTCATTATGAACCGTGGAATCAAAGTAGGCATAATTCTCGAACGAGCTTCCCGTCCGCAGAGTGTAACGATCGGTCGTCGTGACCAGATTCGCACCGATGCGCTTGCGGGTTTTGGCGTTAATCTCGGAGGCGCCTGCGGAGAAATTGATGCCCCACTCGAAGCGTTTGTAGCGCTTGATGACGTGCGCGAATTGCAGCTCGACGCCGGCGCTGCCGTCGCTTTCCGCCTCGGCCACCGATCCAGAGGGAGCGACCGAATAGATGCTCATATCGACCGTGCCGTTAGTGGAGTTGGTCTGGCCCGGCTGGTTGTAGGCCCAGTAGCGCGTCGCGCCGTCGCTGTAGTTCAAGTACTCAGCGAGAATAGTGTCGGTGGATGAAACTAGTGTGTTGGTCTTAACATTCCGCACGGTGACATTCTGCATCTGCCTGTAGCGGCCACCCGCAATATCGAGACGGGAGAAAGTCGTGACTGTTTCCAAGTCGCTACTATCCGTGGCCGGCACGGTGGTTACACTCCGATAAGCATCCAAGACGCCGTCGTTGTTGGTATCGGTATTGTTGATTTCGTAGGCGCTCGGTCCGTCGGCATATACGATCCCGTTATCGTAGCTACGCGAGTTGGTGGTGCTAAGCAGATCGGGGTTGGAAACCGAAGGGATACGGCCGATCCCGGAGAACTTCACCTTCGCATCGCCTCCGATCCGTCGCACTCCGATGGAAACACTGTTCTTCAGCGGGCGGTAAAATTCGATGGGAACGGGGTCCTGGGCATATCCAGAGGCGCAAACGCCAAGAGCCAGGCTGGTCAGTGCTACACGGGGGAGGAGGGATTTCATGGAAACGAGCCTTTCAAGGACGCCTACTTAATAAAAAAGTTGCGAGCAAATGTTGTGAGAAGTTCCGGTCCCGCGATTCAGGGCAGTCGCAGGCTGAAACCTAGGGTGAGTAATTCAGTGCCGGGGTTGATCTCCGACATGCTCGCGTTGGAGATGTGCGCAAAACGTAGCAGCAGCCTCCGCCCGGGAGAAATTTCCCAGCCCGCCTCTGCGAACGAGTAGAATTCCAGCTGGCTGCCCAGATCGAGTCCTTCGTGCCGGTCGTAGTAAACAGGGCCGAATCCAGTGACCAATTCCCAGCGCGAAGCCACCCGCCACGTATGCAAGAGCCCGCCACCGGCGAAAATCGCGCCATCGGTCGCCCACCCCGCGCCCAGCCACGGTTGCAGGCCTGCCTTGGATGCGCTCCAGCGGTATTCGAGCGCGATTGCCGGAGGTTTCTCGCTGTCGAAAAGCCCAGAAACGCCGCCGTGGAAAACAAGCCGATCATCCGCAATGGACGCGGGAGCCTCCGCCGAAGCAGAAGCATGAACAAGCGGCAGGCGCGAGAGGAGGAACGTGACGACGAGCGCCAAAGACTTGAACGACGACATGGACGAGTCGGCTTGGACTGCCAGCGTAACGTGATTCGTCAATCACGCAGACAGATCAGGGGGCTTCTCAGCGAGGTCGCGCGAGGTCGGTCTGGGCACCGAATTAGAAGGGCACAGCGCGCGTCACCGCATGGGCGGTGATCGCCAGCTTACTCCGCGAATTCGCCACGCGGCTTGCTGGCAGCCGCTTTTTCCGCCGCCAGTTTTGCCGCCAGCTGGGGATCGAAAGCCGCTTCACGTTCGCGCAGACGGCGCTCGCGCTGGTTGAGCTCATCTTCGCGCTGCTCAAGCTCAGTTTCGGTTTCCTGCTGTTGCTGCACTTTTTCGAAAAGCTTGGTTTCGCTGTCGTCCAGAAAGGCTTCGCGCTCTTTCATGCCTTCGCGCTGCTCCTGGAGCATCTTTTCCTGACGCTCGATCTCCGCTTTGAGTTTTTGGAGCGCGGCCTGTTCTTCGTGTGAAAGCTGGCGGTTATCACTGCTGGCTGCGCTCTTGTTTTTGGCGGCTTCGAGCAAAGATGCGCGGGCTTGCAGGAGGTTCTCCATCTCGGCGATTTCGCGCTCGCGCTCGATGAGACGCACTTCGAGGTCTTGCAGGCTGCGTTCACGCTCTTCGAGTTTCTGCGTGAGCTGGCGGAGCGATTTTTCGAGCTCGGCCATCTTCTGCTGATCGACGTTCAGCGCCTCGCCCCAAGGATTCCGGGTGGCCGAACGGATCGCATCAATCGTCTTTTGCGTCTCGGCCGTCGCCTCGGATATTTCAAAGGGAGAACGCAGCCGCCGCCTCGGCAGCACCAACGGATTTTCCGTTTTCGGCCGTGGCGGGAATTTGATGACTACGGGCTGGGGTTCGGCGGACATCACTGCAATTGCTAGTTATCGGCAGTTGGTGGCTACTTCTTAAATAGCCGTCCAAATTTAGAGAAGAACCCACCTTTGGAACCCGCAGGCTCTGCGGTCTGGACGGTGGGCGTGATCGTGGTGGTCGGATGCGAATGTTGCTCCAACGGTACAAGGTAAGGTTTGAGCAGGCCGGTCACGATCGATTCGACCAGCGGATCTTTGAGCACGATCGCCAGGCGCGCGACGGGGACTCCGGTGTTCACCTGCTCCTGGAGCTTGGCGTGATCGGCCTGGAAATACTCGATGTAGGACGCGGTGTGCTGGCGCAGGATCTCTTCGGCGGCGTCCGCGTCGGATTGCTGCGCTGACTCGGCTTTTTCAGCGTCTTCGGTGCCGAGGATGGCGCCGTAACGTTGGGCCAGAGAAGCCTCAATCGCATCGGGGAACGCGCGAACGGCCAGGGCGATGCCTTCGAGCAGATGCAGTCCTTTCTCGCCCGGACGGAAGGGGAAGAACTGTGACAGCGTCTGCTCGTCGATGTGAGAAAGTGAGTTGAGTAACGCGCGAAAATCGCCGCCGAGGATGACGTTGTGCGAGATGCCTTGGGCGAAAACGGCGAAAGCCTTCAGCGTGGTGATGCCTTCCAGGTTGCAGAATTCGCGGGTCTCCGGCGTGAGCGCGATCAGCGAGATCGGAAACTCCTCGGGGATGCCGAGCTTGTTCAGGTTTTTCAGGATCGGATTGTCGCGCTCATCCACGAGCGCGTCGTTCGTCACCATGTCGCCAAAGGGCTCGTCGAATGCCAGCGTCTCCTGGAGAATCGTGATGAGAAGATCGATACGCTCAGTCTTGCCCGCGAGACCAGGCATGGCGCACAGCTCGCGATAAGTGAGGTCGATGTACTTCGCCGGCGTCTCGTCCTCGCCCTTGATGGGCCAGGCGGCGACGTTGAGATTTTCAGCCAGGCCCGCGAGCGTGGTGTCGATCATGATCGACGTATGAAACGCCGTGCGCACGACGTCCCACTCGCGAGGACTGAACTTGCCAGTGCCGGGCGGTGTGCCCCCGGAAGATGGCGTGATGTCTGAATTTGGCGGCATGGGAAAAGCGATGAAGCGGAAATCTGGCTTAACTGGAATGATTCATCAACTCGGTCACAGCATCGCGGTAGTCCTGCGCGACGTTGTCTTCTTGCTCAGCCTCCTGCCCCACCAGAATCACCGGCAGGCCGAGGGTAACGGCGCGACGCACGACCATCGCGTCGCGGATCTGCGTGTTGAAAATCTTGGCGTTCTGCGCGACGCGTTTGACGGTGCGAAATTGATTCATGCGAAGCTGCATCCGCATCTTGGGCACCTCGATGTCCACGTTGGCCTTGATCGAGTTGAAGATGATGCCGTTCACCAGCGCGGGCGCGCCCATCTCGGCGGTGCGGAAACTGGCGGATAGGCGGTGGAACTTCACGAGCTTTTCCACGAGCAGCGTGAAGCCGATAAGGCTGAGCGCGTCAGGATTTGCCGGCACGTAGATTTCGTTGGAGCAAAACACCCCGCATTGCGACGCGCGCAGGATGTTCGGCGGGCAGTCGAACAGGATGAAGTCGTAGTTATCTTCGACCTCGGCCAGCTGCTGTTGGAACATCAGGTACGGCGGGCAGCCGGGCTTGCCCTGGAACTCCGCTTCGAGATCCACGAGGTTAAACGTCGTCGGAACCAGATCCAGGCCAGGGAGGAGTTTGTCGCCGTTCTTATCCTCGACCACGTCTTTTATGATCAAGTCCTTCACGCGCACCGTCCCGGGTTCGAAAATCGAATACACCGCGCCCTCGCTCGAGTTGTTAATCTTGTTCCAACGCTCCAGGCGCAGCAGCCAGATGCTCGCGTTCGACTGCGTGTCGAAATCGAAAAGCAGCACGCGCTTCCCGGCCTTCGCGAGGCATGAGGCAACGTTGACGATGAGCGACGTCTTGCCGACGCCGCCCTTGTAATTGATGAAACTGATTTTTCGAGCCATCCGAGGTGCGGGGAGAAGTTTTAACGCGCAGTGCGCTAGAGAGTTGAATTGGTCAATCGGTGCGGCGTCGCGAGTATAAAAGACGCGTGTACTCTTTTCACGGTTTTTTCAGCACTCTGTTTGCGAGGACTTTGTGCAGTTTGCGGTGCTCTTTCCGGGGATTTCACCCACTCGTCACGCGCCCGTCACCACAACGCCGCGAGCAAGGGCCAGACTGCGGCGTGCCATTGACCATTCTATGCGTTGATGACGAGCGGGACGTGACCGAGCTCGTCGCCTTCCATCTCACCAAATCCGGCTATGAGGTAAACACCGCAGCCAGCGGCCGCGAGGCGCTCGACTCCGTACAACATCGCAAACCCGACTTGATCGTGCTCGATCTCATGCTGCCCGACATCGACGGCTTCGGCGTCTGCGAAATCCTCCGCCGACAGCCAGCCACGGCCACCATTCCCATCGTGATCCTCACCGCCTGGGCCACGCACGACGCCCGGCACCTCGGCCTCGAACTCGGCGCGCTCGATTACCTGACGAAGCCCTTCAGCCCGAAAGAACTCGTCCAACGCGTCGCCCGTCTGCTCAACCTGCGACCCGATGCGGCCATGGACGCGGGCAAGGTCCAGAACGCCTGAGTTTGCTGGATAATTTCCCCCGCAGACTTTTCGCTGGCGCGATGGACAAGTCGCTTCTCCGCCAGGCCATCGTCGCCAAACTCACTGCCGAACTCGACACGCTCACCCGCGCCGCGCTCATGGCTCGTGAAGAGGCGACCAGCGAAGAAAGCAAAGCCGAGGGCAAATACGACACTCGCGGCCAGGAGGCTGCCTACCTCGCCGAAGGCCAGGCCCGGCTCGCGCTCGAATTGCAGGAAACCATCACGACTTATCAGGCCCTGTCCTTACGCGAGTTTTCACCGGGCGAAACCATCGATGTCGGCGCCATTGTCACACTCAAAGCCCGGGGGAAATCATCGGCGTACTTTCTCGGCCCGCGCAGCGGCGGGCTCGATTTTGAAATCGATGGACGCGCCCTCGTCATCGTCACCCCGCAATCCCCGCTCGGCCGCCAGCTGCCCGGCCGGCATGTCGGAGACACCGTCGAGCTGCCGGGACGAGGCGGTCCGGTTCCGCACCAGATCGCCTCGATCGAATAGCACCCCGCGTAACCGCTACTCGGGTACGCCGGAAGCCCCGTTCGCTCACTCGTTCAGGCTGAACTTCACCGGCACAACCATCTTGAAGCGCACCGGAGCCATGTTGCGTGTGCCCGGCTCGAATCTCCACTTCGACACCGCTGAAAGCGTCGGAGCCTCGAAGTCGGCGTGAGTCGAGCGCAGCACGCGTGGATTGATAACGCGCCCGTGTTCATCGACGACGAACTCCACGAGCACCTCGCCGCTGACACCACTGGACTTTAAGCTGAACGGATAAGACGGCGGATTTTGCACCCGCGTGCGTGGCGTGTTGTCGAGAGCAGTCGGGGCAAAAATGATCTTCCCGTCAGGCGTGCCCGGGCCGTATTCCCTGGCGTCCGGGTCTCCGTTTGGTGAGCCCGGACCGGGTGAGATAATGTTCGTATCAACCTTCACGCGCAGCGGATCGCTCTCCGTCAGGACCATCAACAGGTCGTCGGGCGAAATCTTATCGGCAGCCTTGTCTGGCGTGAGCGGCATCGGCGCAGCTAATTTTCCTCCGGCTTGTTTCTCGAGCGAAGCAACAGGCTCGGGCTTTTCAATTTCCTCAGCCGGTATGATTACGGGCACCCAGCCATCGTGCTCGTCAACCGGAGGCTTTATCGGCGGGTTCACAGACGGCTTCGTAAAACCAAACATCAGCAACGCGTGTGCGGAGCAGGCGATGACAACTGGCAGGGTGAATGGACGGCTCATGGGGTTCCTTGGGTTGAGGTGATTGAGATTCAAAATACAAACGCGCCGCCCCGCTTTTTCTTAACGCGGTCAGCGCGGGATTGAAAAAAATCTCCGCCTCCGGTTTCACCCCGTGATGCTCCGCTCGTTGCTGATCGCTCTCTGCTTACTCATCGCTGCGCCCCTCCACGCCGGCTCCGTTCCATCTGAGCTGGAAAAAGCCCTCGCGTCCTTCCAGGCCGAGGGGACCAAAGGCTGGGGCTTCACCCAGAGCACCCGCTCCGCCGAACGCAGCCTCGCCGAGCGCTTCGACCCATCGAAGCCCGAGTACGCCCGCTGGAGCCTCCTCCAGAAAAACGACCGCGCGCCCACCGAGGACGAAGTCAAAGAGTACAAGGACATGCTCACCCGCCGCACCCGCGGCCAGACCGCCCCCAACGTCAAAGACCAGATCCGCCCCGATACCTGCGAACCGCTCGGCGTCGAAAACGGACGCGCCCGCTACCGCTTCCAACTCAAGCCTGGCGGCGACGACGACAAAAGCGCCGAACACATGGTCGTCACTTTCTCGCTACACGAAGCCACCGGCACCATCGAACGCGTGGAACTCGCCAGCATCCAGCCCTTCTCCCCGATGTTCATCGTGAAAATCGAAGAAGCCCGCACCGTGATCACCTACACCCTCCCCGACGAAACCCGTCCGACCCTGCTTCAAGAAATCACCGTGCGCGTGCGCGGGCGCGCCATGTACTTCAAATCCCTCGATGAAGACATGACCGTGACCTACTCCGACTATACGCCCCCGCCCGCGAAAAAGCCCTGAATCATTCCCTCCCGCGCCACGCCTCCCGCCTGCAAACCGCCCGGCATCTCACCAGACACACTCAGGTTGATGCACGGTGGACATATCCAAGATTTCAATAGCAAGGCTCAAGCCGCCCTGCTATCGAGACGATTGAGTGCCTGTCGACCAGCACTCACGAGTGATCTCACACCGATCCCCCTTTCCCCGCCCGTACCCCGCGCGCCGACCCGGCCTGCGCTTCATCGGCGTGCTCGCATGGCTCGCCCTCCTCATCCACCTGGCCGCCCCTGCCCTTCCCGCCGCCGCACCCGACGCCCCCGTGCTCCGCGTCGGCCTCGATGTATCCGCCAAGCCATTCTCGTACGTCGATGAAAATGGCCGCCCCGCCGGCTTCTGCGTGGATCTGCTGGAAGCCATCGGGCGCGACCAAGGCCTCCGATTCGAGTATATCGCTCTCCCTTGGAGCGATGCCCTCGCCCAGTTCGGCGACGGGAAACTCGATCTGCTGGCCAACCTCAACCGCACTCCCGAACGCACCCGTCTCAACGATTTCTCGACACCTCACGTCCGCATGGCGGGAGCTCTTTTCATCCGTGAAAACGCCCCGCGCGTCCACACCCACGACGACCTGCGCGCCCTCCGCATCGCCGTCTCCAGCGAAAGCCTCGCACACCAATACCTCCGCGACCACGGCCTCGATAAAAACCTGCTCCTGGTCACGGACATGTCCGCCGCCCTCACCGCTGTCGAAAAAGGTGCCGCCGATGCCGCGCTCACTCCGCGCACGCTCAGCCTGAAAACCATTCGTGATCGCGGCTACCGCAACGTCTCCGATTCAGGCCTGAATTTCCCCGATCTCACCTACACCTCGCACCTCGCCGTGCGGCACGGACGCAGCGAACTCCTCTACAAACTCAATCTCGGCCTGCACAATCTCCGCGAAGACGGCACCTACGCCGTGCTCTACTCGCGTTGGCTCGGCCCCATCGAGACAATCCGAGAATCCTGGCAAATCGCCCGCGCTCACTGGCTTACTTTTCTTTTGGTCACCTCGGCCCTCGCCCTCGTTTTTTTCCTCCAACGCCGCCTCCTGCTACGCCTCCGCCGCCAGACCCAGGATCTCAAAACCAGCGAAGAACGCCTCACCCTCGCCCTCGAAGGCAGCGAAGACGCCGTCTGGGATTGGGATATTCTCAACGGCCGCGTCAACCGCAGCGAACGCTGGGCCCAGATCCTCGGCTGCCGCCCCGATGAAATCGCCCCGCAGATCGACGCCCTCGCCGCCATCACCCACCCCGACGACCTCGAACGCGTCGAGCAATCCAAGCGCAACCTCATGCGCGACGGCTACGGCCGCGTAGAATACCGACTCCGCGCCCACGACGGCACCTGGCGCTGGATCTTTGACCGCGGTAAAGTTGTCGCCCGCGACTCCGAAAATCGTCCCTCGCGCGTCACCGGCGCCGCCACCGACATCACTCTGCGCAAACGCATCGAAGCCGCCCTCGTCCGCAGCCAGGCCCTCCTCGAACAAACGCAACAAGCCGCCGGCATGGGCGGCTGGGAATACGACCTGCGCACCCGCACCATCTTCTGGACCAAGGAAACCTGGCGCATCCACGACCTCCCTCCCGCCGACGATCCCCTCCCCGAAGAACGCGTATTCGACTTCTGCGCACCGCACAGTCGCGAGATTTTGACCGCCGCCGTCGGCCTCGCCGTCACCGAAGGCCAGTCATTCGACCTCGAACTAGAAATCGTCACCGCCAACAGCCGCCTCGTTTGGGTCCGCTGCATCGGCCGCGTCGAACTCGCCGGAGAAAAAGTCGCCCGCCTCTTCGGCTCCCTCCAGGACATCACTCGTAACAAGAAGGCCGACGAAGACCGCCAGAAGCTCCAGCTCAAGATGCTCGAGGCCCAAAAACTCGAAAGCCTCGGCGTCCTCGCCGGCGGCATCGCCCACGATTTCAACAACCTGCTCACGGTCATCATGGGCAACGCCTCGCTCGCCCGCGCCACCAACGGCACCGTCTCCGCCGAAGCCCTCGAACACATCGAGACCGCCTCCAACCGCGCCGCCGATCTCTGCCGCCAGATGCTCTCCTACGCAGGCAAAAGCCGATTCTCCCTCGAAGGCCACGACCTCAACGCGCTCATCCAGGACACCACCCACCTCTTCAAAACCTCCATCGCGAAAAACGCCGTGCTGGAATACACCCTCTCGCCCGCCCCGCTCCAGGTCGAGATCGACGCCTCTCAAATCCGCCAGGTGATCATGAACCTCGTGATCAACGCCTCCGACGCCATCGGCACCGCCCCCGGGAAAATCCGCGTCCGCAGCTTCCTCAAAGCCGTCACCGCCGATCAAATGCGCGACGCGCGCATCGGCCAGGAACGCCCGCCCGGCGACTATATCATCCTCGAAGTCGAAGACGACGGCTGCGGCATGAGCGCCGAGACGATCACCCGCATCTTCGATCCCTTCTTCACCACCAAATTCACCGGCCGCGGCCTCGGCCTCGCCGCCGTCCTCGGCATCGTCCGCGCCCACCGCGGAGCCTTCTTCGTCCGCAGCACTCTGGGCAAAGGCACCACCTTCACCCTCGCGCTCCCGCCCGCCACCGGAGTCGCCGCCACGCAAGTGAAGCCCGTCGCCCTCACCTTCAGCTCCACCGAAAAAGCCGAAGGCACCATCCTCATCGTCGACGACGAACCGCAGGTCCGGAAAATCTCCGCCTCTATTTTAGAGAAACAAGGCTATACCACCGCCCTCGCCTCAGACGGCTACGAAGCCCTCGCCCTCGCGCTCGCCCACGGCATGAGGTTCAAAGCCGTCCTCCTCGACCTCACGATGCCCGGCCTCGACGGCCCCGCCACCCTCCGTGAATTGCGCGCCCTCAGCAAAACCGTCCCCGTCCTCATCATGAGCGGCTACAGCGAGACCGACGCCCGCAAACACATCATCGCCGCCCCCCTCGTCGGCTTCATCCCCAAGCCCTTCACCGCCGACGATCTCCTCGTGAAAATCAAAGCCCTCACGACTCAAGCCGATGAGATGACGTCCGGCACTCCTCAGAAGTAGCCGCCCGAATCGTCGCTGGGAGCCTAGAAGCTCGAAGCCAACATCCATCCTATCCATCCTTACTGTTTCGGCTCTTATCGTAGGAATGATTCAAACTCTCGTTTCTGTGCGTCGCTAATGCGATAAATGGGCTGATGCGTCTTGGACAGCCGAGCGATCTCTCCGGATAACTCATCGTATAACCACCGGTCCGGGATGTTTATCGTATGCGTGAAACGCCCCAAAAGTGATGATTCTTCCTTTATCAACTTTGCACCCCGAATGATCTGGATCATCCGCTCCACCTCATCCGGTTTTCTAACGACGCATATAACCTGAATATCATGGTTCCTTACTTCGATTGATTCGATTGGTCCGTCTTGCAGGCGAGGTCCACCGAGTACCAGCAGCGCAGCAAAGAGGTATAGGACGACGTTCAACAATACTCTCATCTTCCGGACTTTTTTAGGGCCCTGGCGGAGAGAGGGGGATTCGAACCCCCGGTACGGGGTTAACCGTACAACGCTTTAGCAAAGCGTCGCTTTCGACCACTCAGCCATCTCTCCGGAGCAGGGGCACGAAGCAAACTCCCGCCTCTTTTGAGCGCAAGGACTTTTCTTGCTCCAACTAAACCCGGGCGAACGCTGCTCCAGTCGCATCATCCGCCCGGCGAAAATCAGCCCTTCAACTCCACGATCACCTGCACTTCGGCCGTCGAGTTCTTCGGCAGCCCGGCCACCGCCACCGCGGCGCGCGCGTGTTTCCCGGCTTCGCCAAACACCGCGACGAACAGATCGCTCGCGCCGTTGATCACCGCAGGCGCATCTGGGAAGCCGCTGATCGCGTTCACGTAACCGCCGACATACACGAAGCGCGCGACCTGATCGAGCGAGCCCGCCGCCGCCTTGATGTTCGTGAGCGTATTCAAAGCGCAGATCTTCGCCGACTCGTAGCCCGTCTGCACCGTCTGCTCTTTGCCCACCTGACCCTCGTGCGTCATCTTCCCATCGAGCGTGCTGATCGTGCCCGCGCAGTAGAGCAGATTGCCCACGCGCACCGTCGGCACATAGTTGCCACCGGCGGCGGGCGCGGCGGGCAGTTTCAAACCAAGTTCGGCGAGTTTCGCTTCGGGATTCATGCTGAATCTCTTCGGCGAATACCGGCGCGATGCCAAGATTTTGTCTACCTGTCCGAGCAAACTCAGGATTGCGCTCGCCCGCCTGAACCGCACTTTCGCGCCCATGTCGTCTCTTTTCTCCGCCATCACCATGGCCGAGTGGCAGGCACTCGCAGCGGGCGATTCCGCCAGCGCGGCGCGCGAAATCGCTCGTCGCCTGCGTTCTATTCTGCCCGACGATCAGCAACGCGCCGCCTTCGCCACGCTCAGCTCGCAGGCCGAAATGGCCGCGACCTTCGCCCGCGTCGCCGGCACCATTGCCCCGCTCGCCGGTGTCCCCTACGTCCTGAAAGACATCTTCTTCACCGCAGGCCAGCCGATGAATGCCGGCTCGAATTTCACGCCTGGCATCCTTCCGATCCGCCGCAGCGACAGCAAACTCCCCCATTCTCTCCGCGGCCTCGGCACCATTCTCGCCGCAAAAACCCACCTCCACGAATTCGCCTACGGCCTCACCGGCGAAAACCCGCATCACGGCGACTGTGAACACCCGCGCTATCCCGGCCGCACCAGCGGCGGCTCCAGCAGCGGTTCGGCGGCTGCCGTCGCTGCCGGCATCGTGCCGCTGGCCGTCGGCACCGACACCGGCGGTTCCATCCGCGTCCCCGCCGCCTTCTGCGGACTCTACGGCCTGCGTCTCACGCCTAAGGATACCTACATCGAAGACGCCTTTCCGCTCGCTCCTAGCTTCGATGCCGCCGGCTGGTTCACGCGCAATCCCGCCGATCTCACCCTCGTTAACCGCTACCTCCTCGGCAAACCGCCCGTGCTCGAACGCGAACCCCGCGGCGCCTGGCTCGATTTCGCAGCTCTCGGCCAGACAGCCGACGCCAGCGTCTCCACCTCGCTGAAACTCGCCGCCGAGAAATTCGCCGCCCCCGCCGACACCGCCACACGCGACGCCCTCGCGCACGCGTTCAACGACGCCGCCAACGCCTACTCCACGCTCCAAAGCACCGAGGCCTACGGCGTCCACGCCGCCTGGCTCGACACGCATCGCGATCTCTATGGCAAAGACGTCTGGGCCCGGATCGATCGCGGCCGCCGCTGGTCGCCCGCCCAGCTAGACGCCGCACACGTCAAATGGAACGCCGTCCGCGCCGCCTGGCAGACGTATTTCACCACGCACGATTTTCTCGTGATGCCCGCGACCCCGTTTCCCGCGCTCAAAAAAGCCGACTGCACACTCGAAAATCGCAACCGCCTGCTCGCCCTCACCACACCCGCCAGCCTCGGTGGCCTCGCGGTGCTCACCATCCCCATCACGCTCCCCGATGGCATGAGCAGCGGCCTCCAGGTCATCGCTCCCACACCGCAAAGCCCCGCCATCAGCTGGGCGCTAAAACGGTCCGCGTCCTGCTAAACCAGCAGGCATGATCCGCAAGGAACTGCCCGACGGCTGGCTCTTGGTGACGCACGGCGAACACGCGCGCCTCGCCGGTCTTTTCGCCGAAGCCTGGGGCAACGCCCAGTTCGCATCCCCCGAGCCGCGCGCCGACATTCTCTTCGCCGTCGCTGCGCACGACGACGGCTGGGCCGCCCGCGATGCCGCGCCGTTTCTCACCAAAGCCGCCATCCCCGAAGCCTTCACCAAAGACCTCGTCGGCAGTTACGCCGCCTTTGAAGAGATCGACCTGCCCGCCTATCTGCGCGTGCGCGGCGAAGCGACCGCCGCCGTCGCCGAGCGCAATCCCTTCGCAGCCATCGTCGTCTCGATGCACACCGTCAACCTCCTCACCGAGCAGGCCGATCTCTCGACGATCCGCCCCGATCACCGGCCGCTGCACGCCGACTTCGTGGCCGCCCAACGCGCTTTCCAGCTCGAAATGGCCGCCCGCCTCAACGCCAGCCAGGGCGCCCTCGACCGCGCGTTCCGCTTTCTCCAGACCTGCGACAACCTCTCGCTCATCGCCTGCGCCGGCTACGAACAACCGCGCACACTTCGGCACAGCCACACCGATCGTGCCGGACAACTCCACAGTTTCTCCTGCACCCCGGAAAGCCCTGGCGTATTCAAAATCACACCGTCTCCCTTTCGCGAAAAGGAACTGACCTTCCCGTTCAAAGCCCGCCGCCTCAAGCAGCACACTTTTGCGAGCATCGACGACTACCGCGCCACACTCGCCGCTACTCCCTACGAGACCATCGCGATCACGCTGCTCGTAGGCTGATCCGCCCGCGCGATCCTTCCACCGCGCCACCCGCTCCGCACTCGTCCACGACTCGCTTACTGCCCAGCCATCGCCGGCCGCGACTTGTTATTCAACGCCCGCCGCATGATCTGCGTCAGCTCCGTGAAATGCATCGGCTTGCCCACGATCCCCGCGAGCCCGAGCCCCGCCGCATCCCGGCCGGAAACTTCCGGCGAATAACCCGTGGCCAGAACCACCGGCAGATCGGCCCGCACCTTGTGCAACGCCGCCGTCAGCTGGAGCCCGGACATCAGCGGCATGGTCTGATCGGTGATCACCAGATCGAAATCATCGGGCGCTGCATGGAAACGCGCCAGCGCCGCCTGCCCGGATGATTCCGCCGTGACGCGGTAGCCCAGCCGCTGAAGGCCTTTCTCCAATACACTGCGCACGATCTCCTCGTCATCGACGAGCAGGATGCGCTCGTTGCCTTTGAGCGGAGCCGACGGCGCCAGCTCGGGTGCGTCCGCTTTCGAGCGCGCCGCAGGCAGCCAGATGCGGAAGCTCGTGCCGCCACCGACACGACTATCCACATCGATCGCCCCGCCGTGATCGAGCACGATGCCGTGGACAACCGCGAGTCCCAGCCCGGTTCCTTCATTGACCGGTTTGGTGGAGAAAAATGGATCGAAAATGCGCGAGATCACTTCAGCCGACATCCCACAACCGGAGTCGCGCACCGTGATGAGCACATACTCGCCCGGCACCAGTTCCAGATAGGGATTTTTGATTTTGCTTAGCTCGATGCGCACCTCGAGCACACCGCCCTGCGCGCCTATCGCGTGGCTGGCATTCGTACCGAGATTCATGAACACCTGATGAAGCTGCGTCGGATCGGCATTCACCACATCTTCATCGGTATCTGCCTGGCAACGGATCTCGATGCCCGCCGGAAGTCCGGCGCGAAGCAGTGAAAGCGCCTCGCCCGCCACTTGACTGACTGTGACCAGGCGCCGCTCGCCCGGAGTCTGCCGGCTGAACGCGAGAATCTTCTTCACCAACGCCGCCGCCCGCTCCGCCGCCGTGACGACTTGCTTCAAATTCGACTCCTCCGCACTTCCCGGCTTGAGCGCGCCGCTCAGCAGCTGCGCGTGCCCGAGGATGCCCGTGAGGATATTGTTGAAATCATGCGCGATGCCTCCCGCTAGCGTGCCGACAGCCTCCATCTTCTGCGCACGGATGAGCTGCTCGCGGAGCTGCTCGCGCTCCTGCTCCGCCTTGATCCGCTCGGCGATGTCCGCCTCGAGCGCGGCGTTGGCGTCAGCCAGCGCCGCCGTGCGCTCGGCCACGCGTTGCTGCATCTCGGCATTGGCCCGCTCCAGCGCCTGGTGCGATGCCTGCACCGAGGCGAGCAAGCGGTTGGTCTCTTGCGAGAGCGTCGTGATCTCGTCACCGCCATCGACCTCCAGCCGGTCGCTCAAACTTCCACCCTGCTGTATCCGCTGCAGGCCTCCGCCGATCCGGGCGAGACGGCCGATCAGGCGGCTCAGCAACAGCCGGTCGATCAGCACGCACAAAAGCACCGCGCCCCCCACAAGCACGGCCATCAGCAATGCGATGAAACGATCGCTCTGCTCGCGGAAACGCGCGTGGTGCGTGATGCGCAAAACCGCCACAGGCCGGTCGCGCCAGTCGCTCAACACCGTGCAGCCGGCCATCTCCCCGTTCTCATCCTGGACGACAAAATCGTTTTCCCTCTCCGCCTTGGCCATGCTGCCGGCTGCGAACACCAGCCGCACAGGCGCATCGAGCATCATACTCACACGCTCGCAAAAACGCTCATCCATCCGCCGGCACACCACCAGCGTGCCGGTGGGCGCTTGATCCTTGGTCATCGGACGGATCGCGGTGTACGCGATCTGATGAAGTTCTCCGTCCAGCAGTGCCGTGTGCTGCTGCGTCCCGGCAATCTTCTCCGGTTCCCGCAGATCCGGCAGCTCAAGCAACGCGGCGGTCATGGCCGATCTCAGCGGCAGCAGCGCCTGCTCCTCCGTTTCACAGGAACGCGCGAACAGCACCTGCCCGCCGCTTTTCACGACAGCGAAGGTGCTCCAGCGCGCGTTGGCGCTGATGTCATACGCGAAATATTTCTCGATTAACCCCGTGTCTCCCCTCGCGACTGCGGCCGCCAGTTCATCCCAGACCGCGAAGTCGCGGGCGGAGCGCCCCAGATCACCGAGCGATGCGTGCACGAGTTTCTTCAACCGGCCCGCCGTGCGCAGTGCCTCCTGTTCTTCAAGTTGCTCAAATCCGCGCACCGCCGCGAACCGCGTGCCGACGAGCATGAGCAAAGTCGCCCCCACGAATGCGGTGACGATGAGGAGAAAGGACTTTTGTCTTAATTTCACGGAAGTATCCGTGCCCTGCCGTCGGAATCTGAGCCCATGCGCAGCTCCTTCCGGGAGGAACCGGGAAGCGATGAATGTTTCACCTCATCGGCACGAAACACCGCCCGCTTGAGCCTCCATCCAGTCGCTCTGCTCCGATTAACGGCTAATTTTCCCCGGGCAGGCCATGTTCCGTAGACCATCGCCCGCCTCGTCGGCCGCTTACTGCATTCTGAACGGCAGCGCGCGCACGCGCATCGCCATCTCATCGAGGATCGCGCCCGTCTTTTGCGCCGTCACCTCTTCGCCCGTGCGGATCGTTTTGCTCGGGAGAAAATTATTGATGACCGCACAGTAGTCGCTGTTGACCATGATGCCGAGCAGTTCGCCCGTCTTGCTGAGCACGAGATCTCCGCGTGAAGGCGAGAAGTCCCCAAAAATCCGCTTCATCACCCGGTTGTCCATCCGCACGAAACCGGGCTGCGCAGCATCCAGCTTGAAGGCGACTTCGCCGTAGCCCGCGCCGCCATTGCTGATCAATAACGCGTCAGGAAACTTCACCGGATCGAGCGCGGTTTGATAAACCTTCGCGCCGATGGCCGCGACCTGCGCATCATCGACCGGCAGTGCGATCAGCCGTGGATCGATCGAGAGAAACTGCATCTCAGGCACCGCCGCGCGATTGCCGCCTTTGGCAAAGTTGATGGAGATTTTCTGCCAATCAGATCCGACCTCGCGGTAGTTGAACGGCGTGTCGTCGATATGCAGCAACGCATAGGTCTGCTTGCCATCGCTCACGAGAATCGTGCGCGCGTCTTTCTGGCGCTTCGCTTCGCCGAACAAAGCCGGGCGGGAAACGTTAAAAACGGTCTGCACGCGATTCGCCAGGAAGTCGTTGAAGAGCGTGTTCGCGTTGATCGGCCGGTTCTCGCGGATCTCCTTCGTGAGCTCCGTGGACTTTTCCGCGAGCGTGCCGACGCCCTGCGCGAGTTGTGTGGTCGTCTCCTGCACCTTGAGACGATCCTGCCGCTCCTGCGCGACCTGGACTTTCAGAGTGTCCGCGGTTTCGCGAAGAAGGATTTTTTCCTGCTCGGCGACTTTCACGGCGACATTCAGCGACTCGATCCGCTGGCGCGCCTCGGCCTGCTGCGTTTCGAGCTGCGCCATTTGCTGCTTCTGGCGCTCGGCGTCGGCCTGGCGTTGCTCCAGTTCGCGCTGCATCTGAGCGAGTTTCTCCTTGGAAATCGCTGCGTCTCGAGACGCCACATCGACCTTCTGCGCGAGCGCCTGTGCACTGCGCTGCGTCTCGGAGAGATTCGTGGCAAGCTGGGTTTTCTCTGTCTGGAGCTGGCTCAACGCCTGCTCGCGTGACTGGAGGCTTTCCGTGGTGGACTGAAGCTGCTTCGCGAGCTGATCGCGCTGCGCCCGCTCGTCTTCCAGCGACATCTTCATCACGTCCACGATGTCCTGGTCCTTGGTCGCCGGGTCGGCACCGGAGGAGGCCGCCGGCGTCTGCTGCGGGCGCACCGGCTCCGCATTTTCCCAACGCGTGAGCGCGAGGATGTTCAGCAGGAGGAAGTCGCAGATGACGAGGAGCAGCGTTTTATTCATGGCCTCGTTTAGGCGACCGTGGAGGCAACCGGTTTGGCAGCAGTAGCGACCGGGGCAGGAGCCAGTGTGGTACCCACAGATACGGCCTGGCTTTCAAGGATGAGGATGCGCTTATACGGACGGACACTGCGGATCTTGATCAGGGCGACGCACACGATGCCGAAGAGATTGGAAGAGTACGCGGCCAGCAGGTTCGACTGGATCAGCCCGAGCACCTGTAGAACCAATGCCGTCGCCGTGCCCCCGATACCGATGTAGAGACCCGCGTCGAAAAGATTCTCTTCGTTCTCCATTAAGCGGAGCTTCACCATCGGGGAGACGGGTTGACGCGAGATCTCGCGGATTTTCAGCAAGCAGAAGATATACGTGCCTATCTGAAGCGCGGCGAAGAAGCCGATTGAGAGGAGTGTTTTGATATCCATGGTGGGAGAGGAAGCAGGTGCTGGTTGATTGTGGGCCTCGGCGACACTGACGAGAATGGGGAGATTGAGTTTGAGCTTAAATTCGGAAGCCGGCGTCGCGCTGATCATGAACGGCTCGGTGATCAGCACCAAAAACGAAGCGATCAACACCGAGAGCACGCCGCTTTTCAGGCGGAGCGGCGCCTCGTTGGAGGCATCGGACCGGAGCGCAAACTCCAGACCGCGAAACATGCCGAAAGCTCCCAGCAGGAACCCGAGATATTTAAGCACCAAGGCAAACTTCGGGTTGAACAGGGCGAATTGCGCCACGCCACCCACGCTCGGTGCCGCGCCGCGGTTAAGCGGCAGCTGATGCTGGAGCAGCAGGCGCACCGCGCCCTGCCCCTGCGCCAGCGCCAGCCGTAAGTCCTCCAGACCCATCTTGCCGTATTTAATGAGGTACGACGCCACCTTGTCGGCGGAATCGGAAAACAGCGCGGCCGTGTAGATGATCGGGAGATTGTCCGGCGCGACTCGCGAGAGATGCGCGAACTCCCCCGCCGTCTTGATGCTGTCGGTCTTGCGCAACAGTTCGCACAGCTGACTCCAGTTGAGCCGTTTTCCCAGCGAAAGCAGATCGGTGAAAAACGTCTCAAGCTCCCCGAGCTGTTTCTGTCGGTCAGCCATCTCGGCCAGGCCGCGCAGCTCCCGCTGCAACGGCCCGGAAAGATTCTCCGACTGGTAAAGCAACGCCGTGAGCAGCACGACCGCGTCAAGCGTCTGCCCCCCTGCTTTATTCGCCGGGACGAAGCGCGTCGTCCCCTGCACCTCGCGCATCCGCAGGATCGACTGAACACCGAGCGAACGCGAATTGCTCAAGAACGTCTCCAGCGAACGCCGCGCTTTTTCAGCGATGAAAAAATTCAAGACTGGCGTGCTCTCTTTCCGCCCCGATTCCTCATTCTGTTTGATCAGCGGATCGAGAAACGGGTCCCATCCGCCCCACACCACCCACTCCGGCCGCCGGGCCGAAACATCCCGGATGCTCCGATCAAGCGCGGGCGCGCCTTTATCTTCGACGAGCCGCGCCGCCGACAAAACCAGCTGCGCCGAACCGAGCTTTTCCGACTCGATCAACTGCTCGCCAAACGCCGCGACCGACGCCGTTGATTTCCCCGCTTCACGCAGCAACGCAGGCGTCACCGACTTTAAATTCACCGGTATCAGCCACGCCCCCGCCAGCACCACCATGCCGATCGTCAGCCACAAGGCCGCCATGGGCATGTTTCTGCTTCGGTTGCCGGAAACGCTCATCGTCATGGGTAATATTTATTTGCGGGGACTCACGGGCGAATCCAAGTTTTTCCGCTCAATCGACCCATGGTGCTCCCAATTGTTCACTACAACGACTCTGTCCTTCGCAAAAAGGGCGTGAAGGTCGACACCTTCGACGCCGCATTCGGCAAGCTCGCCGCCGACATGATTGAAACCATGCACGACGCTCACGGCATCGGCCTCGCCGCCCAGCAAATCGGCCTTGCCCTCCAGCTCTGCGTCGTCGACCTGCGCGAATTCGACGGCGATTTTAACTGGGAACTCGATGGCGCCCGCCCTCCGCTCGAGCTCATCATGCCCCTCGTCCTCGCCAACCCCGAGGTGAAAAAACTCCCGTCCGACGAAACCATCTACGAAGAAGGCTGCCTCTCCTTCCCCAAAATCCGTGGCGACGTCATCCGCCCCGACGCCATCTCCGTAAAGTTTCAGGACGCCAACGGCACACCGCACACCCTCCTCTGCGACGGCATGTTTTCCCGCTGCATCCAGCACGAAAACGACCACCTCCAGGGCGTTCTTTTCATCGACCGCATGGAAAAAAAAGTCCGCGGCAAGATCGACAAAGCCGTCAAAGATCTCGCCACCACGACCAAGGCGAAATCAACGCCCGCTCCCAAACTCTGAGCCTTTCGATCCGATGAGCGCTAAAGCCGATGGCATGAACTACGCGCCTCAGGGAAAACCGAATCCCGTCGTGAAATCTGGCGAGTTCCCCTTCGCCGCCGCCTTCCTCGAACACGGCCACATCTACGGCCAGTGCAACGGCCTCATCGAAGCCGGCGCCGACCTCCGCTGGGTGTACGACTCCGACGCGAAAAAGGTCGAAGCCTTCCGCGCCAAATTTCCTTCGGTCAAAGTCGCCCGCTCCTTCGACGAAATCCTCTCCGATCCCGCGATCAAACTCGTCACCGCCGCCGCGATACCCAACGAGCGCGCCGCCATCGGCTGCCGCGTCATGGAAGCGGGCAAAGATTACTTCACCGACAAAACCCCATTCACCACGCTCGACCAACTCCAGCAGGCGAAGAGCGTCGTCGCGAAAACCGCCCGCAAGTACATGGTCTATTACAGCGAGCGCCTCCACGTGGAGTCCGCCATGTACGCGACTGACCTCGTGAACGCCGGCGCCATCGGCCGCGTCATCCAGGTTCTCGGCCTCGGCCCGCATCGTCTCGGCAAAGCATCCCGCCCCGACTGGTTCTTCAAGAAAGCCCAGTACGGCGGCATCCTCTGCGACATCGGCAGCCACCAATTCGAACAGTTTCTCACCTTCTCCGGCGCGACCGACGCCACTGTCACCCAGGCCGCCGTCGCCAACTACGCCAACCCCGACAAACCCGAGTTCGAAGACTTCGGCGAAGCCTCCCTCGTCGGAAACAACGGCGCATCCAATTATATCCGCGTTGATTGGTTCACGCCCGACGGCCTCGGCACCTGGGGAGATGGCCGCACCGTCATTCTAGGCACCCAAGGCTACATCGAACTCCGCAAGTACATCGACGTCGCCCGCGACAAACGCGGCGACCAGGTCTACCTCGTCGATGCCCGCGGCGAACACCACCTCAACGTCGAAGGCCAGGTCGGCTTCCGTTTCTTCGGCGAACTCATTCTCGACTGCCTCAACCGTACCGAGAAAGCCATGACACAAGCCCACGCCTTCAAAGCCGCCGAGCTCTGCCTCCTCGCGCAAGCCGCCGCCAAGAAAATCGCGTAAACTCGCCTCGTAGGGCCTGACCTCGTGTCAGGCCGGATATAAATCACCGTAGCCCAATCACCCGCGCCGCATTGCCGCCGAGCACCGCCGCGCACTCCGCCTCGCCCAAACCGGCCGCGCGAAACGCATCCACAAATCCGCGCATCGTCCCCGCGCCTCCTTCGCCCTCCCCATTCGGAAAAAGCTCCAGCGGATAATCCGTCCCGAACAACACCCGCTCCGCCCCAAACTGCCCCAGCATCTCGCGCACATCTGCCCGCGGATAAATCAACGGTGATGCCGCCGTGTCATAATAAAGATTTTTCAGCGCTCGCGCTTCCGCTCCGAACTCAGCGTCCAGCGGCAACCGCGCCCCCCAGTGCGCTAAAATAAACACCGTCGCCGGATGCGCCTTCGCCATCCGCACAAAATCCCCCAGCGGCGTCGCGATTTTCCCCGGATAATTCCTCCCCTCCGGCTCCGTCACGTGCAGATTCACCGGCAGCCGCAACTCACCCGCTAGTTCTAGCACCGCCCGCCACGTTTCATCTTCGACGGAAAATCCCTGCGAATGCGGTGACAACTCCCCGATCCCGCAAAACCCCTCCGCCTTCACGCGCCGCACCTCGGAGATCACCGCCTCGCGTCCCGCGCCCGCATGCAATGTCGCGAACGCACTCAACCTGTCCGGATGCGCCTTCACGCACGCCGCATAAAACCGATTCTGCCAGACGCACGTGGCGTGGTTTTCCCAATACCATCCCTGCAACACCGCACGATCCACGCCTGCCTCATCCATCGCGTGCAACAACTCATCCACACTCGGAAACCCCTGCACCGCCCGCCCGCTTTTCCGCACCCGCGTGCAAAGCATCGCCCAATGCCGTTCTCCATGCGCCGTCGCCCACACACCCGGCGCGCGATTCAAATCCTCCGGATAGAGGTGAACATGGGCATCGATACTCGGCATCGCCCGTAAGTCAGACCGCTTCCCATTCAGCAAACCAGCCAGAAGACGCTTAATGTCATCCGACCGATACTCCGTACCGCTGGTCCTTCCCGCTGTTAAACTCGCCGCCGCTCTTTTCGTTTCTTTCGAGCCTTTCGTGGTTTCCCATCAGGCACGTCTGGCACTGCCCATGCTAAATTAGCCAAACCCTCCTCCATGCTTTCCCGCCTCTTCCGCCTCGCCGAGCATAAGTCTACCGTCTCCCGCGAGCTTCAGGCCGGTCTCACCACCTTCACCGCGATGGCTTACATCCTCGCCGTGAATCCCCTCATCCTGAAGGACACCGGCATGCCGCAGGCCGCGTTGATCACCGTCACCGCGCTCACTGCCGCCATCAGCACCGCGCTCATGGCGCTCATGACCAACTTCCCGCTCGCCCTCGCGCCCGGCATGGGGATCAACGCCTACTTCACCTACACGATCTGCCTCGGCGCCGGCGTCCCCTGGCAATCCGCGCTCGGCCTCGTCTTCGTCAACGGCTGCCTCTTCCTCCTCCTCTCGCTCACCGGCATCCGGGAAAAGATCGTCAATTCGATCCCCTACTCACTGAAAATCGCCATCACCTGCGGCGTCGGACTTTTCATCGCGTTCATCGGACTCAAAAACGCCGGCATTGTCGTCTCCAATCCCGCCACCTTCGTCGCCCAGGGCGACTTCGGCTCCCCGCCCGTCGCCCTCGCCTTCTTCGGCATCGTCCTCACCGCCGTCCTCGTCTCGCGCCGCGTTCCCGGCTCCATCGTCCTCTCGATTCTCGCCGTCACGCTCATCGGCGTTTTCGTCCCCGACGGCAAAGGCGGCCACGTCACCACGCTCCCCTCTTTCACTGGACTCTTCTCACTCCCCGCCTCGCCTGAGCCCGTCTTCTTCAAACTCAACTTCGACTTTCTTCTCAACGATTTCGCCAAAGCCCTGCCGATCCTGATCACCCTCCTGATCGTCGATATGTTCGATAACATCGGCACCCTGATCGGCGTCACCAAACGCGCCGGCCTCCTCCAGCCCGACGGCACACTCCCCAAAGCCGGACGCGCCCTCGTCGCCGATTCCTTCGCCGCCATCATCAGCTCGCTCTTTGGCACATCCACCGTCGTCAGCTACATCGAATCCGCCTCCGGCGTCGAAGCCGGCGGACGCACCGGTCTCACTGCGATGACCACCGCTGTCTGCTTCCTCTTCGCCCTCTTCCTGACGCCGCTGATCCTCGCCATCCCCGCCGTCGCTACTGCGCCCGCCCTCGTCGTAGTCGGCGTATTCATGTTTCAAACCGTCGCCGAAATAAAACTCGATGACTTCACCGAGACGATGCCCGCCGTCGTCACCCTCCTCTGCATTCCGCTCACCTTCAGCATCGCCGAAGGTCTAGGTCTGGGCGTCATCGCCCTCACGCTCATCGCCCTCTGCACCGGCCGGGCCCGCAGCCTTTCCGCTTTCACGTATGGACTGGCGGCCTTGTTCTTCCTGCATATCTTCTGGGGTCTCTTCAAACCGCTCTGGAGCTGAATCAACTTAAACACCTTCCTCGCTCCTTCGCTCTCCTCTCTCCCTACATGACCAAGGTCGTCAAATTCCCCGCCGCTTCCGCCACCGCGCCCGCACCCATCGCCATGACTTCCGACGGCGTTCCCGATTTCGACGCCCTCATCCGCGCGCTCCAACACACTTCCGGCAGCGTCCTCAATCCCGCCTCCATCGACGACCGCCCGCTCTACGGCCAGACTCTGTCCATCGCCAACTGCGCGCTCGATATGCGCTTCGGCACCTTCCGCGCCTACATTTTCCAGGACATCATCGACAAGCATTACATCATCGCGCTCGCCCACGGCGACATCGTCCACCCGAAGAACCCGCTCTACACCCGCCTCCACTCTTCCTGCGTCACCAGCGAAACCCTACGCGGCTGTGACTGCGATTGCGTGCAACAGCTCGAAGGCGCGCTCGAGGTCATCGCCAAAAAAGGCAACGGCATCGTCTTCTACCTCATGCAGGAAGGCCGCGGCGTCGGCTACGTCGGCAAAGCCCGCGACCGCATGCTCGTCCAAGCCTCGCTCGACCAGCTCTCCACCTTTCAAGCCTACGCGTCGATGGGTCTCAAAAAAGACCACCGCAATTACGACAACATATCCCAGATCTGCTATCTCCTCGGCATCACCGCGCCCTTCATCGTCCTCACCAACAACCCCGACAAAGTCGACGCCCTGAAATCCCAAGGCGTCCCCATCGCCGGTACCGAGGCCCTCGAGTTCGAACCTTCCCCCTTCAACCTCGCTTATCTCACGTCCAAAGCCGCCGGCGGCCACATCCTCAAACGCCCGTCCGAGACCTCCGTGAAACGTGCGCTTCCTCCCGAGCCCGTCATTCCCTTCAAACCGCACGTCCTTCCCGAGGCCCGTCGCTTCATCTACTCTGCGAGTTATTTCCTCCCGATGAAGCCCGTCGATAACGACATCCTCCTCACCGAGGCGCAGTTCAAAGAGCTCTTCCAGAAAAAATCCATCGACCGCTACATGGCCGGCCCGAAGCCGCTCGTGCTCGGCTACCAGCTCATCCGCGAAAACCGTTTCTTCGTCAAAATCGACACCGACAGCATCACCGCTTTCAAAAAAGAAAATCCCACCGACCCCATCGTTGATCTCCTCACCACGCCCTACTGGTTCCGCGTGCACGTTTATTACGACGTCGTCACGAGCCAGGAGTTCGTCGTCCTCACCCACGGCACGCCGCGCATCTACGACATCCCCGTCGTCCGCGTGCACAGCGAATCCCTCTTCAACCGCTTCCCGCTGCGCACCGTCGAGAATCGCGACAAGATGAAGATGTCCGTCAAACACATCGTCTCCTACGGCGTCGGCGCGATGCTTCTTCTATACAATGACGGTCGCGGCGCCGGCTTCGGCGCTTACGCGACCGATCGCATGATGTCCGAAAGTGGCCAAGTCCTCTCGTCTGACGAAGCGTATCGGAAACTCGGAGTCGGCTACGACAGCCGCGACTACGACGCCTCGATGCTTCTCCTCCGCCACCACATCCCCAACGAGAAGATCCAGATGATCATGAACTCCCCCGCGAGTCTCGTGAAGAAGAGCGAGTACGCCGCCGCGCTCAATGCCCACAAGATCGACGTCGATAAGTGGATCTTCCTCGACGACCACGCCCTCAGCGAATGACCGCCGACCCACTCGGCCACGGCCTACTCGCCCAACGCCTCGCCGGCATCCCCTCGATCCTCGGCGGCATGTTGTCGCGCGGTCCCGCGCCGCTAAAACCTGCCACGCTCGCTTCCACGCATTTCATCGTCACCGGAACCGGCAGCTCCGAGGCTCACGCGCGCTACCTAGCCACGCTGCTCAACTTCCAAACCGACCGCGCCGCGACCTATCTCCCGCTCTCCGGCTTCACCGACGGACACCGCTCCGGTTTCAAAGGCAAAACCCTCGTCGTCTTCAGCCAAGGCGTTTCCCCCAACGCCCAGATCGCCCTCCGCCGCCGTCGCGACTTCGCCCATACGATCCTCTTCACCGCTTCCACGCCCGCCGCCGCCCTCGCCGCCGGCAAAAAAGACCGCGCCGCTCTCCTCCAAACCTTCCTCGACGAAGGCAACGAGCTCGTCGAATTCCCCCTCGCCGAGGAATACACCACGCTCATCCGCTTCGTCGGCCCGATGGCCGGCTACCTCGCCTGCCTCCAATTCACCGCTCAACTCGCCAGCTGCCGCTTCACCGAGCCCTCCGCCTCAGAACTGCTCCCGCTCCTCGACGCGCAACCGCCCGCCGACCTGGTCTCCGCGATGAAACGCTCCACTTCGCGTTTCGCCCAAGGCTTCAACCTCGTCACCGCCGCGCCCATCTCCGACTTCGCGCAAAACCTCGCGTGCAAATTCATGGAAGGCGTCTTCTGGCCCTGCCCGCCGATCTCCGACTTCCTCCAATTCGCGCACGGTCCCTTCCAGCAGATGACCGCGCACCCGCATCCGACGCTCATCCTCCAGGGCGATTCCCCCGTCGAAGCCGAACTCGTCGGTCGCAGCCTCACCATGCTGCGCAACGTCGGCCTCGACGCCTTCGTCCTACGCGTCGAAGCACCCGCGCTCCTCTCGATCTTCGCCTTCGAAGCCGCGCTCAACAAACTCACCTTTGAGCTGATGACCTACTTCGGCATCGACCAGGTCAACTGGCCCGGCAAAGGCCGCGACGACCTCCTCTACGGCTTCTGCCCCGACGTCTGATCCCTGTAGGGCCGCACCTCGCGTGCGCGCCGCCACGCGCCATCGCGCGTGGCTCCGATTCCCGCGTCGCTCACATCAGCCACAACCTCACGCCCCCCGCGCCGTCCCCATCGCCGTCGCCACCACATGCCCCAGCCACACGGCCACGAGGCAAAGCCCCACCGAGCCCGCCACATTCCCACCCGCCCGCAGCCACTCGCCCTTCTGCATCAGCCCGAGCGTCTGCAAACTAAACGACGAAAACGTCGTGAACCCGCCCAGCACCCCCGTCATGAAAAAATGACGCCCCTCGCTCCCCACCGGCCACCGCCCGCCGGGAGCTGTCAGCGTCGCGAAGAAGCCGATCACGAAACTCCCGACTACATTCACGACAAGCGTCCCCCACGGAAACGCCCCGGCCACGCCCCGCGTCACCGCCTCCGCCGCCCCAAACCGCGCCACGCTCCCCAGTGCTCCGCCCAACGCTATCCACATATAAAGAGTCATCGTCGTCATCGCGCCGGTTCTGCCCGCACCTGCCCCCCTTGTCTAGCCGCACCCTGCCCCGATTCCCCCAGCCCTCCCAGCCCAGCCGCCCTCCGCCCCCTTTTTCACGCTCGCCCCAAATCCCCTGTCACCTTTCGCATCAACCGGCGTCATTCCCCTCGCCGCTTCGCTGAGCCATCCTGCCGCATTCTTCCCGATGCACAGGCGACTCACCCGGGCGGCACACTCTTTTCTCTTCCTACACACCATGGCCAAATCCGGTAAACTCGGCGGTACCCTCATCCTCCTCGTCATCGTCGCTGCTGCGGCCGGCGCGGGCTACTATTTCTGGAAACGCTCCGACTCTAAGCCCCCCGAGCTCGCCTCCACCACCGTCACCCGCGGCGACATCATCCAGAGCATCACCGCCACCGGCGTCCTCCAGGCCCCCACCAGCGTCGATGTCTCCTCCCAGATCTCCGGCCAGGTCATCGAGGTCGGCGCCGACTACAACCAGCAGGTCAAAAAAGGAGACCTCCTCGCCAAGATCGATCCCGCCACTTACGTCTCCCGCCTCAACCAAGCCAAGGCCTCCCTCGCCTCCACCGAGGCCAGCAACACCCTCACCAAGCTCAACACCGTCCGCACCCGCGAACTGCGCGCCAAAAACCTCGTCTCCGAACAGGTGCTCGACGAAGCCGAGGCCCAGCTCAAGCAGTCCGACGCCCAACTCCTCACCTCCAAAGCCTCCGTCGCCGACGCTCAGGTCAACCTCGACCGCTGCACCATCCTCGCTCCCATCGACGGCACCGTCCTCGACCGCCAGACCGAGGTCGGCAAAATGGTCGCCGCCTCCCTCAACGCCCCGACCCTCTTCACCCTAGTCACCGACTTGAAGACCATGGAAATCAGCGCCGACGTCGCCGAGGCCGACATCGGCAGCGTCGCCCTCAACCAGGAAGTCACCTTCTCCGTTGATGCGTATCCCAACCGCCAGTTCCGCGGCAAAGTCATCCAAGTCCGCAATCTCCCCAAGACCGCTCAGTCCGTCGTCGTTTACGCCACCATCATCGAGGTCGACAACTCCGACCTCCGCCTCAAACCCGGCATGACCGCCAACGTATCCATCGTCACGGCACGCCGCACCGGCGTCCTCAAGGTCGCCAACTCCGCCCTCCGCGCCCGCATCCCGGAAAAATTCCAACCTGCCAAGCCCGAGTCCTCCGCCTCCGGTTCCACGCCCTCCTCCCCCGGCTCTGGCGGCGCACGCCAGGGCGGCGGCAGCAATCGCGAACAATTCCAAAAACTCCTTCAGGACGCCGGCGTCACCTTCACTCCAGGCACGCCCCTCTCTGCAGCCGACATCGAGAAACTCAAGAAACTCGCCTCCGAACGCGGCATCGAGCTCCCCGAACGCATGTTGACCGGCGGCGGCCGCGGCGGTCGTCAGGGCGGCGGCGACTCTCCCGTCACCACGCGCACCGTGTACAAAGTCGAGACTCCGCTGCCCGATCTAAAACTCGCCGCCATCAACGCCCGCTTCGGCATCAGTGACGGCTCCTCCACCGAAGTCCTCGAGTCCCCCGACGGTCTCAAAGAAAACGATACACTCGTCACCAGCATTTATATCCCCGGCGACACCTCCACTCCCGCCGCCGCAGCTCGCAGCCCATTTGGCGGAGCCCAGCAAGGCCCCGGCGGCCGTCGCTGATCGTTTAACGACGCACACCCACCCATGCAGCCCGTCGTCAAACTCACCGACATCCACAAGACCTACAGCAGCGGCGAAATCGCGGTTCGCGCCGTGCGCGGCGTCTCTATCGATATTCACAAGGGCGATTTCGTCGCCCTCATGGGCGCCTCCGGCTCCGGCAAATCCACGCTCATGAATCTGCTCGGCTGTCTCGACCGGCCGACGAGTGGCAGCTACCTCCTCGACGGCATCGACGCCTCTGGTCTCGACCGCAACGAACTCGCTGACATCCGAAACCAAAAACTCGGCTTCGTCTTCCAGGGTTTCAACCTCCTCGCCCGCACCACCGCGCTGGAAAACGTCGAGCTCCCCATGCTCTACTCCAAGGAGCGCATCTCCGGCTCCGAGATGCGCGACCGCGCCATGAAAGCCCTCGAAATCGTCGGCCTCGGCAAACGCTTCGATCACTACCCGAGCCAGCTTTCCGGCGGACAACAACAACGCGTCGCCATCGCCCGCGCCCTCGTCAACCGCCCGCAAGTCCTCCTCGCCGACGAGCCCACCGGCAACCTCGACAGCAAAACCTCTGTCGAAGTCATGGGCGTTTTCCAACGCCTCAACGACCAGGGCATCACCATCCTCATGGTCACCCACGAGCTCGACATCGCCAGCTACTGCAAACGCAACCTCATCCTCCGCGACGGCGTCATCGTCAGCGACGTCCAGGTCAAACCGCGCCTCATGGCCGCCGAAGAACTCAAGAAACTCGCCGACGCCGAAGTCGCCGCCAAACTCACCGGCGCATCCGCCGCGCATTGATCCATAATTTTCCCCATGCGCTTCGTCGCCACGCTCATCCTCGCCTTCCGCGCCCTGCGCCGTAACAAACTGCGCTCCGTCCTCACCGCCCTCGGCATGATCATCGGCGTCGGCGCCGTCATCGCCATGGTCAGCATGGGCAACGGCGCGAAGTCCCAAGTCGAAGCCCAGATCGCCGGCCTCGGTCAAAACCTCATCACCATTTTCCCCGGCAGCCTCACCACCGGCGGTATGCGCGGCGGCTGGGGTTCCGCCTCTACGCTCACCGTCGAAGATGCCGAAGCCATCAAGAACGAAGTCTCTGGCGCGATCGGCGTGAGCCCCGAAATCCGCGACCGCCAGCAAGTCCTCGCCAACGGCCTCAACTGGAATACCCAGGTCCTTGGCGAATCCCCCGACTTCACCAGCATCCGCGAATGGCGCGTCGTCGAAGGCGAATTTTTCACCGAGAACGACGTCCGCACCACCGCCAAAGTCTGCGTCATCGGCAAAACTGTCGCCGATCAACTCTTCGCCGGCACCGATCCCATCGGGCAAAATATCCGAGCCCGTAACATCCCCCTCCGCATCGTCGGCGTGATGGCCGCCAAAGGTTTCAACACCAATGGTCAGGACCAGGACGACATCATCATCGTGCCCTACACGACTTCAATGAAACGCATCTCCCGCCGCGACCGCGTCAGCAACATCATCGTGCAGGCCGAGAGTCAGGAGACGATGGAGCGCGTCCAGCGCGACATCACCGATCTCCTCCAGCAACGCCGCCAGGGCCGCGAGCCCGACTTCACCGTCCGCAACCAGCTCGAAATCGCCGAGACCGCCACCGCCGCCTCACGCACCATGACCGGACTCCTCGCCGGCATCGCCTTCGTCTCCCTCGTCGTCGGCGGTATCGGCATCATGAATATCATGCTCGTCTCCGTCACCGAGCGCACCCGCGAGATTGGCATCCGCCTCGCCGTCGGTGCCCACGGCAAAGACGTGCTCCTCCAGTTCCTCACCGAAGCCGTCGTCCTCAGCGTCCTCGGCGGCGCCCTCGGCATCCTCCTCGGCATCGGCACCGCGCAAGGCCTCGCCTTCTGGAAAGGCTGGCCCGTTGCCACCTCCACCTCGTCCATCGTCATCGCCTTCTTCTTCAGCGCCGCCGTCGGCATCTTCTTCGGATTTTATCCCGCGAAAAAAGCCGCCGCGCTCGACCCGATCGACGCCCTCCGCTACGAGTAAGCGCATCATGCGCCTGCTCTGCCTCGTCGCCACGCTCACGCTAACCGCGTCCGCCTTCAGCGCCGGGCCATCGCCGGGCAATACCGCCGCGATCACGCTCTATCAGGAAAAGAAAAACCCCGAAGCCCGCGCCGCCTTCGAGCAACTCTCCGCCGCCGATCCTCAAAACGCCGAGGCCCTCCACTTCCTTGGCAAGATCGCCCTCCGCGAAAAACGCGACGACGACGCCATCCGTCACCACGAAGCCGCTACCGCACTCACCCCCGGTAACGCCACCTACTTCATCGCCCTCGGCGACGCCTACGGTCGCAAAGCCGCCAGCGCCTCCCTCTTCGCCAAACTCGGCTGGGCCAAAAAATGCCACGCCGCCCTCGCCCGCGCCGTCGAACTCGAGCCCGCCAGTTTCCCCGCCAACGCCGCCCTCATCGAGTTCTATCGCCGCGCCCCCGGCATGGCCGGCGGCGGCATGGACAAAGCCCGCGCCCAAGCCGAAGCCTTCCGGAAAATCGACCTCCTTGGCGGCACCCAGCTGCTCATCGCACTTTACGGTCGCGAAGCAAAATTCCCCGAGCTCTTCGCCGCGCTCGACTACGCGCTCCAGACTCACCCCGACAACTATCTCCTCCTCATGGCCCTCGGCCGCGCCTCCGCCGAATCCGGTCAGCACCTCGATCGTGGCCTCGCATCGCTGAAGCGCTGCCTCGATCTCCCCGCGCCCACCCAGCCCCCCGGCCACGCGAATGTTTGGTTCTATCTCGGCCAGCTTCACGTCCTCCAAAACGACATCCCCGCCGCCCGCTCCGCCTACGAATCCGCGCTCAAACTAGACCCCGCTCACCGCGAAGCCACCGCCGCCCTGGAAAAATTCCCCGCGCCTCCGATGTAGGCGGGGTGCCCTCACCCCGCTAACGCCCGTCCCACACACACACTCCTGACGTCCACCGTAGGCCAGCGTGCTCGCACGCGCTCTTATCTTAATCACCCGCTGCGCAACCGCTCGGCCCCAAAAACACCAGCGACCGTTTGCGTCTTCTGCGCCTCCTGAGGCCAATCCCTCCGAACTCCGCCGCTCCTCCACCCGCGCTTTCAGCGCCGGGATAAAAATGGTGGTAGGTTCTGGATTCGAACCAGAGAAGGCGTAAGCCAGGAGATTTACAGTCTCCCCTCGTTGGCCACTTGAGTAACCTACCACGAAAAGGGACGCGGAAACTCGCGAGTCACCGCATCGAGTTCAAGAACTTTTTCTGCTTCTCGCGCCGCTTGCGCAAACCATGCCCGCCACCCACTGTCCACGGCCCGCGCATGGAGTTTTTCCGCCACATTTTCAGCCACCCCGTCATCCCCCACTTTCTGACGGTCGCCAGCTTTCTCCTCGCCGTCTTCTTCGTCGCCCGCCTCCTCGCCGAGAAACGCCAGCCGGGTAACACCCTCGCCTGGATGCTCATCATCCTCCTCGTCCCCTACGTCGGAGTGCCGCTGTATTTGATGTTCGGAGGCCGCAAATTCCGCCGCCTCGCCGAACGCAAATCCAGCCTCCTCCCCCAGCTCGAAGGCCTCAAATCCCTCGACGCCGTCAGCCAGATCCTTCCCACCGCCCAGGCCATCGACGCCGCCGGCGCCAGCCCGTCCGTCGGCGGCAACTCCGTCCAGCTGCTCACCACCGGCGAAGACGCCTTCAAAACCCTCGAAGCTCAGATTCTCGCCGCCCGCCACTCGATTCACATCACCACCTTCATCCTCGGCCGCGACGAAACCGGCCGCCGCATCGTCAAGCTCCTCGCCCAACGCGCCCGCGAGGGTATCAAAGTCCGCCTCTTGCTCGACGCCGTCGGCTGCATGTTCTCCAGCCGCAAGTTCGTGCAACCACTCCGCGACGCCGGCGGCGAGGTCCAGCGCTTCATGCCCGTCGTCCCTCTCTCGACTCGCCACACCGCCAACCTCCGCAACCACCGCAAAATCGCCCTATTCGACCAGCACACCGCCATCATCGGCGGCCATAATCTCGCTCGCGACTACATGGGCCCGGTCTCCTATCGAAAACGTTTCCGCGATTTCGGCGTCATTATCCGCGGCCCCGGTGCCGCGCTCCTCAACGAAGTTTTCCTCGCCGACTGGTGCTACGCCAGCGGTCAATCCAGCACCAAGCTCCACGAAGAACTCCTGCCCGAGGCCATCCGCTCCGAAGGTGAGAGCGCCATGCAGATCGTCGCCAGCGGCCCTGACGTGAAAGGTGACCCGCTCTACGAGGGCATCATCTCCATGATCCAAGAGGCGCGGACCAGCATCCTCATCGTCACACCCTACTTCATCCCCGACGAAGTCCTCTGGCGCTCCCTCATGGTCAAAGCCCGCTCCGGTACCGAGGTCACTCTCATCCTGCCCGCCCGCTCGAATCATCCGATCACCGACTTCGCCCGCCGCCATTACACCCGCGAGCTCCGCAAAGCCGGCGCCCACATCCGCCTCTACGGCCCCGGCATGCTTCACGCCAAAGCCGTCATGGTGGACCACCGCATCGGCCTCGTCGGCTCCGCCAACTTCGACCTACGCAGTCTCTTCGTGAATTTCGAGATCGGCGTCTTCCTGTATTCAGAAACCGACGTCCTCGCCATGCGCGCCTGGGCTGAGGAACTCCTCACCCACTGCCGCGAGCCCAAGGCCGAAAAAAAACGCCGACTCCTCACAGGCCTCGCCGAAGACCTCAGCCGCCTCTTCGCCCCCCTGCTCTGAGTTAGTGCGCGAGCTGGCGACACGCCTCCCTTTCCGCTGGCGACGCGACGCCCCCGTCGCACCTTCGATTGTCTGGGCATTCTCCGATTCCGCTGGAGGGCGCTGCTTCGTCAGCGCCGCAGCGATGTCGCCCGCTTTCCACCACTCGTCTCTGCGGGAAAACCCATCCTCTTAATCCTGTCCAAAACTCCGATTCCTAGTCAGAAACCTTAGCTCCGACTTCGCAGCTTAGCGTCTTCGCGATTCAACAAAACCACCGCAGTCGCTCGACGCATCAACGCCCCGCTCCTCCCGCCCCGCGCTCACCCCTGGTTCAGCTTATACTCCACCGAGTCACGAATCGCCTCCCAGCTCGCATCGACGACATTGTCGCTCACGCCCACTGTGCCCCAGAGCGCGTGCTCGTCACCCGTCTCGATCAACACCCGCGTGCGCGCATTGCTGCCCGCCTTCGAATCCAAGATGCGCACTTTGAAATCCTTCAGCACCGTCGTCTTCAGCTGCGGATAAACCGGCTCCAACGCCAGCCGCAGTGCCTTGTCCAGCGCGCCGACCGGCCCCGTGCATTCAGCCACCGTGTGGACCGGCTGCCCGTTCACTTTCACCTTCACCGTCGCCTCGGCGAGCAGCTCCGCTCCCTTGCGCTCGATGATCACGCGATAGCCTTCCACCTCGAAAAATGTCTTCTTCGCGCCCGTCCATTTCGCGAGCAACAGCTTCAGCGACGCATCCGCCGCTTCGAACTCGTACCCGCGAAACTCCAGATCCTTCAACTCGTCGATCAGCCCCTTCATCGCGGGAGCCTTCTCGTCGATCTCGAAGCCCAGTTCCTTCGCCTTCATCGCGATGCTGCTGCGTCCCGCCATGTCGGAGACCAGCACGCGCGTGCGATTTCCGACCAGCGCCGGATCGATGTGCTCGTAACTGCTTTTCACCTTCTGCGCCGCATTCGCGTGCAGCCCGCCTTTGTGCGCGAACGCCGACAGCCCCACATAAGGTGCCTTCGTGTTCGGCCGCAAATTCGCCAGCTCATCGAAGTACAACGACAGCTCGCGCAGTTGCCCGAGATTCTTCGAGCACGGTGCCGTCTTCCCCATCTTCAAAAACAAACTCGGGATGATCGTGATCAGATCCGCATTGCCCGTGCGCTCGCCATAACCGTTCATCGTTCCCTGCACGAGCGATGCGCCCGCGCCGACACCCGCGAGCGACAGCGCCACCGCGAGGCCTGCGTCGTTGTGGCAATGCACGCCGATCTTATCCGCGCCGAATTCTTTGATCACCCGCGCGATGATGTCCTTGAACTCATCGACCAGCGTTCCGCCGTTCGTGTCGCACAGCGTCAGATTGCTCGCTCCGCCCTTGAGCGCCGCCGCCAGAGTGCGCAGCGCGTAGTCGGGATTCAGTTTATACCCGTCGAAAAAATGCTCCGCGTCATGAATCACTTCGCGGCCCTGCGCCACGAGATACGCCGCCGAGTCCTCGATCATCGCCAGATTCTCTTCGAGCGTCGTCCGGATGATTTCCGTCACATGCAGCGGCGAGGTCTTCCCCACGATCGTCGTCACCGGCATCAAACTATCGACGAGCAGCTTCAACTGTGGATCTTCGCTCGCCTTGCCGCCCGCGCGCCGCGTTGAGCCAAACGCCGCCAGCTTCGCGTGCTTCATCTTCAGGCTCTTCGCTTCCTGAAAAAACGTGATGTCGCGCGGGTTGGACCCAGGAAATCCGCCCTCGATATAGTCCACGCCAAACTGATCCAGCCGCTCCGCAATCAGCAGCTTGTCCGTCACCGAAAAACTAATGCCTTCGCCCTGGGTTCCATCGCGAAGGGTCGTGTCGTAGATTTTGACGGCGTTGCTGGTGCTCATGAAGGCGCAGAACGTTGCAACCGCCACCACTCGTGGCAAGGGGGCTTTTGCACTCTCCGCCTGTAGGCCAGCGTGCTTGCACGCGCTCCGCCGATCGCCGCACACAGCCGGAACAATCCGCGCCGCGTTCGTGTACAAAAAGCCTCCACGCCACTCCCGCGCGTCTCTCTTCCAGCCATGCCTCCCCGTCCGCTCTCCTTCCGCACCTCCCTCCGCCTCACTTCGCTGAGCCTCGCCGCCGCCCTCGCCCTCGGCGGAGCTGCCTGCCACTCCGGCCCGCCCCGCGGTCCCGGCGGCGGACGCGAAGCCATCCACATCCCCGTCATGGAAGCAGCGGGCAATTTTTTCGACGGACAACTCACCGCCAACATCCACTTCGGCCGCGCCCAACTCCCCAACCGCCCCGGCACCGACGACGATCCCCGCAACGATGCCCGCAGCCTACGCGACGGTGGAAGAGGCGGCTTCAGCGCCAACGCCGGAATGGGCCCGATGAACATGTCTGGAGGCGGCGGCGGTGGACGCGGCCCCGGCGGCGGTGGCCCACGCGAAGATCCCGACGCTCAGCCCGCTCGCGGCACCCGCGCCCGCACCGAACAAAACCCCGCCGTCCAACTCCACCTCACGCTCACCAACACCAGCGCGCAACCGCTCGACATCGAAGTCCTCGAATTCAGCTCCCTCCTCGGCAACTTCGCTGTCCATCCCGCCAAAACCTCCATCGCCCCCGGCACCACCGCGACCTTCGATCCCATGACCTCCCGCCTCGGCATCCCCCAGGGCGACCTCCCCTTAAAAATCCGCCTCCGCTCCCTCGCAAAAACCGAGGAGCAAACCCTCACCCTCAAAATCATCTCCCAAGACGATAGCCCGCCGCTCTGAAAGGTAAGGCCCGTTAGCCTTAACGCGGCCCCCATTGACCCTCAAACTCCACGCTGGCCTCCGCAGCCCCGCTCGTAAGAGCTAGCCGCTGCCAATGTCCACGCCTCCGCCCATCGTCGCCGCCCGCGCCGTCAGCAAACGCTTCGGCGACGGCCCGCTCGTCCTCGACAGCCTCTCCTTCACTGCCGAGCGCGGCGACTTCATCAGCCTCATCGGCCCCAGCGGCTGCGGAAAATCCACCTTCCTCCGCCTCCTCGCCGGACTCACGCCACCCACCTCTGGCACCCTCGAACTCTCCGGCCAGCCCCCGTCCCGAACCGCCGAAGAACTCGCCTTCGTCTTCCAGGAACCCGCCCTGCCCCCCTGGCTCGACGTATCCAAAAACATCGAGCTCCCCCTCACGCTCCGCCACCTGCCCGCCGCCCGCCGCGCCGAACTCCGCGACCGCGCCCTCTCGCTCGTCCGCCTCACCGACAAAGCCGCCGCCTATCCCCGCGAACTTTCTGGCGGACAGAAAATGCGCGTCTCCCTCGCCCGCGCCCTCACGCTTTCCCCGTCGCTCCTCCTCCTCGACGAACCTTTCGGCGCTCTCGACGAAATGACCCGCCAGCACCTCAACGAAGAACTCCTCGCGATCCGCGCCCGCGAAACTTGGACCGCCTTCTTCGTCACCCACTCCGTCGCCGAGGCCGTCTTCCTCTCCAACCGCATCCTCATCCTCGCCGCCAACCCCGGCCGCATCCACGCCGAGCTCCGCATCGACCTCCCTTTCCCGCGCACCGCCGAAACCCGCCAGTCCCCCGACTACCTCCGCCTCGTCGCCGAAGTCACCCGAGCCCTCCGTTCCGTCGAAACCGCCGCCGCCTGACCATGCGCCTCCGTCCGCTCACACTGCTCGCGCCCGTCGCCACCGGCCTTCTCCTGCTCGGTCTCTGGCAACTCCTGCACACTTCCCTGTCACCGGAACGCCAATACCTCGTCCCCGCTCCCGCCCAGGTCGCCGCCGCCTTCGCCGAAAACCGCGCCGAACTCCTCTCCGGCGCTCTCACCACCGCCTCCGGCGCCGCCCTCGGCCTGCTCGGCGCAGTCATCCTCGGTTACGCGTTTTCCATCGCACTCGCTTTTTCCAAGCTCACCCGCGCCGCCCTCTTCCCCTATCTCATGGCCCTGCAGATGATGCCCATCATCGTCTTCGCCCCCATCCTCGTCCTCGTGATCGACGCCAGCCTCGCCCGCGTCGCCATCATCACTTTCCTCATCTGCTTCTTCCCCCTCGTCGTGAACACCACGCAGGGCCTGCTCTCCGTCGATCCGCAGCTCCTCGATTTCTTCCGCCTCTCCAAAGCCTCCCGCCTCGACGAATTCCGCCGCCTCCGCATTCCCACCGCGCAGCCGTATTTCTTCACCGGCCTGCGCATCGCCGCCACGCTCGCGCCCATCGGTGCCATCGTCGGCGATTACACCGCCGGCAACGCTCAGGGGGGCACCGCCGGACTCGGTTTCCAGATCGTCCTCACCTCATCGCGCTTCCAAATGCCGCAGCTCTACGCCACCGCCTTCATCGGTTGCGCCCTCGGTTTCCTCTTCGTCGCCCTCGTTGTCGCCCTCCAATGGCTCGTCCTCCACCGCTGGCACGACTCCTATGACCGCGCCCGCTGAAGCCCCAGCGCAGTTCAAATAAAGGGATGGCCGTATTCTGGAGGGACGACCTCTGTGTCGTCCACGGTCGACACGAAGCCCGGCTCTTCCTCGACAAAAAAGCGCGGTGACAACAGCACCGCGCTTTCGCCGATCAACTTTCTCTAATCCACGCCGCGCGTCACACCTTCACCGAGGGCAGCGACCAGATCTTCTCCGCATACTCGCGAATCGTGCGATCGCTGGAGAACTTGCCCACGCGCGCAGTGTTGAGGATCGCGCTCTTCGCCCACTGCGCCGTGTGCCGATACATCGCGTCCACCTTCGCGTGCGCGTCGCTGTACGAGCGGAAATCCGCCAGCACCATGTACGGATCGCCACCACCGAGCAGACTGTGATGCACATGGCCGAACGGCTGATTTTCGCCCGGCGTAAAGAAGTTCGAGCCGAGCCAGTCCACGATCGCCTTGAGCTCCTCATCGGCGTTGTAGAAGTCCCACGGGTTGTACCCTTTCGCGTTCAACGCTTCGACCTGCTCCACCGTCATCCCGAAGATGAAGATGTTCTCGTCGCCGACTTCCTCTCCGATCTCGACGTTCGCTCCATCGAGCGTGCCGATCGTCAGCGCACCGTTGAGCGCGAGCTTCATGTTGCCCGTGCCCGAGGCCTCCTTGCCCGCCGTGGAAATCTGCTCCGACAAATCCGCCGCCGGGATGATGCGCTCCGCGAGCGACACGCGGTAGTTGGGCAGAAACGCCACCTTCAACTTCCCGCCGATCCGCGCGTCATTGTTGATCTTCGCTCCGATCATGTTGATCGCGCGGATGATGTTCTTCGCCAGATCGTAGCCCGGTGCCGCCTTCGCCGCGAAAACGAACACGCGCGGCACGATGTCCAGCGCCGGGTTTTGCAACAACCGCCGATAAAGCGCCAGGATGTGCAGCAGATTCAAATGCTGCCGCTTGTACTCGTGCAGTCGCTTGATCTGCACGTCGAAGAGCGCGTCCGGCGACACGTCGATGCCGCACTCCGCTTTGATCACCGCCGCGAGATCCACTTTGTTCGCACGCTTGATCGCCATGAATTCTTTCTGGAACGCCGCATCGCCCGCGACCTTCTCCAGTCCGCGCAACTCGTCGAGATCCTTGGCCCATTTCGTGTGCCCGAGCGTCTTCGTGATCAACGCCGACAGCCGTGGATTGCAATCGAGCAGCCAGCGGCGCGGCGTGATGCCATTCGTCTTATTCTGGAATTTGCCGGGATAGAGCGCGTCGAATTCCGGAAACAGATCCTTTTTCAACAACTCTGTGTGCAGCGCAGCCACGCCGTTCACCGCGTGCGATCCGACGACCGACAGGTTCGCCATGCGCACCGCTTTCGCGCCGCCTTCGTCAATGATCGAGCAGATGCGCATCTTGTCCACATCGCCCGGCCACTTCGCCGCGACGACCACCATCAGCTGCTTGTTGATCTCGAAAATGATCTGAAGATGCCGCGGCAGCACGCGCCCAAAGAGCGGCACGCTCCACTTCTCCAGAGCCTCCGGCAGCAGTGTGTGGTTCGTGTATCCGAAGACCCGCGTCACGATCGCCCAGGCCTTGTCCCATTGGAAATTTTCCTCATCCAGGAGGATGCGCATCAGCTCCGGCACCGCGACCGCCGGATGCGTGTCGTTGAGCTGCACCGCGACCTTGTCCGAGAAATTATCCCAGGTGTTGCCCTTGTCGTCGTTGCGGAAATGCCGGCGGATGATGTCGCGCAGCGAGCACGCCACGAAGAAGTACTGCTGCACGAGCCGCAGCTCTTTGCCGTTCTCGGTCTTGTCGTTCGGATAAAGCACTTTCGAGATCGTCTCGCCGACCACCTTCTCGCGCACGGCATCGACGTACCCGCCCGAATTAAACGCCGCCAGATCGAACTCCTCTGTCGAACGCGAGGCCCACAACCGCAGCAAATTCACCGTCTTCGTGCCGTAGCCAGCGATGGGAATGTCGTACGGCACGCCCATCACGCTCTTCGTGTTCACCCAGCGCGGGCGGTAATTGCCGAGATCGTCGAACACGTTTTCCACCTGCCCGTAGATTTGGATCGTCACCGCATACTCCGGACGCAGCACCTCCCACGGTGTCCCGAAAATCATCCAGCTGTCGGGATGCTCGACTTGATGGCCGTTCACGAACTCCTGCTTGAACAAGCCAAACTCGTAATGAATCCCGTAGCCGATCGCCGGATAGTCCAGCGTCGCCAGCGAATCAAGGAAGCACGCCGCCAGCCGCCCGAGGCCGCCGTTGCCAAGGCCCATATCGACCTCCTGCTCGCGGATCTCGTTAAACTCGATGCCGAGCTCCTTCAGCGCCGTGACCACATCATCAAAGTGATCGGTGTTATAGACGTTATTCTCCGTCAGCCGCCCCATCAGATACTCAAGCGAGAGATAATAAAGCCGCCGCACGTTCTGATCGTTGTGGACGCCCTGCGTCGCGATCAGCCGCGCTAGGATGCTCTCGCGCACCGCCATCGCCGTCGCGATCCACCAGTCGCGCGGAGTCGCGGTATGAACATCGCGCGCCAGCGTGTACGTCAGATGACGCAGGATCGCCTGCTTGAGCTTGGCGCTTCCTGGAACGACCGCCTCCGTCGTGGAAACGAAAGGCGTGGCCGAAACGACATCGGTCGGTGCTGCGGACTTCTTGGATTTGGTGGAAACAGGCATGTTTAAGTGGGTTAAAGGCGCGACGGACTGACAGAAAACTAACCAGAAACCGTGCCACCCCCAATCAGCCGGTCACGCTAAAATTTACCGCCCCGCAGACTTGCCGCTGGACATTAACCTCATCGTAACCGCCCCGACTCTTCAAAACCGCCACGCGCACGCCCTACTTCTGAAACCGCCGTGCCAGCTCGCCGTGCCCAAGTTCGATCTGCGTCGGCCGGCCGGCCGGACTCGTCAGCGGCGTCTCACACGCGAACAGCTGCGCCACCAGTGACTGCATTTCGCTTTCGCTGGTCGTATCCGGGAGGCGGATCGCCTTCGTTACCGCCAGCCGCGCCAGTTCATCCCGCGCTACATCCACATTCTTATCCTGCATCCGCCCGTCGCGCAGCGCCCCGAGCAAGTCCCGCACAAACGGCTCCGCATCCGCCGGCTCCATCCACGCCGGCACGCTCTCGATGCGGAAAAACCCGCGCCCAAACTCCGCGATCTCGAACCCATGCCCGTTGAAAAACGCCAGCCGGTCGATCATCAGCGCCGTCGCCACGGGGTCCAGCTCCAGCGGCACCGCGAACAACAACCGCTGCACCGGCGTCTCCCCCGCCCGAAACTGAGCCTGCAACCGCTCGAACCAGATCCGCTCATGCGCCGCCCGCCGGTCCAGCAACACCAGCCCCGCCGCCGTCTCGAACAACGCGTAGCTCCCATGCGCCAGCCCCAGATAACGCCACGCCCGGCTTTTCCCAACCGGCACTGTAGGCGTCACGGCCGCTGAATTCCCTGCCGCCACCTGCGGCACAGCCACCACCGGTTGCGCCGCAAATACGCCCGCAGTCACCACCGGCCGCAAATCCCGCACACTCACCTGCGGCGCAAACGCCGGCACTGGTGCCACCAACGCCTTCCCGCTTTCACCTCCACTCACGCTCAATCCCGCGCCCGGCTCCGCGCTTGACGCCTTCACCGTCTCCACAGCCGTCGACATCGCCGGCCTCACCACTTCCCCGTTCCCCGCCAGGCTCACCACATTCACCTGCTGCGCCGATGCCTCCGCACTCAGCTCCCGCAACCGCGCCAGCACGCTCCGAATCACAAACGACCGCACCTGCGACTCACTCCGAAAACGCACTTCGCGCTTCGCCGGATGCACATTCACGTCCACCGCCGCCGGATCGATCTCGAAGAAAACGAACGCCGACGGATAACGCCCTTTCGGCAGAGACTCGTGATAACTCTCGATCAACGCATAGTTCAGCGTCCGGCTGTCCACCGGACGTTGATTGATGAATACGATCATCTCATGCCGCGTCGACCGCCCCTGCCCCGGCCGCCCGATCAATCCCGACACCTTCATCCCCTGCTCGCTCGCATCGAGCGGCACCAATCCCTCGCCGACCTGCCTGCCAAAAATCTCCGTCACCCGCTCGGCCAGCGTCGCGCACTGCGGCGATTTGAAAATCACCCGCCCGTCCTCGATCAGCGAAAACGCCACCCCGGGAAACGCCAGCGCGTACAGCCGCACGCCCTGGATGATATGCGCCGCCTCCGTCGCATCCGTCTTCAAAAACTTCCGCCGCGCCGGCACCGAGTTGAACAGATGTGTCACCTCGATCCGCGTCCCCACCGGACGCCCGCACTCGCGCACATGCACGAACTTCCCGCCATTCACCAAAATCTCCGTCCCCACATCCGAGCCCGCCTCGCGCGTCTGCAGCTCGAAGCGCGACACACTCGCGATCGACGGCAGCGCCTCCCCGCGAAATCCAAAACTCGCCAGCCGGTTTAGATCATCCGCCTCCTCAATCTTGCTCGTCGCATGACGCTCCAGCGCCATCAGCGCATCGTCCTTCGACATCCCATGCCCGTTGTCCTCGATGCGCATCAGCGAGCGCCCGCCGTGACGAAACTCCACTTCCACCCGCGTCGCCCCCGCATCGAGCGCATTCTCCACGAGCTCCTTCACTACCGCAGCCGGACGCTCAATCACCTCGCCCGCGGCGATTTGATTGGCGACCCGATCGGAAAGAAGACGCACCTTGGCCATGAAAGCCCGCTAACAAGCACGACCCGCCCGCCCGACGGAAGCGCGAATTAAAAACATCCCGGCCTCCTGCGCCCACGCTCACCCGCACCCGCACTCAACCAGCACCACCTCCGCCCCACCCTTCACCATTCGCTCTTCTCTCCCCATTAGCCCCGCTTCCTCACGCCCACCATCCCGCATGATACCACACACTGCCTCCGCCCACCGCCGGAATTGCCTTTGACCCTCCCCGCCCGCCCCTCCTTAGCTTTCCGCCCTTTTAATTAGTCCCAACCACACGCCCACCCACATGTCCGCCGTGAAGCCCACCATCCTCTACACGATCACTGACGAAGCCCCCGCGCTCGCCACCTATTCCTTCCTGCCGATCGTGCAGGCCTTCACGAAACACGCCGGCATCGCCGTCGAGACCCGCGACATCTCCGTCGCCGCCCGCATCCTCGCCGCCTTCGACAAAGCCCCCGACACCCTCGCCGAACTCGGTGCCCTCACCCTCAAGCCCGAGGCCAACATCATCAAACTCCCCAACATCTCCGCCTCCATCCCCCAGCTCAAAGCCGCCATCGCCGAGCTCCAGGCCAAAGGCCACGCCCTCCCCGATTTCCCCGAAGTCCCCACGACCGACGCCGAGAAAGACGCCAAAGCCCGCTACACGAAAGTCCTCGGCTCCGCCGTGAACCCCGTCCTCCGCGAAGGCAACTCCGACCGCCGCGCCCCCGGCGCCGTCAAAGCCTACGCCAAAAAACACCCCCACTCCATGGGCGCCTGGTCCTCCTCCTCGAAGACCGCCGTCGCCACCATGGGCAAGGACGACTTCTTCTCCAACGAGAAGTCCGTCACCGTCCCCACCGCGACCGATGTCCGTATCGAGTTCGTGGGCACCGACGGCGCCGTCAAAGTCCTCAAGGAAAAGACCCCGCTCAAAGCCGGCGAAATCCTCGACGCCACCAAGATCTCCAAGACCGCCCTCCTCGCCTTCCTCGAACAACAAGTCGCCCGCGCCAAGGCCGAAGGCATCCTCTTCTCCGTCCACC
The DNA here is from genome assembly GCF_002310495.1 of Nibricoccus aquaticus. Taxonomy (GTDB): domain Bacteria; phylum Verrucomicrobiota; class Verrucomicrobiia; order Opitutales; family Opitutaceae; genus Nibricoccus; species Nibricoccus aquaticus. The sequence continues at coordinate 4,319,550 of NZ_CP023344.1, read as the reverse complement.
TCAAAGCCACGATGATGAAGGTCTCCGACCCCATCCTCTTCGGCCACGTCGTCCGCGTCTTCTTCAAAGACCTCCTCGCCAGACACGCCGCCACCTTCGCCCAACTCGGCGTCGACCTGAACAACGGCTTCGGCGACCTCCTCGCCAAAATCGAAAAACTCCCCGCCGACCAGAAGTCCGCCATCGAAGCCGACATCCAGGCCGCCTACGCCAGCGGCCCCGCCCTCGCGTATGTCAACTCCGACAAAGGCATCACCAATCTCCACGTCCCGAGCGACGTCATCATCGACGCCTCCATGCCCGCCATGATCCGCACCTCCGGCCAGATGTGGAATAAAGCCGGCAAACAACAAGACACTCTCTGCGTCATCCCCGACAGCTGCTACGCCGGCGTCTACGACACCACCATCGAGTTCTGCAAAAAGAACGGCGCGCTCGACCCGAAGACGATGGGCTCTGTCCCCAACGTCGGCCTCATGGCCCAGGCCGCCGAGGAATACGGCTCCCACAACAAAACCTTCGTCGCCCCCGCCAAAGGCACCATCCGCGTCACCGACTCCTCCGGCAAACTCCTCCTCGAACACGCCGTCGATGAGGGCGACATCTGGCGCGCCTGCCAGACGAAAGACGCTCCCGTCCAGGACTGGGTCAAACTCGCCGTCAACCGTGCCCGCCTTTCCAATACGCCCGCCATCTTCTGGCTCGATAAAGCCCGCGCCCACGACGCCCAGATCATCGCCAAGGTCGAAAAATATCTCGCCCAACACGATACCACCGGCCTCGACATCTCGATCCTCCCGCCGGCCGCCGCCTGCCAAAAGACCCTCGAACGCATCGTCAAAGGCCAGGACACCATCAGCGTCACCGGCAACGTCCTCCGCGATTACCTCACCGACCTCTTCCCGATCCTCGAAGTCGGCACCAGCGCCAAGATGCTCTCCATCGTTCCCCTCATGAACGGCGGCGGCCTCTTCGAAACCGGCGCCGGCGGCTCCGCCCCGAAACACGTCCAGCAATTCACCGAGGAAAACTTCCTCCGCTGGGACAGCCTCGGCGAATTCTTCGCCCTTGCCGCCAGCTTCGAACACCTCGGCATCACCCAAAACCACGCCAAGGCCAAAGTCCTCGCCGAGACCCTCGACGAAGCCAACGGCAAGTTCCTCGAGAACGACAAGAGCCCCGCCCGCAAAGTCGGCGCCGGCATCGACAACCGCGGCAGCCACTTCTACCTCGCCCTCTACTGGGCCCAATCCCTCGCCGCCCAGAGCAAAGACGCCGAGCTCAAAAAACTCTTCACCCCTATCGCGGAAAAGCTCACGTCATACGAAAAACAAATCGTCGCCGAGATGATCGCCGTCCAAGGCAAACCCGCCGACATCGGCGGCTACTACCGCCCCGACGACGCGAAGGCCTCCGCCGCCCTCCGCCCAAGCCCCACGCTCAATGCCATCCTCGCCGCGCTCTGAGTCTCTTTGCTGGCGAACAGACTTCTCAATCCCGCCGAGCCTCCGTGCCTGCGGGATTTTTTGCGCCCACTCGAAATCCTTGACCCTGTTCCCAAAATGGGAACCGTCTTCTCCGACGCATGCGAATCATCTCCCGCAAAACGCTCAAAGACTTCTGGGTGAAACACGCCAGTGCCGCACAACCGCTCCAAGCCTGGTTTCACGAAACCAAAGCCTCCGAGTGGAAATCCTTCTCCGACATTAAGGCCCGCTACCGCTCCGCCGATCACCTTCCCGGCAATAGCGTCGTCTTTAACATCAAGGGCAACTCCTACCGCCTCATCGTCCACATTCATTTCAACACCGGTATCGTCTTCATCCGCTTCGTCGGCACTCACGCCGAATGCGACAAAATCGACGCCACCACCATTTAACCGATCCACATGAAACCCAAAGTCCTCAAAACCGACCGCGAGTACAAAACCGCGCTGGCCTACGTCGAAGGCCTCATGAACCAGACGTCGCCCGACGAGGCCGAATTGGAGCTCTGGTCGCTGCTCGTGGAAAACTATGAGGAGTCCCACTTCCCCATCGAGGCGCCCGATCCTATCCAGGCCATCCATTTCCGCCTGGAGCAGGCCGGCCTGCAGACCGCCGACCTGCTCCCCTACCTCCAAAGCAAAAGTAAGATCTCGGAAGTGATGAATCGAAAACGCCCGCTCAGCCTGACCATGATCCGCTCGCTGCATCAGGGCCTGAAAATCCCTGCATCCATTCTTGTACAGGAAACGACGAGCCGTCCTCAGAGAACACGGGCCGCCAAGACTCGCACCCAAGTCAAACGCTCCTCCCGTCACGTCACAGCGTGATCGAGGTCTATCGGGCACCTGTCACGATCCGCTTGATCCCTCAGCCTTCAACTAAGCCGCGTTCACACGCCTATTTCACTCCGCCCACTTTCTTCTTCACCGCTGTTTTCTCCTTTGCCTGCTCCAGTGCTGCTTTCTTCTCAGCCGCGCTCTTCCGCTGATGCAACACGATCATATTCCCATCCGGATCGCGCACGCCGACCATGCGGCACATCGGACTGTCGAACGGCCCGAGCGCCGATTTGATTTTCTTCTTCTTCAAATGCTCCAGCGCGCCATCGAAGTCCTTCACCTCGAGCGCTGCGACCGTGCCCTTCTTTGACGGCGGCCACATCTTCGGCGCACAACCAACCGAGAGCGTCCCATTGCCGAGATCGTACTCGACGAAATTTTTGCCGAGCTCCCGCGCCGGTTTCAAGCAAAGCACACCTTCATAAAACGTCCGCGCCTTTTTGATGTTCGTCACCGCGTAGGCCGTGAATGCGATCTCTTTGTAGGTAATCATAAGTGAAGAGGGTTCGCCGCGACAGACCGGCCTTTCGCTCAACGGCTCCATCCGTAGCCGACGATCTCCTCCGATATCGCCATCCCGGTATTCTCCGATACCAGTCCTAGCCGTCCCATAGGTCGCATGAAGACCTATCTCCGATCCCTGCTTCACCCCATGCTCGCTCTCCGGCCCTTCTTCGCCTTTGGCGTTCTCCTTTCTCTCACACTCAGCCTTCAAGCGGCCCCGCTGATCCTCGAAGCCCGCCAGGGCTTCACGACAAAACTCCTCCGCGAAGAGCGCATCGGCGAAGCGCCTGAAGAGCCGCCCGCTTCCTCCAAACTCAAACTCGTCCAATGCACCGCGCCGCTGGGCCTGAACGCTGCCTACGTCAGCACCGACCCCAGCGATGGAAAGAAGCACCCCGCGATCATCTGGCTTGTCGGAGGCTTCAGCAACAGCATCGGCGCCATCGCCTGGACGCCCGGCCCCGCGAGCAACGACCAGTCCGCCTCCGGTTTCCGCGATCAAGGCATCCTGATGATGTACCCGTCACTCCGCGGCGGAAACACCAACCCCGGCCACCTCGAAACCTTCTTCGGCAAAGTCGACGACGTCCTCGCCGCCGCCAAATACCTCGCCTCGCTCGATTAGCGTCCTAGTGCTTGTTCCTTTTCTCAATCGCTCTCTTTTAGATCAGAAGCTCGTTCTAAAACCCAAAAGACACGTCTTCTTTTGATTTCGAGCAGGCTTAATTCGTGAGAGACGCGACGATATGGTTGGTAAGCGCGTTCCAATGCTTTGGGAACACGACGCTATACCTCAGACACGTCCCGATAAGCTTCTACGGCGTGTTTCAGGAAGCAAAGGACGCTCCTCCATTTGAATGAACGGCCTTGTTCGAGTTCTCTCACTGCATGTCGGCAAGTTTCGTGCGGAGCAACTCCAGCTCACGCCTGCGCGGCGCATACCGGCCATTGATCGCACGCAGCTGGCACGTGATGACCACTGACAGCAAAGCTCCCAGGACTCCGAGGATCGCTGAAAAATAGCCCGCCGAGAGTTCAGACAGGCTAAAGACCACCAACCCCAACAGACACGTAGCCACCCATTGCGGAACAAGTCCCCACCACACACTCGAACGCGCCACCCGTATTTGAAAGTCGGTGTGTGCAATCGCGCGGTCGAGATCACCACGCAATGAATCGGCAGAATTTTCTTCCCGCTGCAACTGGCGGCGACGGACGCCATACATCGCGACGGCATAGCCCCACATGATGAGTCCCGAAAGGAACAGTCCCGCCACGTGCCAGCCTGATACCTGAACGCGAATCCACTTCCACGAAGCGAACCAAGCGGGATCGCCCATCGCGAGAATCACCGCGAAGACAACCATCACGACTCCGAATCCAATTCCGCCGATAATATCACCCAACTGGCAGCAGGCAGCTCCGCGATGGATCTCTTCATTCCGACGGCGGACAACGGCGTGCAATGCCGCTTCGTTCAGAGTGAATTGCGCTTCCTTGGTTTCAGAATCCCAGACGACTTTCAGTTCTTCAAAGTTCATGAGCAGTGGTCTCCTTTGATTTTTCGATCAGCCGGGCTTTGAGCCGGTTTATTTTCACGCCGATATTGTTTTCCGAAACGCCGAGAATGTCCGCCATCTCGCGGTAGCTGCACCCCTCGAGCAGCAGCAGGGTGAGCGAACGATCCACGTGATCCATCTTCGCGATTTCTTCGTGGAGCCATTCGAGCCGCCGATTCTGCGGAGGCACTGGCTCCCGCAGGACGGGCGCGTGTTCATCGAGAACCTCCGTGCGACCGCGATGTCGTCGCTCCTTGCGAGTCCATGAGAGCGAGGAATTCAAAGCCACCCGATAGAGCCATGTCGTGACGCGCGACTCTCCGCGAAACCGCGGAATCGAATTCCAGACCTGCGTGATAATTTCCTGGAAGAGATCATCCCGGTCGTGTGCAGAGAAAGCATAGGCATGCACGATCTTAAAGAGCAGCCCGCGATGCTCCTTCACCCACCAGTCAAAAATCTGCCTCTGTTGATCGTCGTTCATCGATGACATGTTCTTCAGCCGAATTAGTAGCGCCCCTCCGGCAAATCCTTACAACGCGGCAAAAATAATGGTGTGCTCGGTGCCGGATCTCCCCCAGCCACCTTCCCTAGATCTACAGGTGAAGGGAACGATACCTGCTAAATCCGTCATCTCATGAGCCCCTGGCATTCATGAGACGTTTTAAGCGCGAAGACTTCGAAATCAAAAACCTCGGGCTCGCCACCTACCCATCCCCTCTTCAACCACGCCGTGACGAGGCCAGCGCCAACTTCGTCTGCGACGACCGTCATCGCGTCCTCTTCGATCACGCGTTCGAACGCGTCGCCGCCGCCATCGAGGGCGAGACGGAGCCCATAACCATCGAGCGCTCCGGCCCCCGTCAGAAAATCTTTTTCGACCCGCAAAAAAGCCGCGCAGCCATCGTCACCTGCGGCGGACTTTGCCCGGGATTGAATGACGTCATCCGCGGCATCGTCATGACGCTGAACTACTCCTACGGGGTCAAAACCATCCACGGCATTCCCTACGGCTACGAGGGTTTCATCGACAGCTACGGCCATCGCATCATCGACCTCACACCCGAGTCGGTGAGCGAGATTCACACCGAAGGCGGCTCCATGCTCGGCACGTCGCGCGGGCCGCAACCCATCGGCCAGATCGTGGACAAACTCGTCTCTCTCGGCGTGAACATGCTCTTCGTCATCGGCGGTGACGGCACGCTGCGCGGCGCATCCGCCATCGCGCAGGAAGTCTCCAAACGCAGCCTCGCTATCGGCGTCATCGGCATCCCGAAGACCATCGATAACGACCTCGAATACATGGACAAAAGCTTCGGCTTCGAGACCGCTTTCGCCGAGGCAGTCCGCGTCATCCGTTGCGCCCACAACGAAGCCCAGTGCCACGCCCGAGGCGTGGGCCTCGTCAAAGTCATGGGCCGCGACTCCGGTTTCATTGCCGCGTTCGCCGCCCTCGCTGACAACTGCGTCAACGTCGTCCTCATTCCCGAGTCGCCCTTTCATCTCGATGGCCCCGACGGCTTTCTCGCTCATTTGGAAAAACGACTCCGGTCGCGCGGCCACGCCGTCGTCGTCGTTGCGGAAGGCGCAGGCCAGGAACTCATGCACACCGATGCGTCCGCCAAAGACGCTTCAGGAAATGCCAAGTTCGGCGACATCGGTCCTTTCATCAAAGACCGGATTCAAGCGCACTTCAAAAGCCTCAAGCTCGACTCCACGGTAAAGTACATCGATCCGAGCTACATCATTCGCAGCGTGCCGGCCTCTCCCCAGGATGCGATCTTCTGCCTGCGCCTTGCCCAGCACGCCGTACACGCTGCCATGGCCGGAAAAACCGACATGGTCGTCGGCCGCTGGCACGGTCATCACGTGAACCTGCCCATCAGCGTCGTCACCGTGCGCCGCCGCAAAGTCAGCCTGCAAGGCGATCTTTGGATGTCGGTGCTCGAAGCCACCGGCCAGCCCGCGCACTTCGGCTCATAAGCGCAAAATCGTTCCGGCGCTCCGAAATGTAGGGCCTGACTTCACGTCAGGCCGGTTCGAAATTCCCTGGCCTGCTAGACACTACGCCCGCGTCTCCGGGAGTAGTTGACGCGCCCCCTCCGGCGCAAACCCTCCTCATCCATGAGACTCCCCGCCCTCGTCCTCCTCGCCGCCAGCGCGCTGCTCACGCTCACCGGCTGCCCGAAAAAACCCGCCGTCCCCAACGAATCCATACCGCTCACCGAGGGCGTCGTCCGCGCTGGCGTCTACACCCATCCCGGCTTCGGCTGGTCGATGAAGATCCCCGACGGCTGGCGCGTGAAAACTAAAGACGAGGTGTCCGCCACCCGCCAGAAAGGCCTGGATGCTGTGCAGAAGAACGTCGACGGCCCGATCGATATGACCAGCACCATCGAACTGCTCTACATGCAGCGCGATCAGTTCAACCAGTTCACCTCCACTGCCGACGCGTTCGATCCCGCCAAAGACGGCTCGTACGCCGACAACCAGCAAGACCTCGTCCAGGTGATTCTCAAAACCTACGCCGACACCGGCATGAAGGTCCGCCACGAACTCCGCACCGAAGTGATCGGCGGCGTTAAATTCAACGTCATGGATGCCACCCTGCTCTCACCCGATGGCGAAAAAGTCATCCTGCACCAGCGCATGTACGACGCCTTGTTCGGCACCCGCTCCCTCACCGTTTCGCTCAACTGGAATAACGACACCGCCCGCGACGCCCTCGTCCAGGCATGGAGCGCCTCCACATTCTCCACTCCATCCGCACCGCATCCGTAACCCTCCGCCACACTTCACCTCGATTTCACGGCCACTTCATCGCCCCTTCGAATTCGCAGGAGACTCTGCCTGAGCATGAAACCCAAAACCCTCCTCCGCATCCTGCTCCTGCCGCTGATCCCGCTCTCGATCCCCTTCACAGCGATGCTGCTGAAAATCAAAGGCTGGGCCTGGGGCCCGCTCGACTTCGTCGTCATGTGGATGCTCCTCGCTGGGGCCGGCTTCGCTTACGCGCTCCTCACGCGCAACACCGTCCCCCTCGCCTATCGCTTCGCCACCGGCCTCGCACTCGTCACATGCTTCCTGCTCGTCTGGATCAACAGTGCCGTCGGCATCATCGGCAGCGAGGAAAACCCCGCCAATCTTCTCTACGCCGCCGTCCTCTTCACCGGCCTCATCGGCGCCGTCATCGCCCGCTTTCAATCCCCCGGCATGTCCCGCGCGCTCGTCGCCACCGCCATCGCGCAACTCCTCGTCCCCGTCATCGCGCTCCTCTTCCACAAACACGACTTCGCTCCCGGCCTCTGGCAGGTCTTCGCCTTGAACGCCTGCTTCGCCGCGCTCTTCGCCACTTCCGCCGCACTCTTCCAGCGCGCCGCCCGCAGCTCTCCCGCGCTCCGCGAAACAACCGCCGCGTAACGTGCCCCGCAGTGCGCTATCGCCCGCCGCTCCGCTCCAACCGGACCGCCTCCCGCTCGTGAGCCTCCGCCTCCGCCGCGCGCCCGAGATCGCGCAGCACCAGCGCGAGTTGCTGGTGCGCCGCCACCGAATCCGGCCGCAACTCCAGCGCCTTCTCCAGCTGGACAATGGCCTCCGCGTATCGACTTTCTGAAGCCAGCGCGAGCGACAGCTCCAGCCGCACATCCACATCGCCAGGCATCAACCGCACCGCCGCCTCAAAATGCGGCAGCGCTTCCTTCACCCGCTCACTCAACGCTAGCGCCAGCCCAAGATTCCAGTGCGCCATCCCGAAGTCCCGGCTCAGGCTCACCGCCGTCTCTAAATGGAGGACGCCCTCCTCCGTCCGTCCCGTGCTCATGAGTGCCGCGCCCAGTTCGTTGTGCGCCGACGCGAAGTCCGGCTTCAGCGCGACCGCGCGCCTCAGCGGCGCAACCGCCTCCGCGAAACGCCCCAGATGGTTCAGCGCCTTCCCGTAGTTGTGTTCCCCCTTCGCATATTCCGGCCGGAGCCGCAGCGCCTCTTCATGATGCGCCAGCGCCAGGTCCGCGCGCCCCGACTCGACCAGCGCGATCCCGAGATTGGTGTGCGCCATCCAGCACGCCGGATTCCTCTCCAGAGTCGTTTCGTAGAGCGTGAATGGATCGCGGTACATCCCCGCCTGCCGCCACGAAAGCACGCCCAGGACGAGCGACAGCGCCACCACCGCCGCCCATCGCGCCGTCATCTCCAGTCTGCTCAATCCCGCGCCTGCCAGCGCGAACACCGAGAGACTCGCCAGGTACTGGAAGTGATCCGCGACATAGGAAAACAGGAACGGATAAACATTAAAAAAACCCAGCACGGGAAAAAGCGATCCGCCAAAAAGCAGCGCCACCGCCAGCGGCCCCCGTGCCCGCCTCGCCCACCAGGCGAGCCCGCCAAGCAACGCGATCCCCGCCGCCAAAAACAGCCACTGCCACCACAAGCCCGCATCGATCGTCCAGCGCGGATAAAAAAACATCAGCTCCCCCGGCCACAGCAGCTTGCCCGCATAAAACCAAAACACGCGCCCCGCCAGCACCAGCCTGTCCGCCCACTCGAGCGCGAAGTCCGCCCCTTCCGCTCCGATCAGCACCCGCTCGAAATGCGCCGTGAACAGCCCGCTCACCGCCCCCGCGACAAACCACGGCAGCAACGGCGCCACATCACGCCGCCACTCCAGCCGCCCGTGTCGCCACCAACCGACTACCAGCAACGCCGCCGGCAGCGACGCCGTCACCGTTTTCGTCAGCAGCGCCAGCACGAACACAGCCGTCGCCAGCGCATAGATCCCCGGGCTGCGTTTCCCTTCGAAGCGCAGATACGCATGCGCCGCCACCAGATAGAGCACGAGCGACAGCGTGTTCTTTTGCTCCGAGATCCATGCAACCGACTCCACACACACCGGATGCACCAAAAACAAAATCCCCGCCAGCCACGCCCCCGGCACCGCCAGCCGCCTCAGCAGCATGGCGAACAACGTCGCCGCCCCCGCGTGCAGCCCCACGTTCACGAGGTGATATCCGATCGGCGCGTCACCCCAGAGTTTGTGCTCCATCCAAAACGCCGAATGCAGCAGCGGATAAAATTGCTGCGTCGCCCCCGGCTCGAACCAGATGCGCCACAACCCGCCCAGCGACCGCAGGTCCACCCGTGTCACATGCGCGTCATCGTCCCAGATAAATTCCCCTCGCAACGCCGGCCAGTAAACAGCCAGCGCCACGAGCAGCATGAGGCCAAACATGACCGGATCAGGCCAGGGTGTGCGGGGTGGAGCGGACTGAAGGCGCGACCGGGAAGACATGCGCGTGCGGGGTAAAAGTGAACGCCGTCCGCGCGAGTCGATGCAACGCCCGCCCCGCCGCAACAATAGACTCACGCGCCGCATAACGCTTCTCGCCCTCCCTGCCGATTCTTCCTCACGCGCTCACTCACGCGCAGACTGGCCACTCGCGCGCGCACCGCCATGCTCCGCCGCATGGATTCGCTCAAACCGCTGCTCGACGAGATCGTCGCCGACCTGCGCGCCCGCACCGACAAGGGCCGCGTGGCCGACTACATTCCTCAACTCGCCAAAGTCTCCGCCGATAAATTCGCCATCGCCGTCGCCCCGCTCTCCGGCCCAGTCGTCACCGCCGGCGACGCCGACGAGCCCTTTTCCATCCAGAGCATTTCCAAACTCTTCACGCTCACCCTCGCCCTCGGCCAGATCGGCGACCGCGTGTGGGACCGCGTCGGCCGCGAACCTTCCGGCAACGCCTTTAACTCCATCGTCCAGCTCGAGCATGAGCAGGGCCGTCCGCGCAATCCCTTCGTCAACGCCGGCGCCATCGCCGTCACCGACATCATCCTAGGCGGACACCGCCCGAAGGAAGCCATCGGCGAAATCCTCCGCTTCGTCCGCTTCCTCGCCAACGACGACGCCATCAACATCGACCGCCTCGTCGCCCAGTCCGAGCAGGCCCACGGCGACCGCAACATGGCCCTCGCTCACTTCATGCGCTCCTTCGGCGTGATTCAGCACCCGCCCGCCGAGGTGCTCGGCGTCTATTTCCACCAATGCGCCATCGCGATGAACTGCCGCCAGCTCGCGCAAGCCGGTCTCTTCCTCGCCGCCAACGGCCGCAATCCGCTCACCGGTTTCAACGTCGTCTCCTCTCCCCGCGCCCGCCGCATCAACGCCCTCATGATGACCTGCGGCCACTACGACGGTGCCGGCGACTTCGCCTTCCGCGTCGGCCTCCCCGGCAAGAGCGGTGTCGGCGGCGGCATCCTCGCCATTGTCCCCAACCGCGCTGTAGTGGCCGTCTGGGCACCGGGCCTCGATGCCAATGGCAACTCCCTCCTCGGCACCGCCGCCCTCGAACTCCTCGTGCAACGCACCGGCTGGTCCGTCTTCGGCTAAAGCGCCGCAGCACCGCCCCGTAAGGCCACCGCCTTGCCCACCTGCGCTCCCGACGCGTATCAACCCGCTCGTTGATTCTGTCGCGCGGTGATTGCGATCCTCCCTCCGTCTCGCGAAACCTCTCAGTCCGCAAAAAATCCCCTTATGAAAAAAGCCCCCATTGCTCGCGCGTTCCTGCTCCTCGGCCTGGTCTTGCTCGCACTCTCCTCCGCTCGCGCTGACGATCCAGCCCGCAAATACACCTTTGTCATCGTCCACGGCGCCACCGCCGGCGGTTGGGAATGGAAACGTACCGGAAAATTTCTCGCCGACGACGGACACGAGGTCCACCGCGTCACCCTCACCGGCCTGGGTGAACGCATGCATCTCGCCACCGCCGGGGTGAATTTAGAGACGCACATCAACGACGTCGTGAATCTGATCCTCTTCGAGGATCTCCACGATGTCGTGCTCTCAGGTCATAGCTACGGCGGCATGGTGATCACCGGCGTGATGGACCGAATTCCCGAGCGCATCCGCCACGTCATCTTCCTCGACGCGATGGTCCCCGACGACGGCCAGTCCGCCTTCGATCTCGTCGGCGGCCCGCCGCCCAAAGCGAAAATCGTCGATGGGCTGGTTCACTTCCCCTGGTACAACCCAGACGCCCCCTTCCCTCGCGGTGTCCCTCATCCGGTGAAAACCTTCAGCGAACCCGTCTCCTACAAAAATCCGGCCGTGAAATCGCTGCCCGTCACCTACGTCGCATTTGTCCCCGCCGAGAAAGCGGAGGCCCGCGCCACCACCGATAAAAACTGGCACCGTGCGATGACCCGAGGCTGGACCATCCGCACTTTCCCCGGCGGCCACGTCGCCCAGCAGGAAAACCCTCGTGGCGTCGCCACGCTCATGGAAGACGCGGTAAACGATAAGAATCAGCCCGCCACGCAAGCGTCAGCGCCGCCGCCACCATCCAAGTGATCGTCAGTCCGGGCCCTTCCGGGAAACCCGCCAGCCGTGGGCCGGTCCTAATCCCGGTCCACACCCGCCAGCCGCCGCGCCAGCAACATCCCTAGCGCCATCATCGGGACAAACACCAGCGCCTCGATCCGCAGCGCCCCGAGATTCGCTATCGCCGGCCCCGGACAAAATCCCCCGAGCCCCCAGCCAATCCCAAAGATCACCGCGCCCACCACGAGCGGCCGGTCAACCGGCGACGGATCGTTCACCGGCAGCGTAGTGCCAAACCACCCACGCCCCCCGCTGAGCCTGCGCCACACCAGCAGCCCCAGCCCAAACGTGCCCACCGCGCCGCCCATCACGAACGCCAGCGAGTAATCCCAGCTCCCCGCCACATCCAGAAAGCCGATCACCCGCGCCGGATCGGCCATCCCGGAAATCGCCAGGCCCGCTCCAAATAAAATCCCCGCCCCGAGCACACAGAATAATTGGCGGCTCATGAGTTCAGCCCTCCCACGACATGCTTGATCACGTAGACCGTCGCCATGCCCGCGGCCATGAAGACCACCGTCGCCACGATGCCTGACTTCGAGCCCATCCCGATGCCCGACACGCCATGCCCGCTCGTGCACCCTCCGCTGAAGCGCGTGCCAAACCCCACCAGCACCCCCGCCAACGCCACCACGTACAGCGACTGCCGCGATGCAAAAACCGTCGCCGCGGGAAACACCCGCATCACCACCAGCGCACCGGTCATAAGGCCCGCCAAAAACAAAGCCCAGCGCACCATCTCCCCGCGTTTTCTCCTGAGCACTTTGCTGAACACTCCGGAGATCCCGATCGTGTTTCCCGTGGCCGCGCACGCCAGCAACGTACCCAACCCAATCAAAACCCCTCCAGCCAGCGCATGTAGCGAACTGTAGTTTTCCGAGAACATCGTGGCGCGACATTGGCCCGCTCCCTCTTGCCCCACAAGCCCGGCGCACGCCCACACGGCACGCGCATCAATCCGCGCAACCCGCACCCTCGCTCACGCGATGATTTCCAGCCGCGTATCGCCCGACACTTCCCGCGTCAGATGCCAGTCGATGTGAGTGATCTCCTCCAGAAACGCCTCGTCGTGGCTCACCAGCAGCATCGCGCAAGGACACTCCGCGAGCGCGTCCTCCAGACACACGATGCCCGGCAGATCCATGTGGTTCGTCGGCTCATCCATCACGATGAGATGCGGCCCGCGCACGATGCCGATTGCGAGCAGCAGCTTGCGCACTTCTCCCGGACTCGGCAGCGCGCTTTCCAACAACCGCGACGGTCGCGATCCCAGCCGGCTGATCGTAATCATCACCCGCCCCAGCTCATCGTTGGGCAGACGCTTGATCTGCTCCAGCAACGCCCGCGAATCGTCCGCCGAGATCTCCTGCGGCACCGTCACGAGTTTCTCCGCCGCTAATTGCAGACGCCCCAGCAGGTGATTGATCAGCGTGCTCTTCCCGAGGCCGTTCGCTCCCGTGAGCGCGATGCGGTCAGTGCCGCCGATCGCCAGATCGGGAAAATGTAGCTGCCGTCCGCCACCCAGAGGAAGACTTCCGGCTGGCAGCCGCAGCAGAAAATCTCGTGGCATATACGACGCCCCATCCACCCAGATGCCTGTCTCGTAACGCTTCTTCACCGCGATCTCTGCGCGCTCCGTCGCCACTTTTCCGGCACGCTTGTTCATCTGCGCCACCATCTTCCCCGCATAGGCATCCTTGCCCGAAACCTTCGCCAGATTCCGCATCGCGCGGCCATCGTGATCGTGCGCCGGGATCTTCTTCTGCTTCGAGCCGCGCGAAGCCGCCGCCTTCTGATCGGCGATCACCCGCCGCCGCTGCGCCTCGGCCTGGAGCCGGTTCTCGGTGCGCCGCAACGCATCGTTCGCGTTACGCGCCGACGTCTCCTCGTTCTCCTGTTGCTCCATCGCCTCCGTCACCCCGCCCGGACGCAGCACCGCATCGGGCGGATCGATCAGCAGACAATGCATGCAAAGCTCGTCGAGCAACGCCCGGTCGTGACTCACCAGCAGCCCGATGCCCGTGAAATCCTTCAACGCCTGCACCAGCAACCGCCGCGCATCCGCGTCGATGTGGTTGCTCGGCTCGTCCAGCGCCAGCACCGCCGGCTCCCGCCAGAGCGCCACCGCGATCTGCGCCCGCTTGCGTTCACCGTGGCTCAGCGTGGACCACCGCTCCGGCCAGTCCTCGCTCACGCGTAACCGCGCTTTGAGTACGGTCGCGTCGGGCGCCCAGATAAAGTCCTCGAAAAACTCCGGCGCATCGTCGGTCCGCTGCGCCACGTACAGCGCCAGCCCCTGCCGGTGAACACTCCCGCCCTGCGCCTCCAGTTCGCCGGTGACGACTTTCAACAACGTCGTTTTCCCCGCGCCATTCGGCCCGACGATCCCCGTCCACGCCGACGGAAACTGCACCGTGAGTTCGCTGAACAGCGGCGTGGTCATCCCAGGATGCGCGAACTCGACGGATTGAAGGGCTAACTGGGCGGAGGCCATGCGCGCAAAAATGAAAACCCCGCCGCGCGCCGCAACACCAACCTCTCGGCCCACACACCCCCATCTCTCCCACGGAAAATCGTCTCCATAACTCGCACGATCGAACTCAATTAACACCTCGTGACGTCCCCCGCCGCCCGCGTTTCACTTCACCTCATGCTACCCCGCTTCCTAGCCACCCTGCTGCTTCTCTCCCCCATGTATCTTTCCGCCAGCCAGACCGCCCCGGCATCGCGCGTCATTCAAGCCGATCTCGCCACGACCCGCGGCCCGATGAACCGCATGTACAACTTCTGCGTCGGTGCCGGCCGCGCGAACGAAGGTCTCCGCGCCGACTGGCAGCGCCAGCTCCGCCAGGTCCACGCCGAATGCGGCTTCCGCTACATCCGCTTCCACGGACTCTTTGGCGACGAGATGGGCGTCTATCACGAAGACAAAAACGGAAACGCGATCTACAACTGGCAGTACATCGACGAGCTATTCGACTTCATCACCAGCATCGGCATGAAGCCCTTCATCGAGCTCGGCTTCATGCCGAGCCAGCTCGCCAGCGGCCCGCACACGATCTTCTGGTACAAAGCCAACGTAACTCCGCCGAAGGACTACGCGAAGTGGGAAGCCTTCATCGCCGCCTTCACCCGCCACGTCACCGAACGCTACGGGTCCGACGAAGTTCGCAGCTGGTACTTCGAAGTCTGGAATGAACCCAACCTCACCGGTTTCTGGATGGGCACCACCGGCGGCAAAACCTACGAGGAGTTTCTCCCCACCGCTCAGGCCGAATACTATAAACTCTACGCGTCCTCCGCGCGCGCCGTGAAATCCGTGGACGCCACCTACCGCGTCGGCGGCCCCGCCACCGCCGGATCCGGCTGGATCGACGAAACCCTCGCCTACTGCGCCGACAACAAAGTCCCCCTCGATTTCGTCAGCACGCACACCTACGCGACGATGAGCGGCTACCTCGACGAAACCGGCGGCGCCGGCACCGTCCTCTCGCCCGACCGCAACGCCGTAACCGGCGAGGTCAAAGGCGTCCGCGCCAAAATCGACGCCTCCCCCTTCTCCAAAGCCGAGCTCCATTACACCGAATGGAGCAGCTCCTACACGCCCTCCGACCCGATCCACGACAGCTACCACAGCACCGCATTCATCCTGGATAAGATGCGCAACATCGGGTCTGCCGCCAACTCCATGTCGTATTGGACATTCACCGACATCTTCGAGGAAGCCGGCCCGCGCACCACGCCCTTCCACGGCGGTTTCGGCCTACTCAACTATCAAGACCTCCGCAAACCCGCCTTCTACGCCTACCAATTCCTCAACCGCCTTGGTGACCACGAACTCGCCTGCGCCGATCCCGCCGCCTTCGTCTGCCGCGCAAACGACGGCGCCGTCCAGGCCCTCTTCTGGGATTTCACCATCACCCATCCCGGCCCCTCCGTGATCAACCAGGAGTTCTACAAAGCCGAGCATCCCGCGAAACCCATCGCCCCCGCCGAACTCC
Source organism: Nibricoccus aquaticus (assembly GCF_002310495.1). Classification (GTDB taxonomy): domain Bacteria; phylum Verrucomicrobiota; class Verrucomicrobiia; order Opitutales; family Opitutaceae; genus Nibricoccus; species Nibricoccus aquaticus. The sequence goes on along the minus strand of NZ_CP023344.1, from coordinate 4,303,785 downwards.
GTCTGTCCTCCGTCAAGCCCGGCGCCTACCGCCTCCTCGCCTACAAAGTCGGTTTTCGCGCCAATGACGTTCAATCCGCCTGGCGCGACCTCGGCTCCCCCGCCCAGCTCACCCGCGCTCACGTCGAAACCCTCCGCAAAGCCAGCTCCGGCGAACCCGTCATCGACGAAAAAATCCAGATCGGCGCCGACGCCCGTTTCTCCCGCACCTTCGACCAACGCGAAAACGACGTCTGGCTCGTCGAACTCCGCCCGCTCTAAAAAGGATCACGTCCCCTCCGAGCCGTAGGACCTGACCTCGCGTCAGGCCGGTTCGAAAATCCCCACTGATTTTCCGCCGCTGTCACAAAGCGAAGGGCTGCCCCGTCTGGATTGGTGATGAACACACCATCCTCTTCCAAATCCCTCAAAATCGTCGTCATCGGCGGCACCGGCCTCATCGGCCGTAAGCTGATCCCGATCCTCCGCACGCTCGGCCACACCGCGGTCCCTGCCTCGCCATCCACTGGAGTCAACGCGGTCACCGGCGAAGGACTCGCCAACGCCCTCGCAGGCGCCGATGTCGTCGTCGATGTATCCAATTCGCCCTCTTTCGAGAAACAGGCCGCCATGGACTTCTTCGTAAACTCCACCCGCAACCTGCTCGCCGCCGAAGCCGCTGCCGGCGTCCGGCATCACGTCGCCCTCTCGGTCGTCGGCACTGACCGCGTGCCCGACAGCGACTACTTCCTCGCCAAGCTCGCGATGGAAAACCTGCTTTCCGCCGGCCCTGTTCCGCACACCATCGTCCGCGCCACCCAGTTCTTCGAGTTCGCTCCGTCGATCATCTACGGCGCCACCGAGGGCGATTTCGTCCGCGTTCCTCCCGCGCTCATGCAACCGATCGCCGCCGATGACGTCGCCCGCTTGCTTGCCGCAATCTCCACTGCAGCGCCCATCAACGGCATCGTGAAAATCGCCGGTCCCGAACCCATTCGCATGCCCGGCTTCGCTCGCGATTACCTGCTGGCCTCGGGCGATCCGCGTCAGGTGAAAACCGATCCTGCCGCTCGCTACTTCGGCGCCGCCGTCGATGACCGCAGCCTCACCCCGGCATCACCCGCGCGCCGCGGCTCCATCCTTTTCAAAGACTGGCTGGCTCATAACGTTGCGCCAAAACCAGCCGCCGTCGCCTCGTGATCGATACATTCAACACCCACCGCCCGCTCCTCTTCGGCATCGCCTATCGGATGCTCGGCCAGGTCGCCGAGGCCGACGACATCATGCAAGAGGTCTGGCTGCGCTGGCAGCGGCAGGACATCGCCACCGTCCTGTCCGCCAAAGCATGGCTCGTCGCCGCGACCACCCGGCTCTGCATCGACCAGCTCCGCTCCGCCCGTCGCGCCCGCGAAGAGTACTACGGCATCTGGCTGCCCGAGCCGCTCATGCCCGCGACCGAGACCGACGGAGGCACCACCACCGAGCTAGCCGACTCCTTGCGCATGGCCTTCATGCTCATGCTCGAATCGCTCGGCCCGGTGGAGCGCGCCGTGTTTCTCCTGCGCGAAGTCTTCAGTTACGACTATCCCGAGATCGCACTCATCGTCGGCAAGAGCGAAGCCAACTGCCGCCAGATCGTGCGCCGCGCCCGGCTCCAGCTCGACGCCGCTCCCAAGCCATCCACACCGCCGACCGACCGCGCACAACAACTCGTCGAAGCGTTTCTCGCCGCCACCGCCGGCGGCGACGTGCAAGGCGTGCTCTCGCTGCTTTCCGAAAACAGCACCGTGTACAGCGACGGCGGTGGCCGGGTGAAAGCCGCCGGACGCCCCATCATAGGAGCTGACCATGTGAGCCGCTTCCTCCTCGGCATCTGGCCGCGCTTCGGCGCGACCATGCTGCAACGCACGGTAGACATAAACGGCAGCCCCGGCATCGTGCTTTCTGAAGGCGGCCGCATTCACTACGCCTTCTCGTTCGAGGTAATCGCCGACCGAATTCACGCGATCTACATCATTTGCAATCCCGACAAACTCCGCCACCTGACTCCATCGCGTTGATTGGCCGGAAACATAGCGACGTCTGCCGATGAAAGCCTCCGCAGCACGGACCAAGCGCCGACGGCCGCCTTGCCCAAACGGCCCATGTCCGTCCGCGCAGCATTCCCCTAGACTGCGAACCTGCCGCACTGCATCGCTCCCGATCCGCAGTCCGCGCAGCGCCATGTCCGCATTCACATCCACCACCGCTACACCTCCGCCACTGCCGGCCAAATCCGCTCAGCCCGCGCGCTCCCGGCTGATCACCGCGCTCGCCTGGAGCCTCATCGTCGTCTCCGCGCTCCTGCTGCCGATCAGCTTGATCACACTGCTGATGTTTATCGCCGGAAGCTACGGCACCGCCCACGCCAGCCTGCTCGACGCGCTCGTCGTCATCGCACGCCCGCCCGCCACCTTGCTCGCCGGGATCGGCCTCCTCTGCCGCTGGCGCTGGGCTCATACCTACGTCCTCACGCTTACCGTGAGCTTCGCCCTGTGGAGCGCCGCCGCCATTGCCCGAGGTCCGTCACCAGAACGCACCTACACGTCGCCCTCCGGCGTTCCCACCACCGTGCTCGCTTCGTCGGTGAACTATTCTTTCCACCTCACCTGCATCGCCATTTCCGCCGGCGTGTTGCTCACGCTGACCAACCGCTCCATCCGCCGCGAATTCCGCCTCGGCCTCCCGCAATCCTCTCCTAGCAAACCCGCCGTCACTCCTCATCTACCGGTCGCGTCACCGCTCCTTCACGCACGCGCCGCCACGCCCGACACCCGCGACATCCCGCCCGCTACGCTCGCTCAAAAACATCGCTCGCAACGCCGTGCGCTCGTCACCGCGATCTGCTGCTTCGCTCTCCTCGCCGCTGGCATGGGCTGGCTCGTGCATCGCGGCCTCGCCACCGGCGAAACCGTCTCCCCCACCAAACGCGCCACTCAAAGCCGCGCCGTTTCCCGCGCGCAAGAACCGCTCTTCTTCTGGGTCTGCCTCAGTCTCTACTCCGCCATCGGCCTCGGCGCACTCGGCCTCTCGACCTGGGGCACCCGCGAAGCCAGCCGCGTTCCGCACCCGCTTCCCTCCAGCCGCCACTAACGAGTTCCCGCGCCGCCTCTCTCCGCTCAAACCATCTCCAGCTTCCGCTCACGCGCCACAAAACAAAGCCTCCGCCCATCCTCATCGAGGATCGGATCGATGCGCACATCCACCCGGTACGCCGAGCCGTCCTTGTGATAGTTGATCAGCGTCTCGCGGCACGCCCGCCCCGCGAGCATGGAATCCCGGATACGCCCCACCGCCGCACTATCCGTCTCCGCCCCTTGCAACACCGCGCCCGGCCTCCGCCCCTTCAGCTCATCCAACGAGTAGCCGCACATCGCCGTGAACGCGTCGTTCACCCACTCGATCCGCCCCTCCGCATCCGTCTTCACCAACGCCTCAGCCCCGGCCTGACCCGCCAGCGCCGCCACCGAATTCAAAATGCGCGCCTTCAAGCCCGCCGAAGGAGTCACCCCTGCCGGCACCTCAGCCAGCGCAAGCGCGCCCACCGCATCGCTGAGCCTCCCCACGTCCGCCCGCAGTTCCGTATTCCACGCCAGCAACACCTCAAAGTTCTCCCGCTCCGGCGCGCTCATGTCGCCGGACACATACTGGACTGCCTTGTTCTGGAGGTCGTCTGGAACCATCGCCGCCGATGCGTAGTTACCCGCCGCCCCGAGTCAAAGCCCGCGTGCGCGCCCTCCACAAATCCCCCAAGAGCCACGAGTCGCTCCGCCCGCGACGTTCGCGTATTCCCCTTTACGCACGCACCAAGCCGCTGTGATGGAATAAAATTCCACCGACTGCTCCGCTGCCTCGCAGGCCCGCGCTTGTTCAAATTCCGGCGACGATTTTCCTCGGGGCGAAACCCGCTTCCCTCCATGCCCCACGTTCCCGGACTCCGCAGTGTCTACGCCAAGGTCGGCCGGCTCATTTATTTCGGCCGCATGCTCGACAAGCTCCGCCTCCACGCCACGGGCAAACTACCCGCCGACTACGTCGCCAATCTCGGCGACTCCCAATTCTACGTCCTCGACGGCCGCTGCTGCCGCTTCCTCGGCGTGCCCTATGCCGACATCCGCGAACGCGCCCTCACGACCGGCGAGTCCGACGAGCAAATCCTCGCTTGGGTTCACACCCGAGGCACGCCGCGAACCGACGAAGAATGCCACATGTGGAATCGCTTCATCCTGAAACTCGGCTGGCGCGACGAACGCTCCGCCGTCCTTCCCGAGCGCATCCGCAACAGCGGTCTCGAAGGCAAACCCATCGAAACCATCATCGACCACATCGAATACGACGAAGGCCGCGACCCCGTCATCGACCGCGCGTGGGAAAACATCTAGCCCCGGCCGCAAGGGGCCGGGTTATCACTAGTCGCGCCGCCGCCGGAGCCATCAGCACTCACCCATTCGGAATCTCCGGCTCCACCAGTTTCGCCAGCATATCGAGCGACTCCTGCCAGCCGAGGTAGCACATCTCCGCCGGAATCATCGCGGGCACGCCCGCCTGCTCCACGTTGAGCTCAGTCCCGCACAAAACCTTCTTCAACGTCACCGTCACGGTCATCACGCCGGGCAGATTCGGATCATCGAATTTGTCCGTGTACCGGATGCGCTCATTCGGCACCAGCTCCAGAAAATCGCCGCCAAACGAGTGACTGCCTCCCGTGCCGAAATTCGTGAACGACATCTTAAACGTGCCGCCCACCTTCGCGTCCAGGTGATGAACCTTACAGGTAAAGCCATACGGCGGAAGCCACCGGCTCATGGCATCGGCCTCGGTGAAGGCACGATAAACTTTTTCAGGAGTGGAACGCAGAACGCGGTGCAGACGGATCGTGTGAGTAGAGGACATGAGTTTTTCTTCGTTGGGAAAACAGGACGAGGGTGCGTGCTTTCAAGTTCTCAACGAACGACACCAAGTCGAGCGGACACCTTCGCCCATTTTTCTTCCGATCGAGGTGCGACGCCCCCGTCGCGCATTCCGGACCGCCCCGCGGTCGCAGCGCGCCACGCGTCTTCGCACTTGGCATCTTCCTCACCGGCTGAACAGTTCACAGCCCATGAACTACCGCACCAAGGCCGAGTACTACATCAAAGGCATCACGATGGGCTTCGTTGAAGCCACCGAAGTCATCGCGTGGTGCGACGAGATCGTCGCCGTCGCCCCGAAGACCGAAGACTGGATGCTCGAAATCTCCAGCAGCGGCCCCGACGACCGCATGTCCATCCTCAGCCAGCTCAACACCGTCAAAGGCGAAGCCGACCCCGTCGAACTCGCCGCACTCCTCAAAGCCAAAGGCGTCAGCTAACGCCCGCCCTCCACGGCGCCAGCTCCCGCGCCGCACCCTTTCACGCCATGCCCGAGGCGCCGCCTACTCTCTTCGACCGCATCGGCGGCCGCCCCGGCCTTCAGCTCCTGCTGCGCCGCTTCTACGCCGACGTAAAGCAGCACAACGAAATCGGCCCCGTCTTCGCCGCACACATCGACGACTGGCCTTCGCACATGGAAAAGATAGCCGACTTCTGGTCCGGCCTCACCGGCGGCCCCGCGCTCTACGGCGGCGGTTTCGCCGGCCGTCACATGCCGCTCCAGCTCGAAGAACGTCACTTCCAGGCCTGGCTCGGCCTCTGGCATCGCCACTGCCAGGCGCATCTCAAACCCACTGAAGCCGCCGACATGATCGCCATCGCCGAAGCCCTCGGCCAGCGCCTCCGCGCCATCACCGGCACGGATCGTCGCGGATAGTTTTTTGTCACCGGTCTCCGGATTTCGGGCACTTGCAGGTGCCTATGAAAATCCTCTCCCATCCCGCAGCGGTCTTCACCCTGCTGATCGCCGCACTGTATCCGCAGCTCGCTCATGCCGCATCCGTGCCGGCATTGCTCGATAACTTCGACGACGCTCAGCACACCAGCATGTCCACCGACCGCGTTTGGATCTCCGACACCGTGGCCGGTGGACAATCGCGCGTGACTCAGAAATCCGTCAACGGCATCCTGATCGTCGAAGGTGAGCTGACGCCTCCGCGCGGCTCTCCTGGCTGGGTAAACCTGGTCTTGCCGCTGAGTCCCGACGGCGAGTCGCGCGATTTATCGGAGTACAGCGGCGTGCGGCTGCGTCTGAAAATAGTCACCGGCGCGCTCTCGCTTCAGGTGTGTACCCCCGAGGTCACCAACTACGACTATCACAACACTCTCGTCGCGGTGCGTTCGGGAGAAACTCAGGAGATTCGCTTGCCCTTCACAAAACTTAAGCGCGCATGGTCTGAGCAAACTCCGCTCAACCTGAAGAACATCATCAGCGTCAACTTGCTCGCCGTGGGTCTGAGCAAAGGCCCGTTCGCCTATGAGGTCGATGAAGTCGGCTTCTACTGAAGCCCTCCGAAAATCGCGTCCATGTCTGCGTATCCCATTGTTTCGTCCGCGGCTGACTACTCCAACGGGGCAGCCTCTGCCCCCGCCCCCGCGTCGTCGCCTCGTCTCCATTACCTGGATGCCGCGCGCGCCTTCGCGCTGTTGCTCGGAGTCGTTTTTCACGCAAGCCTCTCGTTCATGCCCGCCTTCATCGGCTGGGCGGTGATGGACGTTTCGACGAGCGCGTTGGTGCCTGCTTTCGTTCTCATGAGCCACGCGTTCCGGATGGAAACATTTTTCCTGCTCGCAGGTTTTTTCAGTCAGCTCGCCCTGAGTCGCCAGAAACTGGCGCACTTCATCGGTTCGCGTTTTCTGCGCATCGGTGTGCCGTTCGTCGCCGGCTGGTTCATTCTCCGGCCCCTGATCGTTTCCGGCTGGGTGATGGGCCGCGCCAGCATGAGTGGCGACTACGACTTCGGGGCCGCTCTCCACAGTGGCTTTCAGGATATCGCGCGGCTCCCAGAAGGACTCTTCACCGGAACGCATCTTTGGTTCCTTTACTATCTGAATTTGATTACCGCGCTCGCGCTGATGATCCGAGTCCTCGGGCAGATCTTCCGGCAAACGTTCCGCCGCTTCCTGCGCTTCATCGATCATGCGTTCAGCTCGCTGATCTCTACACGCGCGTGCTTGCCGGGTCTCGTCGTACCGACCGCAGCGGCACTATGGTTCATGAACGGCTGGGGAATGGACACACCTGATCGAACGCTTAGCCCTCATCTCCCAGCGCTGCTTATCTACAGCGGTTTCTTTTTGGCCGGCTGGCTGGCTGCCCGCCGAGAAGGACTCTTGGATCGATTCGCCCGGCTCACGTGGTCGCGCGGGGTCATCACGGTGATAGCGATCGCCACGACGCTTCTGTTGAGCAACGTCCAAATGAATCCGGCCACTCCGCGCTATGAGCTGGCCCGAGCAACTTTCTGCGTGAGCTACGCTGCGATGATGTGGCTGCTTGTAAGCCTCACTCTGGGCGTCTTCAAAAAACTAAACGCCGGGCCCATCCGGCTAACGCGCTACCTCGCCGACTCGGCCTACTGGATCTATCTAGTCCACCTGCCGGTCGTCGTCTGGCTTCAAGTGATGGCGGCCGAGCTTCCCCTGCATGGTTTGATGAAACTCGCCGGCATCTCACTGATCACCCTCGCAACAGGCTTGCTGACCTACGACCTCTTCGTGCGGTCGACCGCGCTCGGCCAGTTGCTCAGTGGGCGCCGATCCCCAAGGGTGATTCCCGGTTTATTCCGCAGGACATCCCGCCCGGCCCCCCAAAACTCTCGCGAACAAAACGAAAAAAGTTTGTCACCGGTTCCGGCTGCGCGGGCACCTATCATCAAGCCAACATGAGCAACCCGGAATCCACGCCAGAGATCGACACCAACAACGATGCAGAACTGGTCGCTGCGTGCCTCGACGGCGACCGCGATGCGTTCGCCCGGATCGTCGAACGCTATCAACGGCTGCTCTGCTCGCTTGCCTACTCCGCCACCGGCAGCATGAGCACGGGGGAAGACATCGCGCAGGAAACGTTCGTCGAGGCGTGGCGCAAGCTGCACTCGTTGCGCGAGCCGGAAAAACTGCGTCCCTGGCTGTGCGGTATTCTCCGTCACAAAACCGGCCGTCTGCGCCGCCGGGATATCAAGGAACCCGTATTTCAGGCCGAGACCATCGACGCCGCCGCTGAAGTGGCCGGGCAAGAAGAACCCGCCACGAATCTTGCCATGCGGAAGGAGGAGCAGGCGATCCTGTGGAGTGAACTGGAGCGCGTCCCGGAAATATACCGCGAGCCGTTGATCCTCTATTATCGCGAGCACGGCTCGGTGGAGCATGTCGCCGCCGCCCTCGATCTCAGCGAAGACGCCGTGAAACAGCGCCTCGCGCGCGGAAGAAGAATTCTCCAGGAACGCGTGCTCGCATTCGTGGAAAGTGCGCTCACCCGAAGCACGCCCGGACGTATATTCACACTGGGGGTACTGGCGGCATTGCCCGCAATCCTGCCGGCACCCGCCAAGGCCGCCGCTATTGGCGGCGTGACCGCGCAAGGCGCCGCCCTCGCAAAGACCACCGGACTTACAGCGATTATTAGCTCCTTGATAGGCGTGGCGAATGTCGTGCTGTCGCTGCGTGCCGCGCACGATCAAAGTCGCACGCCACGGGAACGCCGCGCTGTGGCGAAAGGAATTTTGTTCAGCTTTGGCGGCTCGCTCGTCTTCCTGGCCGCAGTGTTCGGACTGCGCGCCGCCGCATTTCGTTGGTGGGAACAGCGCGCCGTCCTTTTAATCGTCTGCCAGGCCCTCGTGATGGGATTCGTAGTCGCCCTACCTGTCTTCGTTATCCGGATGCAGGGTCACTTCCGTCGCATCCGCTCCCAGGAACGGGAACGGCATCCCGAGTGTTTTCACGATTCCCGCGATCATGCGGGGTCGACGGCCGGTGAATATCTCAGCAAGGCCCGCCTCTTCGGTGTGCCCCTGCTTCACGTAAGATTTTCTCTCCCCGACGAAAACGCGCCCCCTCTCTTCGCATGGATCGCGGCCGGAGACCGCGCCTATGGGCTCGTGTTTGCCTGGGGCACCTGGGCGGTCGCACCGATCAGCGCCGGGGTTGTTTCTATCGGACTATTTTCAGTAGGAGCCGTGAGCATCGGCGTGATCGGCCTCGGCACGGTGGGCGTCGGTTTGCTCGCCGTCGGCTGCATCTCCATAGGAGTCAAAGCGTCCGCGTGGCTGTCCGCGCTGGGTTGGGAAACGGCGCGCAGCAACGGATTCGCCCTCGCGAGAACCGCCGCCGAAGCCCCCGTCGCCTTCGCACAAAACGTCAACGATCCGGTCGCACGCCAGCTTCTCGCCAACCCGCATGCCGAACAAACCCAGATGATCTTTTTTGCCGTGCTCGCACTGCTCACTTTCGTGCCGCTCGTTTATTACGCGCAAGCGGTTCGCAAACGCCTGGGCAGAACGCGACGGAACTGAACGCATCTATGCTCCACAGACATGGGCGTTACTCAGTTACGCCCTCAGTGCATTCAGCAGATGACTACGGACACTCTCCACGCTAGTCATCCCGCATTCATTCGCGATGCGGGACCTGCTAACGGTGCTGTGAGTACGGGCCGCTTAGGCCCGCGTCCATCAGCCATCGAACGCCCGCGCACTCCCATCCAGATCCAAGGCAACAAATGCCGGCGCGCCCAACGCGCTTCCGCTGCTACCCACTGCCAGCGCGTCTGAGTCAGCGGCGTCGCAAACGGCGTCCGCCACGCAGCGTCGCTTCCCGGTAGATCGAGCGCCTGCGCGAGCGCATCCGCGATACGTGCGTGGCCGGCCGCATTCGCGTGGATCCGATCCTCGCTCCACAAGCGCCGGTCGGTCGCCACCGGATGCGCCGCAAAATCCAGCAGGATCGCCCCGCTCGCCCGCGACGCCTCCGCCAGCGCCGTATTCAATGCCGCGATGCGCGGCGCGATCAGCCGCGCCAGCGGCATGAGTGGCGTGAGATCGGGCAGTGTGAAACTCAGCACCGTCGCCCCGCCCTCCACCAAGGCGCGCTGCATCTGCGCGATATCCGCCGCCACCGCAGCGGCGTCGAACCGCGCCGCCGTCACGTCGTTAGTCCCGCAAAACACGGTCGCCAGATCGGGCCTCATCGTGAGCGCCGCCGCCAGCTGCCGCTCGCGCACCTGCCGCGTGGTCAGCCCGCGCACCGCCAGATTCGCGTAGAGCAATCCACCTCCTTGGGCCGCATCGACACGCTCCGCCAGTCGCTGCGACCAGCCGCGATAACCGCCCGCGCCATCCGGATCGTCGATGCCCTCGGTCGAGCTGTCGCCGAGCGCGACATAACGGGCAAAAGATTCGGGCCGGACCGGATGCATGGCCCGCATCCTACGCACCACGCACGCCAGCCGCCGAGTTCATTGATAACGGATTCCTCAAATCCCTCGCCCTGCACTCTCTCACGCCCCCGCTCAACCGTAGGTCGGTTTCTGCGGCCAGCCCTTCGGCGAATCCTCCCAATCTTCCTGCCGCCCAAACGGCGTCACATCGAGGAGACTGTACGCATCCGTGAGGCTTTCCACACCGCGCGCATAAGAGGAGTAGCAGTGGAAGACCTCGTCGTTCACACGGAAGAAAACGCTGAGCCCGTGCGCCTCGCCCGCCGGCTTGTTGTTGGGATCGTGGGCTACCAGTTCGTCCTTCGAGCGGTAGTTGTACTCCACCGGCGCTATCTTCTCATCGAGCGTCACGTGGAAGTCGTAATTAAAATCGCTGCCGAACGACGAGTACCACGCACGCGTCCATCCGTGTTGCCGGCGATAGGCCTCCAGCTTCGCAAACGGCGCGCGCGAGATTAGCGCAAACGCCGTTCTGCGCTCCGCCAGCATCGAAAGATCACCCAGCGAATCGACAAAACCCGTACACCCCGGACAACCCTTCTCGTTATCCGGATCGAACATGAAGTGATAAACGATGAGTTGATCCTTCCCTTCGAAAAGATCCACCAGCCGCCGCTTTCCGGAGGCGTCTTCAAAAACGTAGTCTTTCTCCAGCCGCACCATCGGCAGACGGCGGCGCTCGGCCGCGACACGATCGTACTGACGCGTCACAGCCTTCTCTTTTTCGAGCAGGGCAAGACGTTGCGCGCGCCACTCGGCACGCGACGAAACAGGCGGATGAGCAGAGGTCATGGACATGGCGGTTCTCCAATAGGGTTTAAGGTGAGCGGTCTCCTTACCTACGAACGAGTGTAGTCCGGCCAGACACCGCGCCCGAAAATTTGTCTCCCGCCCGTGTCTTTTTCCACCGCTGCGAAACGCCCGTATTCCCTCCATCACCGCGCTACGAGCGATCATCTCCAACGCTCACCTCGAACGGATCGTCGCGTTCAACGCACACCCTTGAGCGCGGTGATCAGATAATTATCCAGATCCGTGAAACTGTTGAACTCGCGCTTTGCCTGCGCCGTCTTCACGAGCAACGCGTCCACCGCCAGCAGCAGGTTTTTATAGTACGCCACATGCTGAGGTTTGGTCAGCGGCCCCGGCTCCCGCACATCGGCCCACGCCGCCTTGCTGAGTTTATAGCCGTCGGGATCGTCCCGATACAACGTCAGCGCCGTCGCCACCAAATCCTCGGTGATTCCCCGGCTCAACAAATCGCGACCGATGAGCAGCAGCGCCGTAGCCGCTCCGCGCACCCGGTCGTCGTTCCATTTGATTTTTAACCGCATCGCCCCGTTCTTCCGGGTTTCCGGAAGCGGGTCAATGAGCGCGCGGCCTCTGCGAAAAACAACTTCGCCGCGCGCTCCCTCGCGCTCGCCCGGCTCAGTCCAGCGTGATCTTCACGCTCACGTTGCCCTTCGTCGCCTTCGAGTACGCGCACATCGCGTGCGCCTTGTTCACCACATGCTGCGCCTTGTGCTCATCGAGATCGGGAATGCTCACCAGCAGCTCCACCGAAAACGGCTGCGGCCCGTTCGGGTGCAACTGCACGCGTGCCGTGACCGTGATGCCTTCGTCCGCGTGCCCCGACTCCTTCGCGATATACTTCACCGCCCCGTTGAAACACGCCGCCCACGCCGCTCCGAACAAATGCTCCGGCGTCAGCCCTTGCGGATTCTTTTCCGACGGAGCCTTGAAGTGCAGGTTAAAGCCCTCTTCGGACGTTTCGACAGAACCGGCGCGGCCGCCTTGGGAAATCGTTTCAGCGATGGGAGGAAGGGAGGTGCTCATATATTTTCGATGGATTAAGTGAATGAGGCCGGGCGACGCGCCTGCCCCGCCGCACCAAACCCGCATCAGCCCGGAAGTCTAACCCGCCAGCGAAATCCACCCCGCTTCCTCATCCGCGCTTACTCTTTCGCGAAACCCGAGCGCGCCACCACCGCGCGCAGCTTCGCCGAAAAATCCGGCCCGTCACTCAACGGCGCCGACCGGTAATGCTCCGCGTGCGCCCGCTCCATCTCCGCCAGCTCGTCCAGCCGGTGCGGCGTCACGTCCTGAACGGCGGCAAGACGCTCCCGCGTGAACTGCCGCTTCGCGGGATCGAGCCAGCCGTTCGCCATAAAAGCACCGGCCTTCTTCGAGCAGCGACACGGGTTGAGCGCGTTCACCAGACCGCATTTCCCCTGCATGAATTGATAGAGATCGCGGCGCGCGCGCGTGAGCAGCTGCCGGAAATTCTCGGCTAAAATTTCCATCGCCTCCCCGCCCTGCTCACTCGTGACGCCGAAAATTTCCCCGAGGATAAACGCCAGCCGCTGCCTCCGATCGAGACACATCAACATCGCCGTGATGCAGCCGAGCTTCGCCTCTTCGACGAGCAGTCCATGATCGACGGGCAACACGGATTCGTCCGGCAGTTCGCTATCGACGCAGCTATCGAGCGAACGCCCCATGTCGTCGAACGTCATCGACTGCGCCTCCATCTCGGACTTCCGCACGTTGAGCAGATGATTAACCGCGATCCGATGCAGCCAGGTGGAAAACTGGCTGCGTCCCTCGAAGCTCCCAAGATGCGTGACGGCCTTAAGGAAGATTTCCTGCGTCGCATCCTCGGCCGCCTCGCGCCGCCACACCATGCGCAGCGCGAGATTGAAAACCCACGGCTGATGCCGTCGCACGAGCGCATCCAGCGCGTTCATATCGCCCGCCTTGGCCGCCACCACCCGCGCCTCGTCGTCAGGATCGACAGAGGCAAAGGGTGAAGCCGGCTTCGGGCGCATCCCGCGATCATCGAGACCCGCCGCTTCTCGGCAAGAACGCGCACCGCGCCTGCTCATGACGACTGCGCAGGCGCGGATCCCGGAAACCACTCGATGTGCTGCTCGCCCATCCGTCCGAGATACATCACGCGCTTCCCCTTCAGAAACGCATAATAACCCTGCACTCCCGCGCTCATCGCACGCCGCGAAAAATCGCGAAACGTCTGCCCGTTCCGCTGGCTGTCGATGATCGCCGCCTTCAACGCTGGCGCGTCGAAAAACTCCGCCACCGTCGGCAGTCCTTCAACCGTGAGCGGCGTCACAGCGACGGCGCCGTCCGCCCCATAAAACGTTTTCCGCAAGCCGACATAATCGACCTGATAATAATGCACGCCCGCTCCGAGCAGCGCGCCGACAACCTCGGGAAACGAGATCGTGCCTGCGAGCGTCTGGAGGGCGGTTTTGTAAATGAGAGAAGTATCCATACGCACGGTTGGACAATTCCCGCCACCCCGCTGTGACAGACTTTCGGACATTTTCTCAATCTGCGGATTCAACACCGCCCATCTTGATTCCGCGGACATCACCCGCGACCTTCCCGCGCGTGCCACGCCTCTTCTCGTTTCTACTCTGCCTTCTCCCCGCGCCGATCGCTTTCAGCGCATCCGCAACCGCGGCTCCCGTGTTCACTGTCGATCCGATCCTCGCGAAACCTTTCGCGCAGCGAAAACTCCAAGGCGTTTTCGTCGCCTACCAGCCAGCCACCGATCGCTGGCTCACCAACGACAGCGCACGCTCGCAGGAAAAATTCCTCCCCGCCTCCACCTTCAAAATCCCCAACTCGCTCATCGCTCTAGAATGCGGCGCCATTGCCAGCATCGACGAAATCCTCGCATGGGACCGCAACGACCGCGGCTCGCCCGCATGGAACCGCGACCAATCCATGCGCGACGCCTTCCGCGCTTCCACCGTCTGGTTCTATCAAGAACTCGCCCGCCGCACCGGCGGACAACGCATGAGCCAGTGGCTCCATAAAATCTATTACGGCAACGCCGACATCTCCGGCGGCATCGACCGCTTCTGGCTCACCGGCTCGCTTCGCATCTCCGCCGTGCAACAAATCGCCTTCCTCCGCAGCCTGCGCGACGACGCGCTTCCCTTCCGCACCGAGACGATGCGCGCCGTGAAGGAAATCATGATCCGCGATCGCCGCGACGACTGGACACTCCGCGCCAAGACCGGCCTCACCTCAACCACCGTCGATCACCCCGTTGGCTGGCACGTCGGCTGGATCGAAACGCCAAAAGGCCCGGTTTATTTTGCGACCAACCTCGACGCCAAGACCGACCGCGAAGTCATCCGCGCCCGCATCGCCATCACCTACGAAAACCTCGTCCACCTCGGCGCGCTCCCCTCCGGTACCACACCACCTCCCTGAGCCTGATTGAAAATCGCCCGCGCCCATCCACCGTCAGCTACTCGCAATCGCCCATGAAACCCACCCGCGCCTCCGCCTTCCGCGCCAAAGCCGCCCGCCCCGAGCATCCCCTCGTCTGGCTCGCCGAGCCCCTCGCCGACGAACCATCCTTCGTTCTCAAATCCTGGTTCGGCGGCCGCACCATCATGCTCCATGGCAACCACCAGCTCTTCCTCTCCACCCAGGGCGAGCCCTGGCAGGGCGTCCTCGTCTGCACCTTTCACGAACATCAGCCCAGCCTCCTCGCCGAGTTCCCCGCGCTCCGACAGCACCCTGTATTGAAAAAGTGGCTCTACCTCCCCGAGTCCGCCGACACCTTCGAGCGCGACGCCAAAAAACTCGTCCGCCTCGCCAAAGCCCGCGACCCCCGCATCGGCATCCCACCGTCGCCCAAGAAAAAGAAGAAAACCAAACCCCTGCGCTTCGGCGAAAAACTCTAGCCCGATTCCCACCGTCCAAAGACAAACGCTTCGCCGCCCGCCCGCCTCGAAGCCCCTGCTCTCACCATGCGCTTTCTTCTCCCCCTCGCTCTCGGCCTGTTCCTCTCCCCGCTCCTTAACGCCACGACCAGTTGGACGATCTCCACCGTCGCTGGCGCTGGCATCGCCGGCACAACCGGCGACGGCGCCCCCGCCCACCTCGCGCAGATCAACGATCCCTACGGTGTCGTCCGCGGCCCCGACGGCGCTCTCTGGTTCTGCGAACACGCCGGCCACACCATTCGCCGCATCTCCACCGACGGCACTATCACGACTTTCGCCGGTACGGGCAAAAAAGGCTACGACGGCGACAGCGGTCCCGCCTCGCAGGCCTCGTTCAATCTCCCGCACGAACTGCGCTTCGACGCCGCGGGCAACCTCTTCATCGCCGACACCGGTAACAACGCCATCCGCCGCATCGACGCGAAGACGCACATCATCACGACCATCGCTGGCGGCCCGCAAAAACGCGGCTACTCCGGCGACGGCGGCCCCGCCAGCGATGCCACCTTCAAAGGCCCGCACAGCATCCAGTTCTCGCCCGACGGAAGTCTCTATGTCTGCGACGTCGGCAACCACGTCATCCGTCACATCAATCTGACTACAGGCATCGTCACGACTCTCGCCGGCACCGGCCAGCCCGGCCCCACTCCCGATGGTTCTCCGATCACCGGCACGCCCTTCAACAACCCTCGTTCGCTCGACGTCGATGCCAGCGGCAACCTCTGGCTCGTCACCCGCGAAGGCAACCAGGTCTTCCAACTCGATCTGCGCGCCAGCCGCATCCGTCTCATCGCCGGCACCGGCAAACCTGGCTTCACCGGCAACGGCGGCCCCGCGCTCGCCGCCACCCTCAGCGGCCCCAAAGGCATCGCCCTCGATCACGCGGGCAACGCCTGGCTCGCCGACACCGAGAGCCACACCATCCGCCGCATCGATGCCAAGACCGGCCTCATCGAGGTGATCGCCGGCACCGGCACCAAAGGCGACGGCCCTGATGGCAATGCCGCCGCCTGCGCCCTCGACCGCCCGCACGGCGTCTTCGTCGATACCGACGGCTCCGTCTACATCGGCGACAGTGAAGCCCACCGCCTCCGTGTCCTGCGTCCACAGCCCTGATCTCGCCCTCTCACCCACTCGCGGCAGCCTCCGCGCAACATCTCCCGGCACCCGCAGAAAATCTCCACGCTTCCGCTTTGCGCCGCGCGCGCTTTGCGCTTCACTCCGCGCTCCATGATCGAAGTCCGCAACCTCACCCGCATCTTCCGCACCTACAAAAAACAGCCTGGCTTCTGGGGCGGGGTGAAGGGACTTTTCAAACGCGAGTTCGAGGAAACCGCCGCCGCCAAAGACATCTCGTTCGACATCGCCGAGGGCGAATTCGTCGGCTTCCTCGGTCCCAACGGCGCGGGTAAAACCACCACGCTCAAGATGCTCGCCGGCCTCATCTACCCGACCAGCGGCACCGCGCGCGTCGCCGGCTTCGAGCCCAAGAAACGCGAGAACGCCTACCGCCGCCTCTTCGCCCTCGTCCTCGGCCAGAAAAACCAGCTCTGGTGGGATCTTCCCGCCATCGAGTCATTCCTCCTGCTCCGCCACATCTACGGCATCTCCGAGGCGCAGTATAAAGAGACGCTCGCCGAACTCGTCTCGCTGCTCGGCGTTGAAGCCAAGCTCAACGTCATGGTCCGCGAGCTCTCCCTCGGCGAACGCATGAAGATGGAGCTCATCGCCGCCCTTCTCCACCGCCCGCGCGTCCTCTTCCTCGACGAGCCCACCATCGGCCTCGACGTCATTTCGCAGAAAGCCGTTCGCAATTTCCTCCGCGCCTACAACCGCAAGTACCGCGTCACGATCCTCCTCACGAGCCACTACATGGCCGACATCCAGGAACTCTGCGAACGCGTCATCGTCATCAACAAAGGCAAAAAAATCTACGACGGCTCCCTCGACCGCCTCGAAGCCGGCTCGGGCACGCGCAAGAAGATCATCAAGTTCATCCCGCAAGATCCCGCCGCCTTCCCTGTCACCTGGACTTCGCAGCACGGCACCGCGACGCGCTCCGACGAAGGCCAGTTCACGCTCAGCGTCCCCACCGATGCCGTGATCGCCGTCTCCCAAGAAATCCTCACCGCCGGCCCCGTCGCCGACATCACCATCGAAGACATTCCGCTCGAAGACGTCATCGCCGAGCTCTTCGCCACCGCCTAAGCGCGGTTATCCGAGGTAGGGCGCGTTAGCCTTAACGCGCCGAAGCGATACCGCAGATCTCAAGCTTCGGTATCGCCAAATCGCCTCTCCTCACTTCGCCGACCACTTGAAGATCGTCGTGCTGAACGGCGGCAATGTCACACTCAGGCTCTGGCTGTGTCCGTCGTACTCGACGTCCTCGGCGTTAAGCCCGCCGCCGTTGCCCAGTCCGCTGCCGCCATAGTGCTGGCTGTTCGTGTTGAGCACCTCGCGCCAGAATCCCTTGCGCGGAACGCCAATCCGGTAGCCCTCGCGGATCACCGGCGTGAAGTGACCGACGATCGCGAAAATATTCTCCTCAAACGGATCGACGCGCAGGTACGCCATCACGCTGGCATCCGTGTCGCTGCAGTTGATCCAGCGAAACCCCTGCGAGTTGAAATCGTTCATGCTCAGCACCGGCTCGTTTCGATAAAGATGATTGAGATCTTTCACGAGCAGCCGGATGCCATCGTGGTCTTTGTACTGGAGCAAATGCCAGTCGAGACTGACGGCGTAGTTCCACTCCCGTGACTGCCCGAACTCGCAGCCCATGAAGAGCAGTTTTTTGCCCGGCCACGCCCACATGTGCGTGTAGAGCGCGCGTAGATTCGCGGCCTTTTCCGCGATGTGCCACGCGCCCATCTTGAACAGCAGCGACTGTTTTCCGTGGACCACTTCGTCGTGCGAGAAAACCGTCACGAAGTTCTCCGAGTACTGGTACAGCATCCCGAACGACAGATCGTTCTGATGGAATTTCCGGTGCGCCGACTCCTTCTGGAAATAGCGTAACGTGTCGTTCATCCAGCCCATGTTCCACTTGTAGTCGAAGCCGAGACCGCCGTCTTTTGTCGGCCTGCTCACACCGGGGAATGACGTCGATTCCTCCGCGATCATCACTGCGCCGGGGAAATAGTGGTGAACGAGATCGTTCGTCGTGCGCAGGAACTGGATCGCCTCCAGATTCTCACGGCCGCCGTACTGGTTGGGAATCCACTCACCTTCTTTGCGTGAGTAGTCCAGGTAGAGCATCGAGGCCACCGCGTCCACCCGCAGCCCGTCGATGTGGTAGAGATCCATCCACGCGAGCGCGTTCGCCACGAGGAAACAGCGGACTTCGTTGCGCCCGTAGTTAAAAATCAACGTCCCCCAATCCATGTGCGCGCCCTGCCGCGGGTCCGCATGTTCGTAGAGGTGCGTGCCGTCGAACTCCGCCAGCGCGAACGCATCGCGCGGGAAATGTCCCGGCACCCAGTCCATGATCACGCCGATGCCGCGCTGGTGCAGGTGATCGACGAAAAACGCGAAATCCTGCGGCGTTCCGAAGCGCTGCGTCGGCGCAAAATACCCCGTGACTTGATAACCCCACGACCCATCGAACGGATGCTCCGCCACCGGCATGATCTCGATGTGCGTGAACCCCATCTCGATCACATAGTCGGCGATCATCGGCGCGAGCTCGCGGTAGCTGAACAGCTCGTCAGCCGCGCCCGCCCGGCGCTTCCACGAGCCCAGATGCACTTCGTAAACCGACATCGGTTGATCGAGCTGGCCCGCCTTCGCCCGGCGCTGCTCGATCCAGGCCGAGTCACCCCAGCTGTACTTCCTCGGGTTGTGAACGACCGACGCGTTGTTTGGCGGCGCTTCGAAATAGAGCCCGTAGGGATCGGTCTTCAGATGGATTTTCCCGGCGCGGTCGTAGATCTCATACTTGTAGAGTTCGCCCTCGCCGAGCCCAGGAATGAAAAGCTCCCACACTCCCGACGCACCGAGCGTGCGCATCGGGAAATAGCGCCCATCCCAGTGATTGAAATTTCCGACGACCGACACGCGCGCCGCGCTCGGCGCCCACACGGCAAATGACACACCCGGCACGCCATTGATCACCCGGGTATGCGCGCCAAGTTTTTCGTAGATGCGGTGATCGTTGCCTTCGTTGAAAAGATGCAGGTCCAGATCGCCGAGCATCGGGAGAAACGAATACGGATCTCGGAACTGGCGCGTCTCACCGTTATGAAACTTCGTCTTCAACTCATACGCGAAGACTTCCTTAATCTTCGGGATGAACACCTCGAAAAATCCCTCGGCTGCCAGCTGCTCCATCGGGTACTCGTCACCCTTCGTCACATCGACGACGACACACGCCGCCGCCTCGCGCAAAAACGCCCGCACGAGTACGCCCTGGCTGCGCCCCTTTTTTGCCGGATGCATGCCGAGCAGATCATGCGGCGCGGAGTTGGTGGCTTTCAGAAAGGAGTCGAGTTCGGTTTGGGCGATGATCACGGGAAGCGAGGGTTGGGTGAAACGTGTGCTATCCAGGCAGAAGGTCTAGCGCGCAATGAACGCGCTTCACCCGTTCCCCTCTGCGGAAAACGTGCCAGCAGGCCACCGGAGATTTCTCCGAAGGCCTGCACCAAGTCATCACCCCGTGTTCTTCAACCCGCCGCTGATGCCGTTGATCGTCAGCTCCACCACCGCGCGCGTCGCCTCGTCCTCGTCCTTGCTCAGTTTGCCCGAGCGCAGACGCCGGATCATCTCCACCTGGATATAGTTGAGCGGATCGATGTAAGGATTTCTCAACTGCACGGATTTCAAGAGCACCGGCTCGTCCGACAGCAGTTGCTTCTGCCCCGTGATCGCCAGGATCGCCGCCTCTGTCAGCTCAAACTCTTTCGTGAGCGCGCCGAGGATCTTCTTCTTGATGCGCGGCTCCTCCACGAGCTCCGCGTAGAGCCGCGCGATGGGCAGATCGGCTTTGCGCAGCGTGAGCTGCGCGTTGTCGATCATCGTCTTGAAAAACGGCCAGCTCGCATACATCTCGCGCAACAACTTCTTGCTCGCCGCCCCCTGCGATAAAACTGCGTCCAGCGCCGCGCCCAGCCCGAACCAGCCCGGAAAAACAAACCGGCTCTGCATCCACGAAAACACCCACGGAATCGCCCTCAAATCTTCCACGCTCGTCGTGTTCTTGCGGAACGTCGGCCGCGAACCGAACTTCAAGTTACTGATCTCGTCGATTGGCGTGGACTGCTTCCAGAACGCCAGGAAATCCGGGTCGTCGTGGACCAGCGCCTTGTAAGCGGCGACACCCACCGCCGACATTTTTTCCATCGCATTTAACCACTCGGTCGGTGCCGGTTCATGATTCTTGGCCGCGTGAACTCCGAGCAAAACGCCGTACGCCATCTGCTCCAGGATGCGATGTGCAAGATCCGGATCGTGATAACGCGTGGACAACACTTCGCCCTGTTCCGTCACGCGTATGCCGCCGTCGCGCAACCCGATCGGCTGCGCCAGAATCGCCTTCGCCGCCGGGCCGCCGCCACGCGCGATGCTGCCGCCGCGCCCGTGGAAAAGCGTCACGCGCACATCATGCCCGAGACACACCCGCGAGATATTGTCCTGCGCTTTGAAGAGCCCCCAATTCGCCGCGAGGTAGCCGCAGTCCTTGTTCGAGTCCGAGTAGCCCAGCATCACGTGCTGATGCCGCGCATGTTTTGCCAGCTCCGACGCGTACACCGGATGCGTGAACAACTCCGAAAGAATCTCCGGCGCGCGGTTCAAGTCATCCAACGTCTCAAAAAGCGGCGCGATAGGGAGCGGCGCTGCGGCGGCGAGCTTCATCAGCAACATCACCTCGAGCAGATCGGACACGCCGCTCGTCATGCTGATGATATAAATGCCCAGCGCCTCCGGCCCGAACTTCGCGGAAACATGCCCGGTCAGCGCGAGCGGTTCGATCACGTTGCGCGTCGCCGCCGAAAACGCCGCGAGCTTCGCCGCCGTCAACGGTTTCGCCGTCGTGATCGCCTCGGCGAGCAGCCCGCGCTTCACCTCTTCCGAAAGCTTCGCGTAGTCCGCGCGCCCGAGCACTTCGCCCACCGCCGCCTCGTGCGGCCCCGAGTGCTGGCGCAGATCGAGCCGCGATGCGTGCAATCCGAAAACCTCCGCCTGATCGCGCACCGTCTTCAATTCGCCGCCGGTCAGCAACGCACCGCGTCCCGACGCCAGCGCCTCATGGATCGCCTGCAATGTCTCCTTCACCGCCTCCGCCGTGAGACAGTTACCCGCGTCATCATCCGCAGTCGCCAGCGCCTGCCCGCCGCGGACTTCACTCACCGTCTGCCCGAGCCGGTCGCGCAGACCCGCGAGCAACAGGCGGTAGTGTTCATGCGGGTACCGGCTGCTGAGCTGCTCGATGAGCGACGAGAGCTGGCGGCTTTCGCGCAGCAGCTTCTTCACGCCAGCCGGCAACGGCTCCCGACGGTCCGAGATCGTCAGCCAGCGGCTCAGCTCGTACACGCCCGAACGCAGCTTTTCCGCCGCCAGTCGGCGGTGCATCAGCAACACATCCGATGTGACCTTCGCCGTCACATTCGGATTCCCATCGCGGTCGCCGCCGATCCACGAGCCAAACGTCAGCCAGCGCGCCGGCGGTTTCACCTCGGGGAAGTGCTGCTTGAGCGCCCGCGCCATATCCACATGCAGCCGCGGCAGCGTGTCGAAAAGCGTCGTCTCGAAATACCACAGCCCCGTGCGCGCCTCATCCGTCACCTCCGGCCGCTCCGTGCGGCTTCGGTCCGTAAGCCAGAGCGAAACGATCTCGCGCTCCACGCACTGCGGATCGTTGAAGTCCGGATTGCTCTGCTCCGGCTGCGCCCGATGCCGCAAAATATCCGCCAGCCTCCGCAGCTTCGTGAGCAGCGTGCGCCGCTTCGATTCCGTCGGATGCGCCGTGAAAACCAGTTCGATCGCCACGCTGTCCACCAGCGCCTGCATCGTCGCCGCGTCTACACCGCGATTTTTCAATTCCACCACCGCCGCTTCGATCGACTCGCGGATCGGCCGCGCATCATCGGACTTGGGTTCAGCCAGCAATCGCGCCGCCCGGCGCTTCCTGAGCAACAGCACGCGGAAGTTTTCCTCCGCCAGATTCACCAGTTCAAAGTACAACGTGAACGCCATCGCCTGCGTGAATGCCTGCGCCGGGGTCAGCTTCGCCACCGCCGCCGCCAGTTTCCCCGCCGCCGCTTCATCGCCGCCGCGAGCCGCCTTTGCCAGCGTGCGCAGCGTTTCCACCGTCTCCAGAGCATCTGCCCCTTCTAGTTTGCTGATGACTCGCCCGAGCGCCGAGCCGAGTGAGCGGATCTCAGCGCGAAGCTGAGCCATGTCTTGAAGCGCTGTGGATTTGGACCGTGAAGAAGTGGATGGCATGAGTCGGAATGGCGTCGCGGGCCGCGACCATGAGCAGCGGCACCGGCCCGGAAAAGCGAAAAGTGGGCCAAACCTCCCCCCAATATGCGGGGCTTGCCTGAGTCCGCTCCCCCGCTTTGCTCCCGCTAACCGTGACCCGCCGCATCCTCCGTCCATTGTTCGCCGCCCTTCTGGCCGCTCTGCCGTTGTCCGCCCAGGAAATCCGCCCCGAACTCACCGGCGGACAAGTCACCAGCGACCTCGATACCGGCGATGCCGTTGTCACTCGCGCCTCCGGCAGCGAACCCCGTTTCACCTACGGCGACGCCGTCCTGCAAGCCGACCAGATCCGCTTCAACCCCAAGACCAACCTCGCCATCGCGCGCGGCAACGCCCGCCTCACCCGCGGCCCCCTGCGTCTCCTCGCCGACGAAATCACTTATAACACGACCAACCGCACCTTCAGCGTCACCGGCATGAGGCTCGGCGAGTTTCCTCATTACCTCTCTGGCACCGACGTCGGCGGCACACGCGACGAAATCACCATCAACAACGCTGTCCTCACCTACCACGAGCCCCACCTCACCGGCCCCGTGCTCAAGGCCGACCGCCTCGTCTATCGCCCCAAACAAAGTTTCCGCGCCGAAAACGCCCGCGTCGGCGTCGGCCCCGTCCTCCCGTTCCGCTTCATCACCTACGAACAAAACCTCAACCAGCCCCTCTTCTCGTTCCTCGATGCCACCGTCGGCTACCGTGGCAGTCTCGGTGCCTACGCCGGCATCGGCACGCGCCTTCCTGTCGCCAGCGGCGTCCAGGTCGGCGGCGACCTCAGCCTCTACAGCAAACGCGGTTTCCTCGTCGGCCCCGCCGCCCGCTACCAGCGCGGCGAAGGCGACCAAACCTACTCCGGCGAACTGAAAACCGGATACATCCACGACTACGGCGAACGTCTCACCGACATTCTCCGCCAGCCCATCTCCCAAGACCGCGGCTACGTCGAATGGACCCACCGCCAACGCTTCTCGGAAAAGCTCACCCTCAACGGCCAGTTCGCCTACTGGAGCGACTCCGAGATCACCCGCGACTTCCGCCCTCAGGATTTTTACCCCGTCCAGCAGCCCGACACCTTCCTCGAAGCCGCCCACACCGGCGAAAACGTCATCGTCTCCGCCTTCCTCCGCGCCCAGCCCAATTCCTACTACCGCGTTCAGCAGCGTCTCCCCGAAGTCCGCATCGATCTCCTCCCCTCCGCCCTTCCGCTCGGCTTCTATCAACAAGCCCAGGCCAGCGCCGCTGCCCTCCGCGAAGACGCCCTCTACGACGGCCCCACGACCCGCAGCGACCGCCTCGATGCTTACTACGGCCTCTCGCGCCCCATCAATCCCAGCGCGTGGCTCAACATCACCCCCGTCGCCGGCGCCCGCGTCACCCACTACTCCCGCGCCACCGGCGGCAAAGACGACTACACCCGCACCCTCGGCGAAGTCGGTGCCGATCTGAGTCTCCGCGCCAGCGGACTCTACGGCTACAAAAACGACCGCTGGGACATCGACGGTATCCGCCATCTGATCACGCCCAAGCTCTCCTATCGCTACATCCCCGAAGCCAACAAAGGCCGCGCCTACATTCCACCGATCGACGACCGCACCTTCCAAACTTATCTCGAACCGCTCGGCCTCGGCGAACAACGCGCCATCGACGACCTCCGCGCCACCAACACGGTCCGCCTCGCTCTCGACAACACGTTCCAGACCCGCGACCGCCGCTATGGCTCGCGCGATCTCCTCCGCGTCAATTTCGCCGCCGACTTCCTCCCTGACCCTGAGCTTGGTGAAAAAGACTTCTCCGCCATCCACACCGACCTCGCCTTCACGCCCGTCAAATGGCTCGAATTTAACCTCTACCAAAGCGTCACCCCGCAGGATTTCACCCTCCGCGAATTGAACACCGGCTTCACGCTCCGCGACGGCGAAGTCTGGTCGCTCTACCTCGGCAATCATTTCCTCCGCCGCAACATTCACGAGTACGTCACCGAAGGCCGCTACCGCTTCAACGAAGCTTGGGGCACGTACGCCCGCCTCCACTTCGACGCCCGCAAAGACCGCTTCATCGAGCAAAGCTACGGCATCACTCAGAACCTCGATAACCTCTGGAGCATCCGCTACGGCATCTCCGTGTACAACGGCCAGCGCCGCGAAAGTAAGTTCGGCTTCCACATCCAGATAAATCTCGTCGGCTTCTAATCCCTTGGGAGCGCCGTCGTCTCGCCGGCTTCCGTTTCCGCATCCGCCGCACTCTCCCACAATGGATTCCCACGCCGCCAACCAGGCCCGCACCTTCCTCGCGCTCTTTGCCGAACTGCGTCCACTTCTCCGCACCGACCGCAATCTCCCCGCCCGCCTCCAGCAACGCCTCGCCCGCGAACGCCGCTTCGGCTCCCGCGACCGCCGCCTGTATCGCGAACTCCTCTACACCGCCATCCGCCACCTCCCGTGGATCGAAGCCGCACTCGCGATCTCCGACGTCACCGCCATCCACGCCACCGCTTGGCTCGCCGCCGATGTCCCCGCCACCCGCCAGCTAAAAACCGCCCTCGTCCCGACGGACTGGCCCGAGCTGCCGCCCACCGTCGCCGCCAAAGCCGCCCACCTCGGCGAAATCGCCCGCGCCTCACTCCTACCCGACTGGTTCCACGCCCACTGCCCCGCCGCCTTTGAGTCGCCCAACCTCGACGCTCTCCACACCCGCTCCCCCCTCTGGCTCCGCCTTCAAACCGACAAACCCGAAAAAGTCTTCACCGAGTTCAACGCCCGCGGCTGGACCTGGCGCACGTCCGATCTCATCCCCGACGCTCTCGAACTCCTCACCGAATCCGACGTCACTCAAACCGACGCCTACACCCACGGCCTGATCGAGATTCAAGACCTCGGCTCCCAACTCATCCTCACCTCCGCCGCGCCACAACCCGGCACCCGCTGGCTCGACGCCTGCGCCGGCGCCGGCGGCAAAACCCTCCAACTCGCCCGCCTCCTCGGTCCCACCGGCCACGTCACCGCCCACGACATCCGCCCCGCCGCCCTCGCCGAGCTTCAAACCCGCGCCTCCCGCGCCGGCCTCCGCAACGTATCCGTTTCCCCGGCACCCGCCGGCCTGTTCGACGGCGTCCTCGTCGATGCCCCCTGCACCGGCAGCGGCACCTGGCGCCGTTCGCCGCACCTCAAATGGTGTACGACCGAAGCCGACATCGCCTCCGCCGCGAAACTCCAGCGCGAACTCCTCACCCGCTTCGCTCCCCACGTCCGCCCCGGCGGACACCTCCTCTACGCCACCTGCTCCCTCAGCCGCGTCGAAAACGAAGACATCGCCACCGCCTTCCACGCCGCCCACCCGCACTTCACCGCCGCCTCGCCCGCCCGCACGATCCTCCCCGCCACCCACAACACTGACGCCTTCTTCGCCGCCACATTCCGCCGCGAGCTCTGACTAATCCTGTTAATCCCGTTAGTCCTGTCGATAATTCATGAAGCCCGCCCCCGCCTTCATCCTCGGCCTAGTCACCGGCCTCGGCCTCTTCGCTGCATTTTCATTCTGGAAATCTCCTGCCCAGCTGCCGGCGCCCACGCCATCAGCCACTCCGCCCGCCCACACAGCTCCCTCATCTACTCCGCTCACTCCGACAGCAACCGCTCCCACGCCCGGCGCAGCCTCGCCTGTCCCCCTCGAATCCGCTCTGAAAGAAATCCAAGAGGCCGGCATGGTCGTCATCCCTCAAGAGTTCGCCCGCTTTCTTATGCCGTCGCTCATTTCGACGAATCCAGAGCCTGCGGTGCGGCAAATCCTCCAACTCGACGAACGCGAAGCCAAAGCACTCGCAAAAGCGCGGATGAATTTTGATCGCGCGATTCAGCAGACCATCGACGCACATCTCGAAGTGATCGCCGTGAAAGACGGCGTGGTCACCGCCACGCTCCCGGCTTTCAAAGAAGAGCGCGAGAAACTGATCGCTGCCTGGCGCGCCGAGTCGCTCGCATCCCTCGATTCCGAATCGGCCGCCACCGCCGCTTTCATCGATTTTGATCGCGCCATCGAGAGCTTCTACATGCAGGGCATTCGAGAGCTGGCTGTGACTTTCACGCCTTCGCCTGACGCAAAAAAAATCCTGATCGAATATAAGAGCGATACCGCCACCGGCAACCAGCGGATGAATCAGCGTTTCCAGACCAGCATGCCGAACTCCCAACTCTTGAAACGTTTCCCCAGCCTCCACCCGCAGTTCCCGCAACTCGCAGAAGAAGCCAAACCGTAAGGCTTCTCTAAAATTCCTCCCGGCAGCCCCTCGCTCGCCCGCACAACACGAGCCCCCCAATACGGCCATTGGCCGTCTCCGCTCGGTCGCGAAGGCCATTGGCCGTAGCCGCACTTCCTAAAAACGCCCCATTGGCCTTTTTCATTAGCGGTTCCTCCTCCGAATTCTGCCTCGCCCTATCCGCCCCATTTTTCGCATTGCCCGCCGCCCGCCCCGCCCAAGCATCGCCGCCCCGTGGTTCCCGACGCTGACTACCGCATCAAACTCCCGGCCTTCGAAGGCCCGCTCGATCTCCTCCTCTTCCTCATCCGCAAGAGCGAAATCGACATCTACGACATCCCCATCGAGTCGGTCACCCGCCAGTACCTCGACGTCATCCGCTCCATGCGCGAGCTCGACCTCGACGTCGCCGGCGAGTTCTTCGTCATGGCCGCGACCTT
This sequence comes from Nibricoccus aquaticus, assembly GCF_002310495.1. Taxonomy (GTDB): domain Bacteria; phylum Verrucomicrobiota; class Verrucomicrobiia; order Opitutales; family Opitutaceae; genus Nibricoccus; species Nibricoccus aquaticus. Next base: position 4,276,490 of record NZ_CP023344.1, on the reverse strand, counting down.
GATGGAAATTAAGAGCCGCATGTTGCTCCCCAAGGGACACCACGCCATCGATCCCAACGCCACCGACGACGACGCCATGGACCCTCGCTGGGAACTCGTTCACCAGCTTCTTCAGTACAAAAAATTCAAGGAAGCCGCCCGCCAGCTCGACGAACTCGCCATCTTCCAGCGCGATAAACTCGTCCGCTTCGTCTCCACCCTCGCTCCCACCGAAGACGAGCGCCCGCTCAAAGGCGTCGACCGCATCGAACTCTGGAACTCCTTCAACATCGTCCTCCGCCGCCTCGCCGAAAAACTCGTCGTCGGCGAAATCAAAGACGAGCAGGTCACCGTCTCCGACCAGATGGAGACGATCCTCAAGCGCATCGAGACAGAGAAGTCGTTCATCTTCTCCGACCTCTTCCCGGAAAAAACCAGCCTCCGCGTTCTCGTCGCCACCTTCATCGCCGTCCTCGAACTCACCCGCCTCGGCAAACTCCGCGTCAAACAAACCGAAGCCTTCGACGACATCCTCGTCACCGCGCGCACCGACCTCCCCGTCCTCCTCGCCGATCAGCCCGCCGAGAACGCTCTTGAAACACCTTCCGCCCCCGACACGTTGCTTTCGTGAGCAAGAAGCCCGTCAAACGCACTCCCGCTAAAGCGAAAAAGCCCGCCGGTCCCGCCGGACTTCTCGGAGTCGGCCTCGATAACGACGACGGCCACAAACGCATCACCAAAGGCGACCAATTCGCCATCGTCGGCGGCTCCGAAGAAACCCACGGCCGCATGACCGAGACCGTCGTGAAAACCTTCGAAGAACTAAAACTCCGCGGCAAACACCTCTCCCAAGTCGAGCGCCAGGAGCTCGCCGAAATCATCCACAAATCCACCCCGCGCTAGTCCTCATCTTTCTCCCCTTCCTTCGCTCTTTCCGTTTCCAGCCTTCCCGAGTTCCAGATTAAAAACTTTCCCCTTCGCCTCTCGCCCTTGGCCCTTCGCCCACTCCCCATTTGCCAAACGCCCGCTTCCCTATTCGTTAACGCCTTCATCAAAACCATCCATGTCCGATAAAATCGCCAACCTGACCAACGACACCTTCAAGAGCACCATCAGCTCGGCCACGCCGACGCTGGTCGATTTCTGGGCTCCGTGGTGTGGACCGTGCAAAGCCATCGCTCCGATCCTCGAAGAGCTGGCCACCGAACTCGACGGCAAGGTCAAGATCACCAAGGTCAACGTCGACGACAACGACGCCATCTCCGCCGAGTACGGCATCCGGGCCATCCCGACCATGCTCCTCTTCAAAGGCGGCCAGCTCGTCGAACAATTCGTCGGCATGCAGCCCAAAGCTTCGCTCAAAGAAAAGCTCCTCGCGAAGATCTGAGTTCCGTCCGCGCCCCGCGCGCCAACACCGTTCCTCTCAAAAGCCACCGGCCTCCCGGTGGCTTTTTTATTCCCCGTAGCCGCGAGCGCGCAGCTCGCGGATTCCCCTGCCAGCCCTCTCAGCCCTGCCCTCACCGGACCGGCACTTAACAAGTGCCGCCCTCAGCTCCCGCCTTCTTTGCGCCTTGGCGCCTTTGCGTGAGCCCCTCCGCCACTGTCCATTGGTCATTCCGCTGCCGCCCGGCGGCAGCGGCGATTTCTCCAACCGGGGCTTAACCCCCAGCCCCCGCTTGCCGATGTTAAGCCAACTGTGGTCCACACCCTTGCCAAGCAAACCATCACCCGGGTCGCCGCCGGACTAGAAACTGGCGAAGCCGCCGGCTTGGCCGAAATCGTTGAGCTCATCCAGCAACTCTCCGGCAACGCCAACGAAACCTCCGTCGAGGAACTCGCCGCGCTCATTGGCAAAGACATCGTCGTCACCGCCAAGGTCATCACCGCCGCCAACACGATGGGCTACAACCCATCCGGCGTCGAAATAGCCACCATCAGCCAGGCGATCCACGTCATCGGCTTTAATAAAATCCGCCAGCTCGCCCTGGCGTTGCTCCTGATCGAGAACGCCGAGCGCACCCTCAATCCACACGAGAAACGCGAAATCGCCGCCCTCGCTCTCTGCAGCGGACTCATGGCCGAAGCCGTCATGAACCGCCACGGCACCCACGAACCCGAGCAAGCGTTCATCTGCGCCTCCCTCCGCAACTATGGCCGTCTCCTCATGACGACCTTCATGTTGGACGAATACCGCCAGGCCCGCGAAATCTCCCTCGAAGGCAAATCCGAAGATGAAGCCTTCCGGGGCGTCTTTGGCCTTACCCCGCTTGAACTCGGCCATCACCTCCTCGAAACCGCGAACCTTCCTGAATCCATCTTAAAAACCCTGCGCTCGCTCCCCGTCGATGCGATCCGCCAGGCCGCCACTAGCAACGAAATCGAGCTCCTCGTCCTCGCCGATCTCTCCGTGAAACTCGGCGAGCTCGCGCTCAAACCTGATCTCAGCGACGCCGATTTCCAACGCGGCGTCCTTTCGCTCTCCGCCCGCACCGGCCGCGTCTTCGGTCTCGATGCCGACGCCCTCGTCTCGATCCTCGGCGAAGCCAGCCACCAGCTCAACGAGTTCGCCCGCACCTTTAACCTCACCGCCATCAGCCAGCAGGTGAACCCGCGTCTCCAATCGCGCATCGCCGGTGAAGACCCCATCGCCGTCCGCACGGCGCAGTCCGCCGCACGGAGCCTCGCCGCCGCTAACTCAAAACCGCCAGTGGCTCCCGCGACCTCCCTTTCGCCATCCGAAGCCGCGAGCACGTCACCCATTGCTCCAACTGACACACCGCCTCCTGTCGCCAGCACCAGCGAAACCGTTTTCCAGCAAGCCTTCGAATCCGGTATCGAACAACTCGCCAGCCTCCTCGACGAATCCCCTGTCAGCATGTCGAAGGTTTACCAAGTCGTCCTCAAATCCGCACTACAAGGCTTCGCCGCCCGCGACGGCCTCATCCTCACGCGCAAACCCGACGCCTTTTACGTCAACGCCCTCGGCTCCGGCCCGCTCTTCGACGCCATCCGCGGCCGCTCACTCGTGCGCGAAACCGACCGCGACGTCTTCGGCATCGCGCTCCAGCGCATGGAGGACGTTTTCATCTACGACGCGACCGATCCCAAAATCGTCGCTCACATCCCCGCTTGGATGAAGCCCGGCAACCTCGCCTCCTTCGTGCTCCTCCCGATTCACGAAAACAAAAAGCCCTTCGCGCTGCTCCTCGCCGGCTGGTCCGAGAAAAAAACCAAAAGCTTTTCCGTGACCCAAATCCGCCAGGTTCGCTCGATGCTCAAACTCGTCGGCACCGCCCGCCGGCTCACACAGAACTGAGCATCGAGCGTTCGCGCATCCTTCTTATGGATGCAGGATGCAGGTCTTCGGATCTTTGACTGACCGGTTTTGGAAAGTTGCAGCACTCTGCAATCGCGTCATCGTTCGTCGCGAGAAATAAATGGGAGACACAACGGCTACAAATATCCTGATCGTTGACGACGAGCCGAGAAATCTGCTGGCGCTCGATGCAATCCTCGAACCGCTCAAACAAAACGTCACCCACGCGCATTCTGGCGCGGAGGCACTGCGCCACGTCCTGAACACGCAGTTCGCCGTCATCCTTCTAGACGTCCAGATGCCGACAATGGACGGCTTCGAAGTGGCCTCGCTCATCCGCGCCCGTGAACGCTCGCGCGTCGTCCCGATCGTTTTCCTAACCGGCATCGGCAATACCCAGGAATGGGTCTCGCGCGGTTACGTCGCCGGGGCCGTGGACTACATGATCAAGCCGATCGTACCGGAGATCCTGCGCTCGAAAGTTGAAATCTTCGTTGAACTCGCCAAATCGCGCTCCCGCATCGAGGAAGAGCTCCGCGCGCGGGTGCTTTTCACCCAGGAAATCGCAACGCTCAACCAGGCACTCCAAAAGAGTAACGACGAGTTGCTCACGATGAACGAGGATCTCGCGGCCTTTAATCAGACGGTCTCCCATGACCTCCGCGCCCCGCTTCGTCACATCCAGGGTTTTATCGAAATTCTGGGTGCATCGCTTTCAACGCAGCTCACCGAGCCCCAGCAAAAACAATTCGCCGTCATCAAAAATTCCGCGGCGCGCATGGTGACGCTGATCAACGATCTGCTTGCGTTCTGCCGCCTAAGCCGGGCGCAGATCCAGGCACAGCGCGTCGATATGCAACGCCTTGTCGAAAGTGTGCGCGCTTCGTTGGAGCCCGATTTCCAAGATCGTATCATCGAGTGGGATATCTCGAATCTCGGCACTGTTTATGGCGATGAAGCGCTCCTCCGGCAGGTGTGGAGCAACTTGATCTCCAACGCCCTGAAGTATTCACGCAAGGTCACACCTGCCCGCATCGTCATCGACAGCAAGGATGAGCGGCCGGAGAAAATTTTTCGCATCACCGACAACGGCGCGGGCTTCGATATGAAGTATGCCGGAAAGCTGTTCGGCGTTTTCGAGAGGCTTCACCCCGAAAAAGAATTCGAAGGGGTGGGCATCGGCCTCGCCAACGTCCGCCGCATCGTTGAACGCCATGGCGGCCGCGTCTGGGCCGAAGGCTCGCCGGGGAACGGAGCGACTTTCTACTTCGCGCTCCCCAACGCACCCCGAGACTCCTTGTCATGAGCGCCGATCCTTGCTGCACGCCTGACGACAAGGACGTGGCAGCATCTGCCGCAGCGCGAGCTTAGGCTGGACATTCGCCTCCGAACCCACGCGAATCACTGCCCAGCCGTCTCCGGAGAGGTGGCAGAGTGGTCTATCGCGGCGGTCTTGAAAACCGCTGGGGCGAAAGCTCCCGGGGGTTCGAATCCCTCCCTCTCCGCCAGTTTTATTTGGAAACTTGGGTGATTTTAGATCCTCAGAAAAATCACGAGACCTGAAAACAAGAGGCGGTTATATGGCTAGATTCTGGCCCGAGATGCGCCACACGCACAGGAATGTCTGTGCGGATGCTGAAATCCAACAAGTGATACCGTTACACTCAGGAACTCCGACGGCACGGTAACCAGTTCGCGCGGCTATTAAAATGTTCATGAGCGGAGCCGGTCGAAACTCTCAAAGGGAAAATCCGCTAAAGATCATTTTCGCACTTCAGGAGTTAGCCTACTCCAGCGCATTCTCCAATAGTCAGTTGCCGACTCGATGCAGCCTGAATGCGGCCAAAGTTAACGTTTGCTCCGGAGCATCGAGCGACTTGGAAAGGGTGATTTCTGCACCGGAACCCGCTTCAAAGCGGAACTGCCCGAGGCTCACCCATCCCTGGCTTTCAGTGATCGTTTCCTTTGGGCCTCCATTCAGCTCCAGTGTTGTTTCGCCGCCGATGTGTCGCACAGAAAATTGCCCGGTCGCCCCGCCTTTCCAAACGCTCACTTCGTAGAGACCATCCTTCGGCAGCAACGGCCACACGCGCGCACTGGCGCTTTCCGACACCGACTGCGCCACGCCGCCAGCATAGCTGCCGCTCGCATCGACCATCTTCCACTCACCGTGCCGGTGAATATCCAGCGACGCTGCGTCCACGATGACGTCGTCCGCCGGTGCGAATTCACGGGCGGAGGCGAACGCGCTCGAAATCCTCGCAGCGTTTTCGATTTCCCGAGCCTTCTCTGGCTTTACTCGCGGATCGAACACGGTCGCCGGCTCGACCACATTGTCCGTCCCATCATTTCGCAGCGCGGCGGTATCGGCGTAGTTCTTTTCGACACGATTCCCACGGATGTTCGGATTCCAGATGAAGAGCCAGCGAATCGTCTCCGTGAGGAGGTTGTGATGCACCTTCACGCCCTCCGTAAATTGATCCAGATAGAGAGCGCCGCCAGCCTTCGTCTGTTCGTCCGGCGTCAACATGCGCTCAACGACATTGAACCCTATCTCCGTACCCAGCAGACGATCTGTCGTATAAATTCCTCCGCCGTCATCGAGGCGCCGCATGTAATTGTTCACGCGATTGTGGGTGATGCGGTTGTTTCGCGAGGCAGCAGGCGCAGCGGGATTTCCCCAACCCCAGCCCTGGCTGATCGCGGTGTAAGGAATCCCGGCAATTTCATTGCGCGTGATCTCCGTCGCATCCGTGTAGTATCCGAGAATGGCCGCGGAACCCCAATAGTCCTCGCCGATGTGCGCGATGAAATTATCCGAGATCCGGTTCCGTCGCGGAAAAACCCGCTCGTTAACCGGCGCCGCCGCGTCTTCGCCAAACTCAATTCCACCGCCCGCCAGATCATAAAACGAGTTTCCCTCCAACACATTGTCGTCCCCGCCGCCCGTGAACATCACACCCGTTCCGCCCAGCTGATAGAAATGACAGCCGTGAATAACGATTCGATCCGCGGTGCGCGCCTGAAACGCCGCAGGCACACGATCCTTGCGCTGATTATGCCTGTACTGCGAATCGACCGCACCCGTCAGATCCACCGGCACCAGCGAGTTGGCCTGCACGTCGACAAAGCCGCTACGGTTCGGACGCGTCCATCCGGTATGGGCAAAGGAGATACCCTCGAAGCGCAAATCATGCACGGGGGCGTCAAAGGTGCCCTCCAGGATAACGAGGTTTTCCAATTCCGGCCTCACCACATCGCTTTGCTCAACAACTTCTCCGGGGCGCGGTCTGTAGCCCAAAATCCCTGTCTCGCGGTTGAGATAAAACTCTCCCGGCGCATCTAAAAACTCAGGCGCATTCTCCAGCCAGTAGGTTCGCCCTGTGTACACGCGGTCGCCCTGCGGCTGCTTGGTCACTCCGTCCCATTCTGGCTCGGCAATCACCGCGCGAACGAACGCCGGATCTTCGGCCGATTCGGTCCGCGCAATCCGCAAGCGCTTGTGCATCCAGGCGACGGTGACGGCGACTTCCACTTCATTGGGCCGAAGCACGACACTCTTCAGCACGTCACGCGGCAGATCAAAGCCGTTCGCGCGTTTCTCCACGGGCATCTTTAGGGAATTCCCTGCGTTCGGGGTGCGCGCGCGAACGGCTCGGTGCGAGCCGATCCATAATTGCCGAAAGTCCACGCCCTCTCCTACGTCCGCTGTGAAGATGCCGTTTTGCTCTTTGCGCCAGCCTGTCACCTGCCGGCCGCCGCTCAAAATCACGCGTTTTCCCGGGGCAGCGCGGTAGATGATCGTCTTGCCGGGTTCACCGGAATCCGCGGCGTTGAAGCGCACCGGCGACGCCAGCTCATAACGCCCTTCGCCCAGCTCGACCACGATTTCACCTCGAAGGGGCGTCGCTGCGCGATACTCGCGCACAGCCAGCCGCGCGCGATCCAGCGTTGCAAAAGGTGCGTCCTCTGTGCCCGCGCTTTGATCACTTCCCCGCGGCACGGGAGCGACATGAAACACCTGCTCAACCTTCGCGTCCGCGATCGCAGCAAAAGCGATAAAGAGGAAACTGAGCCACCGATTTTTCATGCAGGTTGTGGAGTGAGAAGCCCCTTCTTCGCGCGCCAGAGCATGATCGCGGCTAGCGGGTGCAGGCAGGAGAGAATGACAAAAACCGGGATGTACCCCGCACGTTCGATCAACGGCCCGGCGATGACGTTCAGCAACAGCCCGCCGCTCGCGCCCACCGCACCTAGCAAGCCGGCAATCGTTGCCGCTGAGTTTTTCGAAAAAATGTCTGCCACCAAGAGCCCCTGCCCGAAGAACCAGATCTGACAGCAGATCGCCACGAGCGAGATCATCACCAACGCCCACGTGATCGACGGCGCAAAAGTCGTGAACGCTCCCACCGGCGCCAGAATCGCCGCCAGCGAAAACATCGTGATCCGCACGCGCACCGCCGAATGACCGCGCGCTACGAAGGCGTCCGTCGTCCGCCCGGTCGCCATCACTGCGGCGGAAGCGATGAATGATGGTATCCATCCGATCCACCCAAGTTGCGGCAACGAAACGCCCAGCCGTTCCTGCAAATATCCGGGCAGCCAGAAGAGATGAAAGTACCAGACCGGATCAGTCATCGCCCGCGCTCCAAGCAACAACCACACACGCCGGTCAGCGAGAATTTCGCGCATCGCGGGCGGCTGTGCGGCAGGCTCAGCCTCATTGGGGAAGGTCGGCGGATTGCGATCAGAGGCCCACCACATCGCAGCGAGCACCAAACCTGCGATCCCCGGGAGAATGAACGCCATGTGCCAGTTCCAATAGCTCGTCAGCGCGGCGACCAATGGCGGCGCCATGATTGCCCCAACTGTCGTACAGGGACTGAGCAAACTCCACGCAAAGGCCCGGCGCTCCGTGGGGAACCACGTCATCATCACGCGCTGAATCGCCGGAAACGCCCCCGGCTCGGCCGCGCCGAGCAACGCACGCGCGCCGGCGAGTTGGCCGAATCCCTGCGCAAGACCGCTGAGAATATTGGCGACCGACCACACTGCTGCAAAAATACTCAGGCTGATGCGCGTACCGAAACGATCCACCAACCGCCCGCTCAGAATATAGAAAACGATGTACGGCCCCATGAACGCCGTCACCAGCCACGAGTAATGCGTGTCCGTCAGCGTTAGCTCCGTCTTCAGCGTCGCCTTCAGAATCGAGAGCGTCTGCCGATCCAAATAATTGAGCAGCCCGATCCCAAAAAGGAGCGCGAGCAATAGCCAGCTTCGACGGGGCAGAGTCATACGGCAGGAAATCGGGGTTACTGAACGCTTCGACTCAATACGGGCGAACCATCGTCTCGAATTCTGGTTTCACTGAAACCGCTCAGCAAAACGAGTTCACGCAACGGTATGCTCACGCCAGTCACCGCGGATTTGCACGCATTGCGGATGATCGGGCAGGCCGAGCGTACGGCTTTGTTCGAGACCTGTAACCAAATCCACCGCCGCGCGCGCAGCCAGATCGTAGCGCTGCTGGATGCCGGGCAGCTCGAGAGGATCTCCCGCTTTCCAATTTGCGCACCAGACGCGTCCGGCCTGCCTCAACTTTTCGAGACGCGGCGTCTTCACGTCGGCCCACATTTCCCGGCGGAGCAACAAAACCCCGTCCGGATTGTGCGTGCGCAGCCAGGCGGGAAAGGCCCGCGCGCCCTTCTGATCGAGCGGATAAATAAGTCCGCGCGCGCGACCCTCACTCGGATGATGCGTAATGAAAGCCGCCTTCACCGCGCTGTCGGTTCGCTGGTTGATCTCCTCCGTCAGCACGATCGCCGGCCGCGTTACGCCGGCAGCAGTCATGCGCTGCAAACATTCGCAGATGCCATGATAATGATCGTGTGCAACCCGATGTAGCTCCACGGGCCAGCGCGCGTGTCCAAGCACAACACACGCGAGATTCTCCCAACCGAGTCCATAATCCGACGCGACACCTTCGATGCTCGGAGAGAAAATAACGCTCTGGATACCGCGCGCTTTTAGGATGCTCGTCAGTCTCGGACCGCTCAGCCGGTCCTCATCGGGCCAGAACTCTTCCAAGTGATAGCCGCGCAATCCCGCGCGCTCATTCGCGCCTTCGCGCATCTGCAGAAAAAAATCATCGCTCCTCGTATGCGCGCGTTTTCCCTGCATCCACACCAGCGCAATCCGTGCGGACGACGGCACCGCGCGCCCGCGCCCGATGTGCGCCATAAGCGCGGAGATCTGCGGATCTGGACGATACCCGAGCTTCTCGCCCACCGCTTGGATGCGCGCGCAGGTTTCCTTGGGAATGCTCGGATGGTTTCTCAGCGCATACGAAACAGTGGAAACCGCCACCCCGGCGTGGGCGGCGATATCTTTGATCGTGCAGCGGCGTGAGGACATCGGCTGCACGAATTCAGGAGCGGTCTTCCGGCGGCGCAATGCTCCTTTGCTGCGGACCGTCACGGCGCGGTGTCGATGAGAAGCAATGCGCTCAGCGCCAGCCGTTGCTGCGCGTAGAGTTCAGGGTCGGCGAGCGTTTTTCCCGCCGCTTGTTTGATCGCCGCCTTGTCCACAGCTCGATCGCTCAACTCCACGCGTACGCGGTGTTTTCCGGGCGGCAGTGGCTGCGGATAAAACCATTTCCTCGCCCGGCAAAAAGTCGGCGTCACATATGCATCAAAAAAAGTATCCGTCACCGGAGCGTTGCCATCGACCGTCACCGTGAACCAGCCGCTGTCGGGCGCTGCGATGCCGAGTAAACCCAGATGCGTCCCGGTAAAGTCGAACTCGATGGCGTCACCCGCTTTGTCCGCACGCCAGGTCGGCGGGAGCAACGCCTTCGTCGCACCGCGCAAGTTTTCATCGTCGAGCGGAACCGCCTTCCACTCACCGCGAAACATCTCACGGGATAGCACGCGCTGCTCCGCATGCTCCCAGTTGTCTGCACGCAGCGACGGCGGCAGCGGAGGACGCGACGCGGTTGTTTTCAAAAATTCCGGCAATGCCCGCCGCAGTACGTCCGCGTAAACACGATGCCCCGCTGGCGTCGGATGAACACCATCGACCGAAAACGCGCGGTCTCCGTCCTGGGCCGTTCCTTTGAAAAGCATTCCCTTATCTGCGACGCGGCGCGCCACCTCGAAGCCCAGTTGCACCGTCGGTATACCGTAGTGAGCCGCAACCGTCTCCATCGCGCGGACGGAGGCCGGATAATTCCCTGCCTGAACATCGGGCCATCCGGGCGTGGAAACGGTGTACACAAAGCAAATGTCGGTCGCCGGATTTGCGCGCCAAGTCTGTCGCACGATGCCTTCCATCGTCCGCTCAATATCGGCCGGCGCAGTGTTCGCATCGTTCACGGCGAACTCCACGAAGAGCAGGTCTGGTCTATGTCGCAGCACGTCCGCCCCCAGTCTGCATACGCCTAGATCCGAACCCGTTCCCGGCACTCCTGCGGCGATCTCCGTGATGGCGGAATCAGGAAGCAGCTCGCGCAAAAAAGTCGTCGTGAGCGGCCGCCACCCTTCCGCGGCCGTAATGCTGCCACCGAGATAAGCGACGCGGAGCTCACCGCGTTTTCCCATATGCGTCGCCGTGCCCGGCAATCCGTTTCGCGTCATTCTCTCCGGAGCGGTTGCATCTCCGTGCGATCCCATCGTGCGCGTGACCGTGCTTGCACAGAGCGCGAGCAGAAAAATGAAACGCAGCATGGGAGTGTTAATAGACGCGGATCTCAAAGACACGGGCCTCGGCGACACCGTGCGTGGTTTGAACCTGCAGTCTTAAACGACTCGCCGCAACTGGAGCCGGCAAACGGTGAACACGTTTGCGCAGCAAGTTATCCTTCACCTCAAGCACCGGACGACCGTCGAGCAGCAACGTGTAGTCGCGCACCAACTCCGGCTGCGGTGCGCGAACGATCTTCTTCGTGGTGGAGTCGCTGGCGCTGAGCGTCAGTTCCCGCTGCAAACCCGAATCGAAGGTAAGATGAATTTCCCGCACCGTTCTCACCGCCGGCCAGGAAAGCTCGATCCACGCGGGTAAACTCGCCGCAGTCCAACGGTGCGTAGAACCATCCGCCCACGGACCGAGGTCCGGACGCCACTCACGGCTGGCACCATCGATCACTTGCGCGGCGGCCCCGTGAATCACCTCGCTCGATGCCGCGACCGAAGCCGTTCGCGCAAGATCGTTCTCATCGGCGTTTCTCAACCCGGGAAGGAACGCGTCGTCGCGCAACAGCCGCTGCTGCAAGTTTGCCATTTCTGCTTCCGAGAAAAATGCGCCAATCTCCTCGGCCCGCGCTCCGACCGCCCGGGCTGCCGCCGTCCCGATCGCCTGCCCCATCACTGCACATGTCGCCATCACTCGCGTGCTGGCGAACGCCACGTGCGTTGCGCTGATGTTGCGACCAGCAAAAAAGAGGTTCGCGACGTTTCGCGAATAGAGCGAACGCAGGGGAATTCCGTATAGGTGCTCCAGATGAAAATGTCGGCACGGTGCCTCCTCCGTCGCATCGATTCCACTCGGTGGATGCAGATCGAGCGGCCAGCCTCCATAAGCGACGGTATCCGGAAAAATGATCCCTGCCTGAAGGTCTTGCTGCGTCAGTACGTGGGGGCCGAGAAACCGCCGCGACTCACGTTTCCCGGGAATCGCACCGACCCAGTCGAGCGCCCAGTTCGCCGAGTCCGGATGATGTCCGGAGTTCTTCACATAGTCCCAGACGCCCAGCGCGATCCGGAGGAGTTCGTGACGGATCACCGCGTTATCCTTGATCGTGTCGAGCTGGCCGCCCCACTCCGCCCACCAGTAGCCGTATTCAAAACCGTCGATCGGACGAAAGGTGAACTCGCGCTTCTCGAAGCGGCGCACCCAGGACGGCGCGCGGAACGGTTGCGGCGCGTCATACTTGCGCGCTGTGAACATGATCGAGCTGCCGAGTGTCTGCCGGTCCGAGTTATCCAGCGCGAGTGATTCGCCGTAATCGCTCTTTCCTTCGCGACCCACAGTGAACTCCGCGCCCGCCTCGAACCCGAGCCGTCCGTCTCCAGAGCAATCCGCAAAAAAACTCCCGCGAATCGTGAACCGTTCTTCGGTGAGTTGCCTGACCGCATTGAGTGACACGATCCGCTTCTGCCCGCTTCCAGATTTTTCCTTCACACATCCGGTGCAATCCGTGTCGAGCAGCAGCGTGATGTTCGGCTCGCCCATGACTTTTTCGTAGAGGAGCAAATCCCATTGGGCGTAGGAGCGATGGGGATTGCGCGCGGCATCTTCGAGCCGGAGCTCTTCGATGATACCGGTCTCGCGCGCCCCAGGCCGCCGGCCGTGAATATCTGCGCCGACCGTGTGCATGCGGATCTCACTGGAGGCGTTTCCGCCCAGCACCGAGCGATCTTGAATGAGGACGACCTTGGCGCCGTTACGCGCGGCCGCCAATGCAGCGCACACGCCGGCCAGGCCGCCACCGACCACAACGAAGTCAGTTTGTAGCTCGTGATGAGTCATGGGGAAAAAGTGAACATTGATGCAAAGACGCGCCGTTCCGTTCAGCGCGCCGCAGGTCGCGGCACCACGGCTGCGGCGTTTAGTTGAAGCGTTGCAGGATTCCGCTCCGGCGCGCGGGCGATGAGCGTGATGGGGCCACCGCCCTTCGTGGTTTGCACGATAACCTGGGCATAGCCGTTAAAGAGACTGCGCCGGCTGCCTTTGTCGGATTCGTGAGAGGATGGATCGCCGTTACCCACGCCGATGATTTTGCCCGGCCCTTTGATCTCAAATTCCACAGCATCCATCGCCGTCGGCACGATGCGCCCCTCGGCATCCAACGCAGAGACAGTGACAATCGCACAGTCTTCTCCATCGGCGCGCAGTTCACCGCGATCGGAAATGAGCGTGAGTGTCTGCGCGGGGCCGGTGGTTTCCACGCGCGCCGAGCCCGCAGATTTCCCGCCACGATAACCTTCGGCGCGCAGCACGCCTGCTTGGTAGATCACCGGCCACTCGACATAACCGCCGCGCGGCACCGCCCTCCGCCCCTGGCTCTGGTCGTTGAGGAAAAGCTCCACTTCATCGTGGTTCGTATAAGCACGCACCATGATCGGCTCTTTATCGCGAACCGCCCAATTCCAATGCGGTAGCAAGTGCAGCACCGGTTTCTCCGACCACCACGCCTGGCAGAAATAGAAACTGTCTTTTGGAAACCCGCACGTATCGAGCACGCCAAACTGGCAATTAACGGCGGGCCAGTCGTACGGCCACTGCTCCCCGCGCCAGTCAAACGCCGCCCACAACAAGACGCCAGCGACCCACGGACGCGCTTCGTAATAGGGAAACCACGCATCGTTAGCGGAGCCCCAAGGTGGAACTTTGTTCGCGTACGCAGGCACGTAAGCGCGGACGCGGTCTTCGATGTAGATGCCACGCGTTGAAACAGCGGAGGACTCTTCGCTGCTGATCGCGGGAATATGCGGATGATCGGCGTGAAATTTATCGGCGTCGCCAAGCTTCAGGTAATTAAACCCCATCACGTCGACGATGTGAGAGAACCCTTTTCCCCAATCTCCGTTCATCGGCATCATAGTCGGACGCGACGGATCGAGCGTCTTCACCAGAGTTTGGATTTTTCGAGCGATGGGCTCGCCCCACGGTTCGCCCTGCATCTTGTCCGCGAACTCTTCGTTACCGAGCGACCAGAGAACGACGCTCGGATGATTGCGATCACGTCGGATCAGGCGCTCCACCTGGCTGAGCGTTTCAGGCGTGTCATCGAACCGGCGGTTTTCATCGACCACCAGCATGCCGAGACGGTCGCACGCCTCCATGATCGCCGGAGAATGAGGATGGTGAGCCGTACGATAAGTATTCACGCCCATCTCTTTCAGCCGGCGGATGCGAAACTCCTGCACGGCATCCGGCACCGCTGCGCCGACACCCGCATGATCGTGGTGCACACCGATGCCGCGGATGACATATTTTTTCCCGTTGAGAAAAAATCCCTGCGCGGGATCGAAACGAACCGTGCGTATCCCGAAAGAAGTGTCGTGGACATCGGATGCGCGCGTGGCTCCAGCGGGACGAACCTCGGAAATCAGACGGTAGAGCGTCGGCGTTTCCGGTGACCACAACTTCGCATCTTTCACTGGCAACACAGGCTTCAATGTGAGCTCGGTTCCGGCGCTAACTTCGAACTCCGGCGAAGTCGTCTCAGCCACCACCGCACCCGATGCGTCTTGAATGCGTGACAACAGAACACCCTTGGCTGTCGTTGAACCATCGTTACGCAACGTGGTCGCCGCCGTCACATTCGCTCCGCCTGAATCGGCCAGCTCCGTCGTGACAAATGTTCCCCAGTGCGCGACATGCAGTGGCGCGGTCTTCACCAGCCAGGTGTGCCGATAAATCCCTGCGCCCTCGTAGAACCAGCCTTCCGTGCGTGTGGCATCGACGCGGACCACGAGCACATTTTTCCCTCCATAATTCGCGTAAGGCGCGAGATCGAACTTGAAGCTGCTGTAGCCGCTAACGTTTCGCCCGATGCAGCGTCCGTTGAGCCAGACGAGGCAGTTACGGTAAACACCATCGAACTCCAACCACAGCGCTCCGCCGCGCTCTTCGTTGCCCAGATCAAACGTGCGGCGATACCAGCCGATCGTATTACCCGTGACACCTCCGAGGTCTTGCACGCTCTGGCCAACTTCAAGGGCTGCCCAGGAATTTTTCGCGCCGACGCCAGCGCCCATGTCCTTGTACCCGTGGTTACGCAGCGCCTTCAGGTTGAATGGCAGCTCAACCGCCCAGTCGTGCGGCAGATCTAGCGAGCGCCAGCTACGATCATCGAAGTCGGACTGCGCAAACGACACCGGTTGCGCCGCGTTGATATCGGCCGCAGAGCGGCGCAACGGCACCAGCTTGGGCTCCGCTTCAAGATGCGCGCGTGCTGTGCGCTCAAGCGCGTCGACTTCGGGATAAGCGAAGATCGCGGGATCAAGACCAGCAGGGTCGCCGAGTTGAAACTTCCAGCCGAAGTCCAACAACAGCCGCTCGCGTCCGAATCCAGCGGTCGCCGCGAAAACAAAAAGAAGAACCGCAAGCAGTCGCCGCGAGAGCTCAAAGCGGGGTAACATGCGAACACCATCCACTCCTCAAAACTCTGTCGCGAACCGCCCCGCACTGAAATCGATCAGTGAACGGTGGTCGCCATCAACCCCAACGATCGCAGGAAACGCTCGGCCTCCGCCAAAACCTCGCTTCGCAGCGGCTCCCCGCCTGCTCGATACGAATAAAGAGGATGCTCCCCACCGGGATAGATCACCACATCGCAGCGACTCCCCTGTTCCCCGGCGGTCGCTTGAAATGCTCTGACAGTTTTTACCGGCACCGCAGTGTCCGCATCGCCGAAAATAACGATTGTCGATGGCAGCACCTTTTTCTTCGTGGCCAGCAATTGCAGCGGCGAAAAATCGGCGAAACGATCGCCGAACAACGCATGCCCAAATCCTTCCGCGCTGGTGTCGAGGATCGGATACAAGAGCAGCAATGCGGCCGGCGCGTCCTGCTTGTCTGCCTTCAAAGCGGCTACAGCCGCGAGATGCCCGCCCGCGGAGGCGCCAGCGAGAACGATCCTGGCCGGATCCACGCCCAGCTCCGCAGCGTGTTGCTGTACCCAAACCACGGCGTCTCGGGCATCCTCCACGCTTTCGAAAGGCGTCGCCCGATGCGTTGCAGCTACCCGGTAATCGACGCTGATCGCTACAAAGCCTCGGTCCGCGAAATGCGCGCACTCGGAGTAGAACTGCACGGGCGTTCCGTGCGTCCATCCGCCGCCAAAGAAAAACAAGATCGCCGGACGCTCCCCACCGTTGCCGGTTGTACGAGCATCTTTTTCGGGCGCGAAAACGTGCAGATCCAACGACGAATCTCCGACGATCTTGTAGGCGATCTTCCGTGGAGCGAATGCGCGACGCGGAGGCGGAAGGATCTTCTTGAGCGTTTGGAACCAGACCTCCGCCATTTTTTCCGCGCCGCGCGCGTTCGGGTGAACGAGATCGGCCACGGTATCCTTCGTCCAATCAAAGCCGCTCGATTGATCGACCAGCACCACACGTTGCCCCGGTTGATCGAGTTCTGCGGCAAGGTCTGCGATGCCACGATTGAGCTCCGGGATGTATGCGTACTTCGGCAGTTTCCCTGCGGGAATCACCTGCGCGAGCAGCACGGTCACGTGCGGGTTCACTTCTCGAAATTTGCCAATGAGTGTTTTCGTCGCAGCCAGTATTCCGGCTACCGGCTTTTCTTCGACGAAGTGATTGTGGCCGCTGTGCAGGAGCACGACGTCCGCCGGATGCTCTTGAAAATGCGCTGGCACAGTCGTCGCGAGATACTCGGTGTTTTTCCCGCCATACCCTTCATGCAACAGCGGACCGATACGCGTCTCCCCCGACTGGGTTCCGACGAACTCCACGACATATCCTGAGCCAAATAATTTCTCCCACAGCGGATATCGATAACTCGAAAAGAAATCCGCGCCCGCGGTGATCGAGTCACCCACAGCCATGATCCGCACGGGCTTCGTTTCCGATCCTGTCGCAGCCGTGCATGTCAGCGCCGCACTCATGCCGAGACACGAAACGAAACACAAAAAACGCCACCGGGGTAACGAACGTAACAGAACCATGCGTCTTTCTACGACGTGGCTCTCAGCTCGAACAAGCAATGTACGTTGAAACCGTTCAGAGCGGTTACCGTTCAACTGCCGTCAAATGCTGAGCGATTTCAGTAACGACGTAGTTTAGGATGAGCGTGCGCAGGCGCATGGCTACTCCACCCCGCAAACTACTCCCTCCAGACGCCGCTTAGCCGGTGTGATTGGCTCCTCCCGATTTGCTTCGCCCGAGTTGTATTTGCCGGGGAAACCGCCACCAACCTCAAACCTCCCCTACAATGAAAACCTTACGCCTCGGTTCCCGCGCCAGCTGCCTGGGGGCCGTACTGCTCACAGGCGCTCCGCTTCTTTCCCAAACAGCGCCGACGTCGTCGACGGTGCCGATGGATAGTGAAGACACCGTGCAACTGTCCGTATTCGAAGTCCGCAGCAGCAAAGACTCCGCGTACGTCGCTGACAAATCCGTTGCCACAACCGGCTTCGCGGCCGATCTCGCGAAAATCCCGCTCGCGATCAACGTGGTCACCGCCCAATTCCTCGAGGACACCGGCGGCATGGGCTTCAACGGCGTCGCCAATTACCAAGCCGGCTTCACGACCGACCAAGGCGGCATGGACAACGGCTCGCGCAACTCTGCAGGCATCGATCCTTCGGTCGGTGCAGTGACCGGCGGCGAGCCATTGCGCACGCGCATCCGTGGGCAGCCAATTAACGTCAGCCAGCGGAACGGTCTTCCGATGAAGTTCGGTTTCGGCACGGAGAACGTCGACCGCGTCGAGATCGCGCGCGGCCCGATGTCCGTCTTCATCGGCGGTTCCACTCTCGGCGGCGTGATGAATCTCGTCACCGCGAAGCCACAGTTCGCGCCCGCCTACAAGTTCGGCGTTAAAGTTGATTCCAACGATAGCTACCAAGTCCGCGCCGATCTGACCGGCCCGATCATCAAGGACAAACTGGCTTACCGTGTAATCGCCCTCTACAGCGACGACAACACGTGGCGCGATTTCAGCGAATCCACGACGAAGTTCATCAACCCTCAGGTGATCTGGCGTCCCTTCCGCAAGCTGACCACGCGCCTCGAATACGCTCACCGCGATCTTAGCGGCAACATGGTGAGCAACTCCATGCAAGCGACCCAAGCGTATCAGGATGATTACGACAATCCTTCGCAGGCGCTCCTCAACCTCGGCAGCACCACGGCGCTCGGTCGTCCCTACACGGTAGGCGAATATCGTACGCGCATCGCCCGCACCTTCGCCAATTGGCGCCTGGACAAATACACCATCGACGGTCGCTGGCGCTCGCTCGGCGAGGGCGAAAGCTTCACGGCCGGCGACTGGGCGGGTGGTTATGACGCGAATCATTTCGGCGCCAACGACTCCTTCTCCACCAAGTACGATCTCATCGAAAGCGAAACCAACCTGATCGTCACCGACTGGCTGGAGCTCCGCCTCTTCGGCCGCTGGGCCAACCAGCACAGTGACACGACCTTCTTCAGCAACGCGCTCCGCCGCTATCCCGACGGCAGCACTCCGCTGCTGTCGGCCACCTCCACGGCAACCAAGCGCGAGGAAACTCCGGTCAATGGAAAGTTCGAAGCCGTCGTCACGAAGGATTTCCTCAAGATCAACCACAAGTTCCTCGCCGGCTATGAAGCTGCCTTCAATCAGGCGTGGTCGGTAACTCCTTTGGTGAATACGTCCAAACTGGCGAGCGTTGCCGGATCGCCCAATGTCATCGGTTCACCGGCGACGCTGACAGGAGCGAACGTTCTCAACTATTTCGATCCCCGCGTTCACGCGGTGCCTAATTACCAGTCAATCGTCACCTTTGCCGATGACACGGCCGCTCCCGGCGCTAACGCGCAAACGTACTCCCGCTCCTTTCCCGAAGCCAGCTACGTCGCCTATAGCGGCAGCGTCTGGCAGGATCGCATCACGGTGTTCGCCGGCTATCGCAACAGCGAGATCCAACAGTCCTCCTACAACCTCGATCGCAATCGCAATAAAGTCAGCCGCTTCCTCAACACGCCGAAAACTTCCACCCAGTCCAACACGCTCGGCCTCGTTTTCGAGCCGTTCAAGGGACTCAACTTCTACGTCAGCCAGAACATTGGCGTGGAAGCTGTGCCAGCCGGTTCTCTGATCAACGCCGCCGCAGGCTTCACCAACCTCGTGACCACCGAAGAACGCCTCGCGAACCCCGTGCCCGACCTCGAAGGCCGTGGCCGTGAAGCGGGCCTTAAGGTCGAACTCTTCAAGCGCAAGCTGATCGGCCACGTCGGCGTGTTCGAACTCACCCGTCGCAACACAGTCATCATCGACAACGAGCGGACGGCGACCGATCCGCGCAATATCGGCACTGCGGTCGATCAAAATCCTGCGACACAAAACCTCGCTCAAACCGCCCGCGTGCAATGGAACAAGACCATCGACGGCAGCACGTCGGAAGGCGCCGAGTTCGGCTTCGTATGGATGCCAAATAACAACTACACGATGACCTTCGAAGCCAGCCACCTCTGGACCAACGAGCTCACGCTCTCGCGTCCGCTCGCCGGCACCGCCGCGACCGCACAGGCCATGATCGACTACTCGATTCTCAACGGTCGTCCGCTCGACAACACGCCCGACAACACGCTTCGCGTCTGGCAGAAATACAGCGTCACCGAAGGCGTTTTGAAGAATAGCTGGTTCGGCGTGGGTATCCGTTACCAGAGCGATCTCATGCCGCTCGCCAGCAATTCCTCGTGGGGCACCGTCCTCCCCAGTTGGACGGCATTCGACGCGGCGATCGGCTACCGAGCGCAAGTGTTCAGCCGTCCCGTCGATCTGCAGCTCAACATAGAGAATGTGACCGACAAGCTCTACTCCGCCGGCGGTCGCACCTGGTCCAATCCACGCACCGTTATGTTCACCGCCACGACGCGTTTCTAAATCCGTCAGCCGCCCATCGCCGCTCACCCACACAGCGAAAGTCCCAAGACTTTCGCTGTTTTCTTTAACCCACCCGCATGCCCGTCCTCACTCAGGCAGAATACGTCATCGGCGATCTACTCGTTTCCTATCACGCGCCCGCCGATCAACCGGCCGCGTGGGGATTGCGCATCATCCCGGCCGCGCGACGCGAGGCGCTTGTCTCACCGCGCGAGTGGCTCGATTCGCCTGCGATCAAGCAGCTGCCGGATCCGTGGAATCAAACGCGCGCATGGGAAGTCGATTCATTGGTTCATGCGCATCTCCGCGGAGACGTGCTTCCCGGTGGCTACGCAAATGGCCGCACGTTGCGCAACTCCTCGACAACGGCGGATCTCCGGGTGCATCGCCACGAACGGAAAATCCTCGAAAATGGTCACACGCTTCTTCGCACTACCCTCGCCCATCCTCGCGGACTGCGTTGCACGCATGAATTGGTCGTCGATCCAGCGAGCGGCGTCGCGACGGTGCAAATCTCCGCGGAAAACACATCCACAGGGTCGCTCACCCTCGACGCGCTCGATGCGTTTTCCCTCGGCGGCATCACGCCGTTTGCGAGCGACGACACCGCGGGCCGCCTGCGGGTGCATCGCTGCCGCAGCGCCTGGAGCGCAGAAGGTCGACTCGACACGCGCTCAATCGAAGACCTACACCTAGAACGTTCCTGGACCGGCCACGCGGTGCGCACCGAGCGCTTTGGCCAAGTAGGATCGCTTCCGGTCAATGGATGGTTCCCGTTCGTCGCCATCGAGGATCGCGCGGCCGAAGTGACATGGGCGATACAACTCGCCACGCCAGGCACCTGGCATCTCGAACTCTACCGCCGTGCCGATCAATTCGCGCTCGGCGGAGGCGGGGCCGACCGTCTCGCCGGCGAATGGAGCAAAACCCTCGCGCCCGGCGAGACCTTTCTCGCGCCACCTGCGTTTCTCACCGCCGTCACTGGAAACATCGACGACGTCTGCGATCGTCTACTGCTGGCGATGCGCGTACGTGCGTGCCTACCGCCACGCGAAGCAACCCTCCCCATCATCTTCAACGAGTGGTGCACGTCATGGGGAAACCCCACGCACGATTCCCTGGTCGCGCTCGCCGGGCGACTCGCCGGAAGCGGTGTCACCTACCTCGTCATCGACGACGGGTGGGCGGAACGTCCGGGAAATCAGTTTCAACAAAACGGGGACTGGCGCGTGAACCGCCGCGCTTTTCCGCAAGGCTTGCGCCCGACCACCGACGCCATTCGCGCCCACGGACTGGTCCCCGGGTTGTGGTTCGAATTCGAGGCCATCAATCCGGGCTCTGATGCGTGGCAAGAAACCACCCACCAACTTCACCGCGACGGCGTTCCACTCCAAGTCGGAGCGCGCCGCTTCTGGGATTTTCGCGATCCGTGGGTTCACGATTTTCTCGCACAACGCGTCATCGCGCGTCTTCGCGACGACGGATTTGGCTGCCTCAAGATAGACTGCAACGACTCTATCGGCCCCGGCGTCGATGGCCTTGAATCTCCAGGCGAAAATCTCCGACAGCATCTTGCCGGCGTGCAGCGTTTTTTCGAACGGCTTCGTGATGAGTTACCCGATCTCGTCATCGAAAACTGTTCGTCGGGCGGTCACCGCCTCGAACCGTCCATGATGGCGTTGACGTCAATGAGTTCGTTTTCCGATGCGCACGAGACGCCGGATATCCCGCTCATCGCCGCAGACCTGAACCGCGTGGTTTGGTCCGCACAAAAGCAAATCTGGGCGGTGCTCCGCGCGAACGACTCACTTCAACGCCTGAGCTATTCACTCGCCGCCACCTTTCTGGGCCGCATGTGCCTTTCCGGGGAGGTCGATCGCCTCTCGTCTCCTGCATGGGACTTCACTCGCGCCGCCATGAATCTATACCGCCAGGTAACGTCGTTGATTCGTGACGGACGTTTTCGCGCTGACCGTTGCGTTGGTAGTTCGCGGCAACATCCTACGGGACACCAAATCGTCACGATCACAGATGTCGCCAGAAGGCAGTTGCTCATCATCTGGCACTGTTTTGATGCGCCATCGCTATCGATTTTCGCGCCAGATGTGGATGATGCATGGCATTGGAAAATTCACACTCAACTCTGTGGTCCGGAAACAGAGATTGAGCTCCTCGAAAATAAACTGCGCTGGCGCAAAACGCTTTCTTGGTCCGGTGGAGTCTTATGGCTCATCGGCAGTAAAAAACCCGAATCCGCCAATCAGGCGGAATCTTTGAGAATTGAATAACGCTTTATCAAAGTCCCCTGCGACCAGTGATCTCGTCGAAAACGCGGCGACACAACTCAGCGCCGTCTATAAATGAACCCGCAAGCCAACCATAGCCTCGCGAGTGCCGCGTGCCAGTGAGATGGAATACGTTGCAAGCGGCTTCTCGGTTACGAACCCTCTATTGTTTCAAGAGTGGAAGCTGCCCTACATCAGACTGAACACCTCAACGCCTTGCCCTCCTCGTGGCGCTTGTCCTTGGTCAACGGCGAGGAATCCTGCCGCCTCTTTCATCGGCAATGATCCGGGCCAAACTAAAGTGGAGATGCGACCGCTCAAAACTATGCGGACGGATACGACTGTGCGGATCGCATAGTTTCCAGTGCTTTTTTGAAAAGACCCCGCGAGATGCTCGGCTTGACAAATTTGAAAATGTCAGACGTTGTTCTGGCTATGGAAACGAACACGCGCACCTTTCTCCGCGACTTTACGACCATCAAGGCGAAGGCCCGCAAAGGCGAAACCGTTCGCGTCCGGGATAAAGAAGGATGGTTTCTTTTCACCGCAGCCGTTCCCAAAAGGTCCCTGCTCGGAGCGGCCAGAGGAAAAATCGCGTTTCACGACGACCTCACCAAACCGACGCTGCCAGGCGATGCGTGGAAACCCTCCCTGTAATGGCACGCCTTAAATACCTGCTGGATACACACGCGTTTTTGTGGGCTGCCACCGACGAAGAGCGGCTTGGAGCCAAAGCGACCCGTGCGATCGTAACGACTCCGTACGAGCAATTAGCTATTTCCGATGTGACGCTGCAGGAAATTGGCCTGCTGCTTAATGCGAACCGAATCTCGTTCAAAGGTTCGCCTGCAAGTGTACTCGGAAACCTGCTCAACTACGTCACAGTGCTCCCGATTACTTTGGAAATCGCCATCGCCGCTCCGGCGCTCGCATTGCCTCACGCTGATCAATTTGATCGGGTCATCACTGCCACGGCAAAAGCGCATCGACTGCCCCTCATCACTAAAGACGCGAACATCACGGATTCGTCAGTCGTCTCAACGATTTGGTGAACGCCCTGTTAAGGTTGTCGGAAGGTTGCCCAAAAAGCTGTTTCCGCCTCCACTTCGACTCCTCAGCCTGCTTTTATTTACTGGATCTAAATCATTAACCACTAACTAAGTCCGCGCTTCTATGCGACTTAGCTTCAAGGCCGGAGACAGGTTCGAATCCCTCCCTCTCCGCCAGTTTTCTCCTCTGAAGAAGCTAAGCCGACAACAGATTTGCCTGGTGACATGGCGAGTCGGCCATATCCCGGGCCGAAAAACTTCGCAGCCCCACACCGCTCCCATCCTACATTAAACGTTGGTTGTTCAATGTGTTGGATTCAACGTGAAGCTGAATTGGTAATCTCGATCAGCTGGCAATTTATACTCTGGTAATGGCCAAGCACACCACGACGTTTCGCCACCCACTCCCATTTGGGCTCACAACTCGGCTACAAACGCATCGGTCTAGCCATGGAACACCGGCAAGACGAGCGCACCAACAACATGATTCTAGCCGCCGACCTCGCCCCGCTGCTTCCCATCGGAGTAGAACAAAGACGTATTCATTCCTTGGTATCGACGTCAGAAGCCCGACGTGATTGTCAGCGTGCTCGATGACGTCGGCGGCTGGCTACGCGACGACGGCGTCAACATCGCCAATCGCGTCGACTTCGCTTCTGTTTGCGCGCTGAAGGCTGACCGCGCCGGGATCTTCCAGCATTTTGAAGCCATCGGTGCCGCCGTGGATCAACTCGTTTCCCAGCTGCACACCAACAAACGCGGCTTGCCCGAACATCCCGCCACCAATCTCATCTTGGGTTCCTGGCGTCTGGGCGAATCCGTGCGTAAAGTCGCCTCCACAGAGCGTCGCAGCACGAAAAAAAAATACTGGATTCGCTCGTTCGCGAAATCGCCGACCTTCAACCATGCCGACCTCTCCACTCCGCACAGCCGTTTTCTGCAACGATACCTGGCACCCCGCTTCCATCATTCAAAAAGGCCTGTCGTCACTCGCGCGCGATGACTTCCGTTTCGAGTGGCTGGATACCCCGGAGGCATGGAGCGGAGCTTCATTCACACACTACGACTTCATCATTCTAGCCAAGGGCAACACCACCAGCCCCGGCGATCAAAGCCCCTGGCTTACTCCCATCATTGAAGAAAAATTTCTTGAGCACGTTCGTTCAGGCAAAGGGCTTTTATGTCTCCACGCAGGCACCTGCTACCGCAACAATCCAAAGCTTCGAGCCCTAGCCGGTGGCGCATTTATTCAACACCCGCCACCCTGCCCCGTCGCTCTCGAACCACGAGCAGACCATCCAATCACGGCTGGAGTCAGTGCCACCACATTTCACGACGAACATTATGAGATGGCCTTCGATGATGCTCGGGCTGACGTGTTTCTCCGCACCTCCTCACAGCATGGATCTCAACCCGCAGGATGGACTCGCGCGGAAAAAGGCCGTGTTTGCGTACTCACGCCGGGCCACACCGAAGAGGCTTGGAGCAACGCCCAATTTCAAAAGCTACTCGATAATGCCCTACGCTGGACGGCCACTTGTTGACCAGCTTGTCGGCGCGAATAGTTGCCTGAAGTTTGGCGGTGACCCTCCAAGAAATTGGTCGCCGCTGCATGCGAACCGAATCTCGCTCAATAGCTGTCGCGATCTCCCTTGTCTCGTCCGGTGGTGGTTTCGATAAGCGCAGTGCCATGCGTCACGACGCTTACTCTTCCGCCGCGGACTCGCGTTCTCTCCTTCGTGACTGACCTTGGCCTCACTCCTCCCCCCTCAGTGGCCGATTGGATAGGCTAAGGGTGGCTGGCGCGAGAAGGTCGCGGACGTCTTGCGCGAATGCCCGGCGGCGGTCGCCGTAGTCCCGGCCAAATTACACCGCCCGAAGTTGAGTCGACTCGCCCGGCTGCCCGATCGTGCGGATAAGCAGGTGAACCGCACCCAATGCGAGCATGGGCATGAAGGCGCACACCGCGAAAACCGGCGTGTAAGAAACATTTTGCACGGTCCAGCCGATCAGTTGCTGCGAGATGATGCCAATGATCCCACCCAACGCTCCGGCAAGTCCGGTCACCGAACCGATCATACCACGCGGAAGAACTTCGGCCGGCAGGGTCATGTTCGCCCATAAGGCGTGCGCCAGCATCGCGACGCTGATCATGCCCACCGCGAGCGCCGGCACATTCGTCGTCACAATGATGAGGCAGCAAACCGGCGTCATGCACGACGCGACAAACATCACGGTTTTGCGCGAACGATTAAGCGACCAACCGCGGCGCACTAATCGGTTGGGGATCAGACCGCCCAGTATGTTGCCGACCGCAAGCGCCGCGAACGGGATCCAGCTGTATTTCCCGACGTCAGCGAGGTTGAAGCCCTGCGTTTGCTGCAGGTACTTCGGCGTCCAGAACGCGAAGAGATAGGAGATCGGGTCAGTCAGCATTCGCGCTGCGACGCAGCCCCACACGGCGCGGGTGCGAAAGATCTGGGACCACGGCACGGTTGGGGTCGCGGCTTGGACAGGCTGGCCTTCGAAAATATAGTTCTTTTCCTCGTCCGTGATGCGGGGGTGTTCCTGCGGTCGGCGATAGAGGAGCAGCCAGAAAAACACCCAAATCAGCCCCAGGCCGCCTACGACAATAAACGCATAACGCCACCCCCACGTGAGCGCGATCCAGGCAACCGTCGGGGCTGCGAGCGCCGATCCAACGGCGGTCCCGGCGTTGAAAATGCCCACCGCGAGCGCGCGTTCCCTCATAGGAAACCACTCGGAAACGCCTTTTACCCCACCGGGAAAATTGGCGGGCTCGGTTGCCCCGAGTAGAAACCGGCAGACGGAGAACTGAAACGGGGTGTGCGCGAAGAAGTGTAGCATCGTCGCGATCGACCAACCTGAGACGAAAATGGAAAACGATTTTCGGGTGCCGAGCCAGTCGACCAAACGGCCGCTGACTGCATACATCACCGTGTAGCTCACCAAAAACGCCGACGTGATATTGGCGTACTGAGCGGTGGTGATGTTCAACTCCAACTCCAGCGTTTGCGCCAATACCGCCAGCGTCAGCCGGTCGAGGTAGTTCAGCTCGGAAGCAATTCCGAGCATGATAACGATGTACCAGCGCAAGCCGCGTATCTTGGTTTTCGCCTTTAACATCCTCGGGGGTCGCGCTTGAGCGCAGCAGTTAAGATGGCTTGCACGGCAAGGGCCTAGAGCGTGCTCGCGTTTATCCAACGGCTATTTGAGTAAACTGTTCACTCATCTCTTCGCCCGTGAACATTCGTGAACTTGCCCTTCTCGCCCGACTCTCAGCTGCGGCCACGTCGCTGGCGTTGCGAGGCAGTCCCAAAGTTTCCGCCAAAACGCGTACGCGGGTGCAAGCCCTGGCGCGTAAAGCGGGTTATCAGGTGGATGCGCGGATCAGCTCCGTCATGAGCCATTTTCGCAAACCCGAGACTGCGCGGCTGACCGCCTGTTTCGGCCTCATCACGTTCTATCCGGAGGAACGTCCTTGGGAAAAATCCATTCATATGCGGCAAATTTACGCCGGGATGGAGCGTCGGGCCGGCGAATTGGGCTATCGCGTGGAGCCCTTGTGGCTGCGTGCGCCGGGGATGACGCACCGTCGCTTCCGCGAGATCCTCGAAGCCCGCGGGATTGAGGGACTGCTTTGTTTTGGCAGCCCAAAATTCGACGAGGCATTTCCATCCGCTTTCGAACGCTGCACCGCCGTTAATATCGGCCTGAGCATTAGCACGCCTCTCCATCGAATTATCAGTCACGCTTTCAACGACACACTGACTGCTCTCAATGAGCTGTACCGCCGCGGCTACCGCCGGCCGGGCTTGGTGCTAAGTCGCTACGAGGAGATCCGCAACGGTTACGCCCACGCCTCTGCTTATCTCGGATGGTGTGAACATCGGTCGGGAGAGATCACTGCCCGCCCCATCCTGCGGATGGATCGCGTGGATACAGGAACTCTCCAAGCGTGGCTGAAATCAGAAGGCTGCGATGGCGTCATCTTTGTTCATCCACAGGCGGAACTCGCCCAACTTCAGATTTCTTTAAAAAGGCTGCGCGCTGCCATTCCTGAAGAACTAGGTGTAGCGGTGTTGAGTCAAAACCTTGAAGGAACCCGCTTTTCCGGGCTGCAAGAGAATCAAGCGGTCATGGGCGCCTGGGCCGTGGAACTGCTGGCCGCCCGCATCGCCAGCCGCGATTTCGGACTTCCGGCCATGCCCCGCGTCGAGTTGGTGGAGAGTCAGTGGATCAAGGGAGAGACCTTGCGCCCCGTCCTTGTGAACAGTTAACTCACGCAAGCATAGTCTGCGTGATTCGACCGTTCCAACGTTGGATCTTTCCCTACACTCATGTTCAAAGATCAACTGCCTGGTATTGAAATTCACGAGACGCGCCGGGCGATGGGCGCGTCGGCGGCCCGCCACTTTGTCAGCAAGCTCGAAACGGCGCTCAAAACCAAAGCGCGCGCACGGATCATTCTGGGCTGCGCTCCTTCGCAAGATGAGTTCTTTGCCGGGTTGGTCCAAGAAGCGCAGGCCCATCCTGCGCTCTGGGCCCGGGTGGAAGTCTTTCACATGGATGACTACGTCGGGCTGCCAGAGTCACATCCCGAGTCGTTTCGCACCTACTTGCGCAAGCATCTGCTCGATCACGTCAAGGTGGCCGCCTTCAATCTTATCCGAGGCGAGGCCGCTTCACCTTACGACGAAGCTCGTCGCTACAGCGCCCTCCTCGCGGCAGCGCCCATTGACGTGATTGGCATGGGCATCGGCGAGAACGGACATATCGCGTTTAACGATCCGCCTGTCGCCGACTTCGCCGATCCAGCGCTAGTGAAAGTGGTCGAGATGGACGGCGCGTGCCGCCAGCAACAGGTCAACGATGGCTGTTTCCCTGATTTAGCCGCCGTGCCCAAACTCGCTCTCACCATCACGCTGCCGGTTTTCTCCCAAGCCACGAGTTTGTGCTGTGTCGTGCCCGGCCCCCGCAAGGCCCAGGCCGTGCGGAATTCACTGCTCGATCCCATCGGGACCAACTGTCCCGGGACTCTTCTGCGCACCCATGCAGATGCGCGACTCTTCCTCGACCGGGATTCGTCCGCCCGCTATCTCGATTCGAAAACCAAGGCATGAGCGCAGTTCGCCGATTAAAAGCTTCAGCTTCCGCTTCCGCCTCAGTCTCCGTAGCGCCACGCGCGGACCTTTTTGACTTACAGGTCAACGGATATGCCGGCGTCGATTTTCAACAACCGGATCTTTCGGCCGCGGCACTCGCCAAGGTGGTGCGCGCTCTCCACGCACGTCGCACGAGCCGGATTCTCGTCACGCTGATCACGGACAGCATCGAGCGCCTCTGCGTGAAGCTGCGACAGTTTGAAGCATTTCGAAAAAAGAACGCCGCGGGCGCCGCGACATTTGTCGGCTATCACCTTGAAGGCCCCTATCTCAATCAGGAGCCCGGCTTCAAAGGTGCGCACGAGGAGCGCTTCATGCATGATCCGAGCATAGCCGATTTCGAACGCTTGCAGGACGCGGCCGGCGGAAATATCCGGCTCATGACGATTGCCCCCGAGCTGAAGGGTTCACCCGAGTTCATTGTCCATCTCGTCAAGCGGGGCGTGCGGGTCGCGATTGGCCATTCCAACGCAGACGACAGTGCTATCGATGAAGCGATCGCCGCCGGCCTCACGCTTTGCACGCATCTGGGGAACGCCGTCCCGCAACAGGTTCATCGCCACGATAACATCATGCAGCGACTGCTCGCTCGCGATGAATTGTGCGCCGTTTTTATTCCCGATGGCATCCACCTGCCGCCGCATGTCTTGAAGAATTTTGTGCATGCGAAACCACGCAACAAAGTGCTCTTCACAACCGATTGCATGGCCGCCGCCGCCTCGAAGCCCGGCCGCTATCGGATCGCCCACATGGAAGTCGATGTCGGCGCGGACGGGATCGTGCGCCTTCCTGGGGAAACGCGAGCCTTCGCCGGTTCATCACTCACCATGGATAACGCATTCGCCAACATTCAGCGTTTTACAGGCTGGAGCGAAACCGAGGCTCACGCCGCCTGTTCCACCCGGGTGGCGAAGTATCTGGGCTTGTAACTAACTCTGAATACGCAGCAAACGCTTCGCTCCCGCCAACAGCGAGTTACTCGCCAGCCGCGCCTCCCACGTCCTCGGTGCCCGACAACATTCAACAGGCACCTGATTTTAGGAACGCCGAAGATTAGAATCACGACCTCTCAACCAAGTAAACATTCACGCCACAAGACGTACGCCGGTAAACGCGTAAAAAAGGGAATACGCAGTCAGGGGTTACCGAAAGTGCGAAAGATTCCCTGGAGGAAACGTCCTAAACGCCATCGACAATCGCGGTGGCGACCTGCCCCCCGCTTTTCTCACCGTCAAATGCTCGGGACGCAGACCCACTTTCACTTCCAGCCCGAGTTTGTCGCGATGACGCCTGCCAATCACGATAGTCTGGCCGTCGTTCAGACGGACCTATGACCCGTCGCTTGTTTCGACGACGATTCCGTCGAGAATATTCATCGACGGATAGCCGATGAACGTCGCCGCAAAAAAGCTTGCCGGGTTCCGGTACAATTCCAGCGGACTGCCGGCCTGTTCTATTTTCCCTTTGTTCAAAGCCACAATGCGAACAGCAAGAGTCATCGCCTCGATCTGGTCATGCATCACATAGATGGACGTTTTACGGACCTTCTGGTGAAGCGCCTTGATTTCAGAACGCATCTTCACGCGAAGCTTGGCGTTCAGACTGGAGAGTGGCTCGTCGAACAGGAAAAGTGCCGGATCGCGAACGACCGCGCGCCCCATGGCCACACGCTGCCGCTGGCCACCGGATAACTCAACGAGACGGCGCTTGATCGCAGACCTTTTATTTTAAGCGCCTGCCACTTCCAGTCCTCGACCTTTGTCCGGGGCTCGGGCGCAGCAGACAACATCAACAACGGTTCACTACGATAGGCGACTTCCCGGCGCACTATTGAAATCAAACCCATGAAAATGCGTTTCCTGCTTTTGTTTTGATGCTCGGGATGCGCGGAGGTCTCCAGTGTCGGAGGCTTCATCGCTGGAGCATCAGCTTCAGCTGCTAACTGAGGCCTTCGCGGCCGCCGCATATTTCGCGATGATCCCATCGAACGAGCCGTTTGTGAAAAACACCACGACCCGCTTCTTCGCTCCAGCCTTCATCGGTAACGTCGCCCGCGTGAGCGCCTCCAGCAGCGCCGCGCTGCTCTCCGGCGCATGCGCCTCGACGCCCTGCGCCTCCAGTTGCTGCACGACCGCGTCGCCATCGAAGCGCTCGCCCGCCGCCAGTTTCTCCGCGCGGCTCACCGCGCCGAGATAAACCTCATCCGCCATCGCCAGCGCCCGCGTGAATCCCGCCTGCAGCGTCTTTGTACGTGCCGTGTTGCTACGCGGCTCAAACACCGCCGTCAGCAACGCGCCTTTGAAACGCGCCCGAAACGACTGCAACGTCTCCGCCAGCGCCGTCGGGTGATGCCCGAAATCCTCGATCACAGTAATCTCCGCCGTGTTCACCAAAATCTCCTGCCGCCGCTTCACACCGCGAAAACGCTCCAGCGCCTCCACCTTGAACGCCATCGGATTCTCCGGCGAAACTGTCAGCGCCGCCGCCGTCGCCGCCATCGCCGCATTGCGCGCATTGTAGAGTCCGGGCGTCGTCCAATGCACATCCGACCACACCTTGCCCTTCAGCAATAGCGTGAACGCTGCGCCCGCACCATCCTCGGTAAACCCCGCGATGCGCACATCGTTCCCCTCGCCCGTGCCCACCTTGACCACGCGCGTCCAGCCGAGCGTCCCCAGCGCCCGCAGATTCTCGTCATCGCCGTTCATCACGATCCACCCATTACGCGGCACGATGCGCGTCAGATGACCGAACGTCCGCTGTACGTCCGCCAAATCGCGAAAAATATCCGCGTGGTCGAACTCCAGATTGTTCAACACCGCCACATGCGGCGCGTAGTGGATGAACTTCGAGCGTTTGTCGAAAAACGCGCTGTCGTACTCGTCGCCTTCGATCACAAACGGATCACCCGCCGTCCCGAGATGATTCCCCACCGGTGGATCTTGCGGCACACCGCCAATTAAAAACCCCGGATCGCGCCCGTTCTCACGCAGCAAAAACGCCGTCAGCGCCGTCGTCGTCGTCTTCCCGTGCGTCCCCGCGATCACGATATTCTTCCGCGTCTTCAGCACCGAGTCGTGCAACAACGCCGGCAACGACGTGAACGCCAGCGCCCGCGTATCCAGTAACCACTCCACCTCCGGATTCCCCCGCGACATCGCATTGCCAATCACCACCAGATCAGGCGCTAGCCTCTGCAACCGCACCGGATCGTAGCCTTCGTGCAACGTGATCCCCGCCTCCGCCAGCACCGTGCTCATGGGCGGATATACGCCCGCGTCCGCCCCCAGCACCTCGTGCCCCGCCGCCCGCGCCAGCAGTGCCGCATTCCCCATCGCCGTGCCGCAAATCCCCATGAAATAAATTTTCATCGCATTAAAAAATCGTCCGCCCGCAACGCATCGCCCGGGACACCGGACGCACATTCACTGGATTCAATCGCATGGGGCAACGAGGCATAAGCCCCCGAGATTCGAGCGCGCTCCCGCCGCTGGCAATGCGCTTTCAGTTCCCCATTTCGCTTCGCCAGCCCTCCGCCCGCGCCTCCACTCACACACCCATTCCGCTCTACTCCGCGCTCCCAAACGCGGCCTCCTCTAAAAACCCGTCCGCTAACTGCAACACGCACTCCGCCCCCCAAAGCCCTGACTGCATTGTGCAAGCAACCCTCCTGCCGCTAATCCCATCGATATTCCTTAACCAATGAATAATATAAACTTACGGATGCATTAGTCCGTTGGCACGCCCACTGCGAAAGTACCTGCGTTCAACAAAACCAACCACGCCCGCCTCCAGCTTCTGGGCGCATCAATCCAACAACCACCTCCGTAAACACTCCGCATCCCATGTCTAAATCCCTCGCACTCGCAGTCCTCGTCGTCGGCGCCGTCCTCCTCGTCTGGGGTATCAACTCCGCGAATTCAGCCGGTTCCGAAGTCACTGAAGCTCTCACCGGCGCGCCCACCGACAAGAGCATCTGGCTAATCGCCCTTGGCGCTCTCGGCGCCATCGCCGGCTCCGTCAGCCTCTTCCGCCGTCGCGCCTAAGTTCCGCATTCCCCTCTCCGTCAACTCAACCCTCAATCCAAATAACATCATGAGCTCCTCCAACAACGCCTCCACTCAAACCATCGACGACCTCAAAGCCCTCCTCCACGACGCCGAACAAGCGCTCTCCGGCGCCGGCGATGTCGCCGAAGACAAGGTCGCCGAACTCCGCGACCGCATGCGCGCCGCCCTCGATAAAGGCTCCAACGCCTACGCCCGCGCCCGCGAATGCGCCAAGGAAAAACTCGGTGAAGCCGATCACTATGTCCGCGCCCATCCGTACCAGGCCATCGGCACAGGCATCGCCATCGGCGCCGTCATCGGCCTCCTCATCGGCCGCCGCCTCCCCTGATCCGCGCGCGCCCCTCCGGCAACGCCGCGTATCCACCAGCCCGCCACACAGACGACGCCCATGAACTTGCTCACCGATAACGCACTCCTGCCCGGGATCGACCGCCTGCAAGCCAGCGCGGCCGTCCTTGCGCGGGGCTTCGATCACCGTGCCGAACTCGCCTCATTAGAACTGGGCGACGCTCGCGATCATGCCGTCGGTCTCTCCGGGTTGTTTCTTATTGGTGCCGTCGCCGCGTTGCTCACCGGATTCGCCGCCAACTTCTTTGTTGCCGCCCTCTGGTGGGATACGCCCCACCGCCTCCTCGCCATCGGCCTTGCCGCCCTGGTGCAGGCGGCGGTGGCGACGACCTCCATCGCTCTGTGCATCCACCGCGCCCGCCGCTGGAGACCGCTGCCCCTCACCATCGACCAGCTCAAAAAAGACTCTCAATGCCTCCGCGATCTCCTCAACTCCCCGCGCCGCTAAGTACGGAAGACTGCGAGTCGCGGAAGAAATTTCTCGCCCTCGCCTGCGCGTGCGACCGCGTCGAACTCGCCCTCGCGTGGAAAAAACCCGCGCGTCCACAAACCGCACTCGGCGGCCTCGTCTCCGGTCCTTGGGTACCGCTCGCCCTCAGCGCGCTCACGCCCCTGCTTCCGCGCAAACTCCGCGCCGCTGCCTTTCTTTTCCGCCTCTGGAAATCGAGCCGCTGACGCTTAGCCATTCACGCCGTCACTTCCCGGCCACTGCTTCAACCGTCCTCTCTGCTTTAGCTTTTAGCTTCAAACCGCCCGCCACGCACATGTCCACCGCCACGCTTCAGCCGTCGTCCACCGCCTCCCGCTCCAAGCCTGCCCCATCCGCCTCCGTCGCCGGGATGGGAGCCATTCCGCTCTCCGGTTCCTCCGGCGTCGCATTCCGCGTCTGGGCCCCTCACGCCGATGCCGTGAGCGTCGTCGGCTCGTTCAACGACTGGGACGCCGCCGCCCACCCGCTCGCTAAAGAGGGCAGTGGTAATTGGTATGCCGCCATTCCTTCCGCGAAACCAGGAGATGAATACCGTTTCGCCCTCAAGCGCGGCGACGACGAATTCACCCGCATCGACCCGCGCGCCCTCCGCGTCACCAACTCCATCGGCAACGGCGTCATCTGGCAAAAGCCCGCCTCACCCACGTCAGCAGGCGCCAAAAAATTCACGCCCCCCACGCTCGATCAGCTCGTCATCTACGAACTCCACATCGGCACGTTCAATACCTCCAAAGAAACCGGCCCGGGTACCTTCGCTTCCGCGACCGAAAAACTTCCCTACCTCCGCGACCTCGGCATCAACGCCGTCGAAGTCATGCCCGTCGCCGAATTCGCCGGCGATTTCTCCTGGGGCTACAACCCTGCCCATCCCTACGCCGTCGAATCCATCTACGGCGGCCCCGACGCCTTCCTCGCCTTCATCGAAGCCGCGCACGCCCATGGCATCGCCGTCATCCTCGACGTCGTTTATAATCACTTCGGCCCCGGCGATCTCTCCATCTGGCAATTCGACGGCTGGAACGAAAACAACCTCGGCGGCATTTATTTCTACAACGACTGGCGCGCGCAGACCCCTTGGGGCGACACCCGCCCCGACTACGGCCGCGGCGAAGTCCGCTCCTACATCCGCGACAACGCCCTCATGTGGTTCCGCGACTTCGGCATCGATGGTCTGCGCTGGGACATGTCTGTCTACATCCGCACCTATAAGGGCAACACCGGCGACCCAGCCGACGATCTCAAAGAAGGCTGGGGCCTTTGCCAGTGGGTCAACGACGAGATCCACAAAGAATTCCCGCACGCCATCACCATCGCTGAAGACCTCCACGACAGCGAATGGATCGTCAAAGGCACCGGCGCAGGCGGAGCCGGCTTCAATTCCCAATGGGACGCCGCCTTCGTTCATCCCGTTCGCGCCACCATGATCGTCGCCAACGACGAACACCGCAGTCTCGACGCCGTCATCGGAGCATTGAAAAACAAATACGACGACGATGCCTTCAAGCGCGTCGTTTACAGCGAATCCCACGACGAGGTCGCCAACGGCAAAGCCCGCCTTCCGTCCGAGATCGATGCCAATGCAGCCGACGCCTACCACGCCCGCAAACGCTCCACCCTCGGCGCCGCCCTCGTCATGACCGCCCCCGGCATACCCATGCTTTTCCAAGGCCAGGAACTCCTGGAAGACGAATGGTTCCGCGACGAGGTTCCTCTCGACTGGGAAAAGCAATCCCGCTTCGCCGGCGTCCACGCCCTTTACCGCGATCTCGTTTCGCTCCGCCGCAATCTCTCCGGCCACACCGCCGGCCTCTCCGGCCAGCACATCGAGACGCATCACGTGAACCACGAGAAAAAAATCCTCGGCTTTCACCGCTGGCGCGACCACGGCGCGGGCGACGATGTCATCGTCATCATGAATCTCTCCAGCGAGCCCGTCACCGACTACGCCATCGGTGTCCCCTCGACCGGCAACTGGCGCGTCCGCTTCAACAGCGACGCGAAAGCCTACTCGCCCGACTTCAACGACCACACCGCCCCCGACGCCGAGACTGTGGCCGAGCCGCTCGACGGCTTCGAGCATCGCATCGTCACCGGTCTCGCCCCCTATTCCGCGCTCATCCTCTCGCAGGATCGCGCGTCCTGATCAGCTAAATGACTTCCCGCAGCCGCACGTGCTCTGAGCATTGGGATTCTTGATCTCGAATCCCTTCCCTTGCAGCCCGTCGTCGAAGTCGACCTGCGAGCCATTCAAATACGCCAGGCTCGCCGCGTCCATGATCACTGCCACGCCTTCGCTCTCGAACTGCGTGTCCTCCGCCTTCGGCTCGTCAAACGACATCCCGTACTGAAACCCCGAGCAGCCGCCCGACTCAACAAAGACGCGCAGCCGTTTCTCCGGAGCGTTTAATTCGTTCTGCATTGTGCGCACTTGCGCAGCAGCGCGTGGACTGAGCGTGATCATGCGCGCAACCTAGGTCTGCGCACCTCGGTGTCAACGGGCGCAACTCAGTCCAAGCAATTTTCGTGCTAGGTTTGCTCTGCGCTCTTGCCAGCCTCTGCGCGCTCACCTTTCCTTCGCCTCACAGTGGCCTCCCTCAAGCACATCTTCAACGAGCTGCACTACGAGCTGACCCGCAAGATCGCCGAGGGCGGCATGGGTATCGTCTATGAAGCCACCCAGCGCGGCGCGGGTAATTTCCGCAAGATCGTCGCGGTGAAACTCATCCGCGAAGAGTACTCCACGATCCCAGAATTCCAAAAAAATTTCATCGGTGAAGCCCGTCTCGTCGCAGATTTGATTCATACCAACATCGTCCAGACCTACCACCTCGGCCAGGTCGGCGGACAGTATTTCATGGTGATGGAGTTCGTCCGCGGCATCCACTTGGAGAACGTCCTCGACCGCCATCGCGCGCTCAAAAAACCCATCCCGGTCGATCTCGCCGCCTTCATCATTTCCCGCGTCGCCCGCGGCCTCGCCTACGCCCACACCAAACGCGACTCCGACGGCCGCCACCTCAACATCGTCCACCGCGACATCGGCCCCAAGAACGTCCTCCTCGCCTACGAGGGCGACGTGAAGCTCACCGACTTCGGCATAGCGAAGGCCCTCGACCTCATGTACAACGAGGAAGGCAAAGTCATCGCGGGCAAAGACGAGTACCTCTCCCCCGAGCAAGCATCCTACGCCGTCACCGACGCGCGCGCCGACCTCTTCCCCCTCGGCATCGTCCTCACCGAATTGCTCCTTGGCCGTAACATTTTTCGCTCCGCCGACCGCCTCGAATCCCGCCGCAACATCCTGACGCTCCCCATCCCGCGCTTCAGCACGCTGCGCCCCGAGATTGATGCGCGCCTCGAAGCCATCATTCAAAAAGCTCTCCAGCGCGATCGCGAGAAACGTTACCAGAGCGCCGGCGAGATGCTAACCGACCTCGAAGTTTACCTCTACAGCGACCGCTACGGCCCGACCAACGAGAAACTAGGCGTCTACCTCAAAGAGCTCATGGAGTACCACGAGCCCGGCGTCCCCCCCCTTTCCTTACGTTCCCCTGCCCCGTCCTCGATCTGACAGCATGACCACCACTAACACACAGGCAGAACATGAGCGGACCTTCGTTTAGTCAGGATCTCCGGCAACGTCAGACGCAGTCGCTGGTACTCGCACCCCAGCTTCGGCACTCGTTGAAAATCCTTCAGGTCGCCGCACTCGACCTGCGCTCCGTCATCCAGGAAGAGCTTCAAAACAATCCCACGCTCGAAGAGCTCCCGATGGAAGGCGTGAGCCTCGACAAAGAGCGTGAAGCCGACGCCGCCGACACCCGCGATTCGAGCGAAAGCGGCACCAGCGATGAAGGCGATCGCCGCGAGGAAATGGATTTCTCCAAGGAATTCGAAATCCTCAACAAGCTCGACGAAGACTGGCGCGACTACATGTC
Source organism: Nibricoccus aquaticus (assembly GCF_002310495.1). GTDB lineage: Bacteria > Verrucomicrobiota > Verrucomicrobiia > Opitutales > Opitutaceae > Nibricoccus > Nibricoccus aquaticus. The sequence continues at coordinate 4,239,212 of NZ_CP023344.1, read as the reverse complement.
CCAAGCCGGCGGCAGCCAGAGCTACACCTCCGAAGACGCCGAGAAACGTCAGCACTTCTTCGACTCCCTCGTCACCGAGACTTCCCTGCAAGAACACCTCATGGGCCAGGCCGATCTCGCCGACCTCTCGCCCGAGATCCAGGAAGCCATGCGCTACCTCATCGGCAGTCTCGATGACCGCGGCTTCCTCACCCAGACGCCTAACGACATCGCCCTCCAGACCGGCCTCCCACTCGATTCCGTCCAGCAAGCCGCGAAAATTCTCAAAGGCTTCGAGCCCGCCGGCATCGGCTGCCAGACCCTCGAAGAATGCCTCCTTCAACAACTCGCCTCTAAAGGCCGCACCGACTCCCTCGCCTCCCGCATCGTCCGCGATTATTTCCAACTCCTCTCCCGCCGCCGCATCCCCGAGATCGCCCGCAAACTCGGCTCGCACATGGACGACGTGCAGATCGCCATCGAGGAAATCGGCACGCTCGATCCCGCCCCCGGCCGCCGCTTCGCCGACGATAGCAACCGCGTCGTCGTCGCCGACGTCACCGTCGAGAAAGACGACGACAAGTGGGTCATCCACCTCAACAGCGACTACATCCCGCGCCTCCGCATTTCGAATACCTACCGCGACCTCATCGCCAAAGGCACACTCTCCAAAGACGAGCGCGAGTACCTCCGCGAGCGCATGCGCTCCGGCAAATTCCTCATCAACTCCATCGAGCAGCGCCAGCAGACCATCGAGCGCATCACGCGCGAGATCCTGAAAGTGCAGCACGAGTTCTTCGAGGAAGGCGTCTCCAAACTCCGCCCGCTCACGATGACCCAGATCGCCGATGCCGTCGGCGTCCACGAGACCACCGTCAGCCGCGCCATCGCCAACAAGTTCATCAAGACCCCGCACGGCGTCTTCGACTTCAAATATTTTTTCACCCCCGGCTACCAGAACGACAACGGCGCCTCCGTTTCCAACACCAGTGTGAAGGAAATGATCAACGACCTCATCGCCGGTGAAGACCGCAGCCAGCCGCTCAGCGACCAGGAGATCGTCGCCAAGCTCCAGGAGAAGGGCATCAACATCGCCCGCCGCACCGTCGCCAAATACCGCGAAGAACTCGGCCTTCTCCCGAGCAACCTCCGCCGCGACTACACATAAGGTGGAGCGCGCACTCCCGAGCGCTCTGTTGGACTTCGCCCGAGACTTCCTGCCGAATCGAGTCTGGTGCGTAAACCCAAGTCTGCGTCCGCCCAACTACCAATTACTAACTCCCCGGCATCTATCTCCCTTGCGAGCAAGGCCTCGCTTCATTGGCCACTGGTCATTGCGTCACTGGTCATTCCCCCCGTGCTCCTCGCCTTCAACAAACCCTACGGGGTCCTCTCGCAATTCACCCCAGAACCCGGCTCAGCCTGGCGCACCCTTGCCGAGTTCGGCCTCCCTCCGCGCGCGTACCCCGTCGGCCGCCTCGACGCCGATAGCGAAGGCCTCCTCCTCCTCTCCAACGAACGCGCCCTCATCGACCGCCTCCTCGACCCGCGCCACGCCCACCCCCGTGAATACCATGCCCAGGTCGAACGCATCCCCTCGCCCGACGCCATCGCTCGCCTAGCCGCCGGCGGCATTCCTCTCGGCGAACACCGCACGCTCCCCTGCCGTGCCCGCCTTCTCGATACACCGCCGGATTTCCCTACGCGTAATCCTCCGATCCGCTTCCGCAAAAACATCCCCGACTCCTGGCTCTCCCTCGAACTCACCGAAGGCAAAAACCGCCAGGTCCGCCGCATGACCGCCGCCATCGGCCACCCCACGCTCCGCCTCGTCCGTGTCCGTATCGGCGCACTCACCCTCGCCTCCCTCGCGCTTGCCCCCGGCCACTCCCGCGAACTCACCACCCCCGAGCGCCAGCAACTCCTCTCGTAGCCTCTTCCGATGGAGGGACGACCTCCATGTTCGTCCACTACCCACCCAGACCTCACCCAAAACATCTCTCGCCCGCACCGCCAATCCACCGCCTGCGTCCGGGCTACCCACTACCCGCTACTGCCTTCACCGCCCCCCGCCTTTCCTCTCGACACCACCCACACCGCTTCCCAATTTCCGACCTCAGTTTCTGCCCTGCGGGCGTAGCACAATGGATAGTGTAGCGGTCTCCGAAGCCGTTGATGTGGGTTCGATTCCCGCCGCTCGCACCAGAAACCGAGGAAAACGTTCGCACACATTTGGCGCACAAATTTCCCATGACTAGCGTGCTTCATTGATGCAGTCGCACGGGAATCAAACTGGTTGAGCACAAACGCACTGATCGGCACGTCGGCACGCTTGAATTTGCGTTTCGCGGCCTGCTCTCCTGCGCATGGCCCAAGGAGGGCTGCGGTTCTTATCCCGTAAAGGGAGCCGCAAAAACAACCCCCATAGTAAAGTATCCCATGAAGAAGCTATCACTCGTAGCTCTCGTAGCCGCGTTTCTCGCTCAACTGTGCCCAACGCTTTGGGCTGCTGTAACTATACGAACTTCGAAACAACCAGTGCCTTCGTCACCGTTAAAGTAACCCCGAAATGGATCAGATACAGCTGGACCCCGGTGTCTGGTTATCCCGGCGGAGGTGTGTGGGACACGACCATCTTCGAAAGGGATTTTCAAACCGAGGCGTACACCGTATTCCCATTGGAATCCGTGTTTTTGGGGGATGACATTATCGTGCCCGGGCATGAGCCCCTCGGCGCGCCCACGACCCCAACACCAGGCATGATATTTGAGCAACCAGGCGGCTACGAATACACGTTAGAATCCATCAATCAACGTCCGGCTCCTCCCTCGCCCACGCTGGATCCAAACGTGTGGCCGGAACTGGCTTTGGTCGTCCGCAGGAGCGGAGAAGCTGGCGGTATCGTGACCAGCTCCGACCCCTTCATCGAGCAAACCGAAAGTTTTACCATCACTCTCGGCCAGTCACTGGATATTAAAGTCATGGCAACCTCGGCCGGATATCTGCAATAGGCCGGCTGGTGGGTGAATGGAGTAGGAATCAATTTTGGCGATCCGGGCACAGCCGATTTCGTCACATGCACGCCATCGACCACCCAGGAACAGTCGCTCGTGGTGACTGGCACCTTCACAGCGTCCGCTGCGGGAACCTATACCATTTACCCAAGCGGCCTAGCCGGTCAGGGATGGGATGGACTGCCGGTGGTTGTCACCGTCGTGACACCGTAATCCGAGGAAATATTACTCAACTGGCAGGCACCGTGAAAAGCGGTGCCACCTCCGAAAGCGAATAGTCGAATTCAAGCCCTCCGATATGCCGGATTTCTTTTTGTCGCTCGTACAGTTCGGCCTGTTTGCACGAATGAAAAGGCCGCGCACGATGGCACTCGTCGGTATCGCGGCATGAGGGCCGGAGGGCTTTTAAGCCGCGATAATTTCTCCGACGAAACTGCACTCCCCTGCAACCCCATGAATAAATTAGTCCGCGCCTTTCTGGCGCTCGCTACGTTCGCGCTCAGCTCAGCGCTATTTGCCGGCTCCGCCGATGTGTATGTCGACTCGGGTCAGACGTTTTACCTCACAGTAAACGGCACCGGTGATTCAGATATAACCATCGTGAATCTGGACACCAATCAGACAGTCGCGAGCATCTCAGCGCTCACGACAAATGGCTCTACCTACAGCTACAGCTATTGGTACTATGGCAGCACAGCATCAGGAGTGACGCTGACCGACCAAAGTCATGCATACGCCACAGTCACAGGCCTCACGGCAGGCAACTATCGAGTGACCGCAACGTCTTCTCAGCTCACCGACTTTTCATCCAATTCATGGGGAAACTCGGCAGAGATAGATTTATGGGATCCCTACTCTGGATGGGGATGGATGGATATAAATGTGAGCATCCAATGACGGCTCAAAGCCCGCTCTTCGCAGCGGGCTTTTTTATGCCCAAAACTCAAGCTCCGATCCGTCCAGGCATTGGGCAGAGTTTCGCTGATACGCTTACCAGAAACACACGTCCGAACGCTTGGATTCGCCCATCGGCTAACCACCCGGCTCTTGCCGACAACTGCGCCCCCCTCGCATCGTCGCGCGCATGAATCTCCCGCTTCCCCGCTGGTCGCGCCTCCCGCAACGCCTCCTCCTCAGCACCGTCGCCCTCGCGCTCACCACCGCGCTCTTAGCGCAAAAATCCGCGCCCGCTTCCCTTCCTGCCACACCCGCGTCCGCGTCTTCAGAGACTCTCGCCCCCGACGCTCCCGTCACCTACGACGCCGACGCGATGGCCCTCATTCTCGCCCGCCGCTACGTCGCCGGCGAGGGCAACGCCGATTCCCGCATCGCGCTCCTCGACGCCCTCGGCCGCATGGGCTGGGACGTCCGTAATCACCCCGGCCTCATCACCCATCCCGCGCCCGCCGGCACCGCCACCGGACTCGCCATGCGCGACTACGAGATCGACGAACTCCTCTGGAAACCCGCCGACCAGCCCACCGTCCGCTTCATCTCCTTCGCTCAAGCCGTCGCCATTCCCTTCGAAGACGCCGACCCCGAAGAACTCGCTCAAGACCTCCTCGATACGCTCCGCAAATCCGCCGACAGCGATAACCCGCAGCAACGTTTTTGGGCCCGCTTCATCATCGCCCTCGGCCGTGTCAGTCCCTCCGGTTACGACCTCACCGGCCTCGCGCCTGCTCCCGTTATTCAGCCTTCTCAAAAGCAGCTCAAAGCCCTCGAAAAACAGGCCAAAGGAAACCCCTTCGCCCTCATCGCCGCGATGCAGCCCCAGCCCGTCTGGGACGAAAAAGATCCCGTCCTCGCTGCTTCGCCACGCCCCGAGCGCGACGAAGACGACCCGCGCTCCACCATCCAGCAGCGCGACCAAAAACGCCTCGACGAACTCTCCGACGAGCTCAACGCGCTCTCCGAAAAAATCGGTGCCGCCACCGATCCCGCCGCCCAAAAAATCCTCCAGGATAAACTCAACAAGCTCATGACCGAGATGGCTGCCATCTCCAACCGCTCCGCCACCGCCTCCACTCTCCAGGCCGCCGCCACCATGCGCAAACTGACTCAACCCCATTCAAGCAAATCCAACTCAAACGACGAAAGCGAAGAAGACGATGACTCCGATTCCGACGACGAGGATGATGACAAAAAATCCTCCGGCCCTCGCTTCATCGCCGAGTGGCGCGATCAACCCCTCTCGCTCCTCCAAGTCTCCCTGCTCACCCGCGTCCTCTCCGCCGACCTCCGCCTCTACGCCAAACGCACGTCCGCCCCCGCATCCAAATCCCGGGCACGCCTCGGCTCCTTCTTCTCACCACGCTCACCCTCGCTCTCCTCAACCTCCGGCATCAGCGGCTCACTCCCCTTCGCGATGATCACCCTCGCGCAACTCGCTCCCGCGCCCGCCCCGAACTTCGGCGATCAATTCTCCGGCGCCGGCGGCGACATCTGGGCCACCGTCACCGGCGCTTACACCGGCGCGGTTCTCGATCACCACCTGCCCGACAGCAAATTCTCCAAAGCCGCCGGCATCGCGAACGTCATCATCGCCTGGTACAAAACCATCATGTCTGTCGCGCGGCAGAAGATCACCATCGAGGTCGAAAACGCCCCGCTCGTCCGCACCAAGAACCGCACCGCCGGTGAAAAACGTACCGCCAAGGCCACGGTCGAAATCGATTTCCCCAAGAGCGACGTCCTCAAAGCCATCCGCGCCGCCGGCAATCTCACCACCATCGACCTCCAGCTCCCCGACGGCGGCCCCGTCTCCGGCGCAAAGGTCGTCTGGCGTCTCGTCGAGGGCAGCTACAACAACAAATACCAGACCGCGAAAGGCGGCTGGGAATACAAACCCGAGCTCGCCGTCGTCCAGTTCGCCGAAGGTGCCGGCTACACCTCCACCACCAACGACGCGGGCGAAGCCACCATCACGATCGAAGGCGCTCCTCAGAAAAAAATTCTCCCGAAAAATGTGCGTCCCTACATGCGCCGCGCCGCCATCGCCGTCGAGGTCACCATCAAGGTTGGCAACATCACCCAGGACATGAACGACGCCATCAACACCGCCATGGGCGGCCCCGTCGGCGGCGGCCTTAGCTTCCTCGCTGACATGGTTCTCCGCACCTCCTTCTTCTTCCAAAAAAGCCAGGTCTTCGACGTGAAGGACTGGAAGGAACCGCACTGGGAAGGCGACTTCGAGATCACCGCCAAAGCCTCCGGCTCCAAATCTAACAAAGGCGAAAAAGGCGGCCCGCCCGTCACCTACAAATGGAAGATGGAGCGCAGCATGGAAGGCCGCCTCATCACGCCCGATTGGGACGAAGACGACTCTCAGAAAAAAGACCCCACGCTCGCCCGCTACACCCTCGAGGTTGATGGCGATTCCCGCTACTTCAAACTCGACGATTCCTCATCCGCGAAATCCTCCCGCATCGACAACCGCTACGAAGCCACCGGCCCCGTCCAGATCCAGCCCTCCGGCCAGAACCAGCTCGCTTACTACGGCCGCTCCGAACCCAGCGGCAACGCCTCGCTCAGCTTCACCGGCGGCAAGATGATCCTCGAGATCGAGCCCTTCTTCGGCGCCGAATGCGTCGTCGGCACCTACGAAAAAAACGGCAGCCGCTCCAGCAACCGTGCCGAAACCCGCTTCCTCAGTCTCCTCGACGGCGTGTACCCGTCCGAATTCCGCGTCATCGAAGATAACGACGGCACGCAGGATTATTACGAAGGCACCAAGACCTTCGACGGCCTCGGCAACCTCCCCTTCGTCCCGCAGTTCGATCTCGAGGTCGTCCTCAAGTGGCGCGTCTGGCGCAACAATCCCCCGCCCAAAAACAAAACCCGCTAACAAACCCACCAGAAGGAGGCGTACCCTCGCCGTCACTTCACCGTGAAACCCGCTGCCGATCTCGATCTGCTTCCGCTGCCCGCGCCTTTGGCCAACGCCAGGGGCGCGTCCGCCGCTTCACGCATCCGTACATCGGCCAGACCCATTGAGTCCAACGAAGGCCAATCCCTCGCCCCGCGCCTTCGTCTCCTCCGCTTCGTCCTCGCTGCCGCACTCCTCACTCTCCTCGCCGCCATCGCCCGCCACCAACTCTTCCGCTCCAACGAATACTCCGCCGCCGCCGAGCGCCAAAGCCTGCGCCGTCTCCTCGAACCCGCGCCACGCGGCCGCATCCTCGACCGCGAAGGCCGCGTCCTCGCCGACACTACTAACCGCATCTCCGCCTCCATTGACCTCGGCAAACTCCACGCTGACCTCACCCGCGACCAGCGTCTCCAGCTCCTCCAATCTCACCTCGACCGCCTCAACCATCTCCTAGCCCGACCCGCCTCGACGCTCGACGCCGCCCGTCTCACGCGCCACCTCGCCCGCTCCCGCGTCTTCCCGTTTACGTTGATCGAAACACTCACGTCCGCCGAAGCCGCGCGTCTCACCTCCGCACTCGCATCTGACGACATCATCCGTCTCCAACGCACGCCCACCCGCACGTATCCTCACGGTTCACTCGCCGCCCACCTTCTCGGCCGCGTCCGCAACGAGCCAATACAGATCACCTCTGCGTCCGATTCCGATCTTCACACGCTCGCAGCCACCGAACTCACCGGCGAGTCCGGCCTCGAAAAACTCCACGACACTCTCCTCGCCGGCTCGCCCGTCGAAACCACCCGCCGCGTTAACGCCCTCGGCTACACCGTCGCCACTCCGCTCTCCACCCACGCCTCCACACCCGGCCGCGACCTCACGCTCAGCCTCAACCTCGATCTCCAGCGCGCCACCGAAACCGCGCTCGACGCTGCCACCGGTTCATCCCGCGGCTCCGCTGTCGCCATTGATATCCGCACCGGCGAAATCCTCGCCCTCGTCAGCCGCCCCGGTTTCGACCTCAACGCCGTCTCTCCGTCGATCTCCGCCGCCACCAAGCAGCAACTCGACGCTTCCGGCGCCTGGCTCAACCGCGCCACCCAAGCCCTCTATCCGCCGGGCTCAACCCTCAAAATCTTCACCGTTCTCGCCGGCTTCCGTTCCGGTGCCCTGAATCCGGATACCGCCCATCGCTGCGACGGCTGGATCCAGATCGGTAATCGCCGCTTCCCCTGCCATAACTCCGCAGGCCACGGCACGCTCACGCTCAACCGAGCCCTCGCTCACAGCTGCAACATCTTCGCCGCCCGCACCGGCCTCGCCGCCGGCCCCAACGCCCTCGCCGCTGAAGCCCGCCGCTTCCACTTCGACTCACCCACCGCCATCGACCTCCCGTCCGAAACCACACGCTCGCTCATCCCCGATCCTGCGTGGAAAAAATCCAAAGACCTCGGCCCCTGGACCGACGGCGACACCGTGAACCTCGCCATCGGCCAGGGCTTCCTCCGCATCAGCCCGCTTCAAGCCGCCTGCGCCATGGCCTCCCTCGCCCGCCGCGAAACGCTCACCGTCCCCACACTCCTCCGTCAACTCGGCCGCAATCCCACCGGCGACCTCCCCCGCGAACCACTCGACATCTCCGACGCCAACTACACCGCCCTCCTCACGAGTCTTCGCAATGTCGTCGCATCCGGCATCGGCAGCGAAGCCCAAGTCCCCGGTATCACAATCGCCGGCAAAACCGGCACCGCCCAGATCGATACCACCGAAGGCCGCAAAAACATCGCCTGGTTCCTCGCCTTCGCCCCCGCCGAAAAACCCGAGATCGCCCTCGCCATCGCCCTCGAAGGCGATTCCCCAAACGTCGAATACGCCGGCGCCCACCACGCCGCCCCCATCGCCCGCGAAATCCTCAGCGCCTATTTCGGTAAGCACATAACGCCATAAGCACGCCGACTGCCTCTGGCTCAGATCAGGGCTCGTCCCGAAACCTTTGCCCCATCAAAGCGTCATGCTTGAGACGCGGACACTTTGTCTGCATCGCTCCTCTATGCGCGTGTACGTTTCCCGGTATCTCCCCGTCGCACTCTTTTCGACGCTCCTGATTTTCAATGGCTGCAAAAAGCCCTCCGCCCAACGCGCAGGCGCGCCACCCGTGCCTGTGAAGGTCGCGGCGGTCACTCAGCGTGACGTTCCCGTCACGCGCGCCGCCGTCGGTGTCGTTCAGCCGCTCCACACCGTCTCCATCCTCAGTCAGGTCGAGGGCGTGCTGACCAAGGTCCACTTTCGCGAGGGCGACAACGTGAAGGCGGGCGATCTCCTCGTCACTCTCGACCAACGCCCTTTCCTTGCGGCCTCCCGCTCGGCCGAAGCTCAACTCGCCCAAGCTCGCGCCAACTTCGAGAAGGCCAGTGCCGACCTCGAGCGCTACACCAAACTCCACGAGCAAAAGGCCGTCTCCGACACCGACTTCAGCCAGTACACCAACGTCGCCACCAGCGCCCGCGCCTCTGTCGCCGTCCAGGAAGCCGCTGCCGCCACCACGAAGTTGAATCTCGACTACACCGAGATCCGCGCGCCCATCGACGGTCGCACCAGCCGCCTCGCTCTCCGCGAGGGTTCACTCGTCCGTGCCAACGACGCCAGCACCCCCCTCCTCACCATCAATCAGCTCGCGCCCATCGGCATGAATTTCTCCCTGCCCGAGGTCGATCTCGATGCCGTTCAATCCGCCCTCAAAGCCGGCAAGGTCACCGTCGAAGCCCGCAAACCTTCCGACGCCAAACGCGTCTGGACCGGCGAACTCGACTTCGTCGACAACACCGTCGGCCTCAACACCGGCACCATCGCCCTCCGCGCCAACTTCGCCAACGAAGACGCCCAGCTCTGGCCCGGCCAGTTCGTCACGCTCTCCATCAAGATCGGTGAACAGCCCGGCGCATTCCTCGTTCCCGCCACTGCCGTCGTCGATGGACAACAGGGCTCGCAGGTCTTCGTCGTGAAGCCCGACAACACCATCGAGGTCCGCCTCATTCATCCCGGCATCACCTCCGGCAACGAGGTCGTGATCGACGGCGTCAAAGCCGGCGAAACCGTAGTCACGGACGGCCAGCTCCGCCTGCTCTCCGGCTCCAAAGTCGTCGTTTCCGGCGCAGGCAACGGCGGCGGCAAACAAAAGCCCGCCGACGCCGTGGCCACCAAGTCCGAAGCCAAACCCTCCGCCCAGCCATGAATCTCCCCGAGCTCTGCATCAAGCGGCCGGTGATGACCACGCTGCTCACCGTCGCCCTCGTCGTCTTTGGCGTCATCTCCTTCCGCATCCTTCCGGTGAGCGACATGCCCAACGTCGAGTTCCCGACCATCAGCATCAACGCCTCCCTCCCCGGCGCCTCGCCCGAAACGATGGCCACCGCCGTCGCCACGCCGATCGAGAGCCAGCTCTCCACCATCTCCGGCATCGATTCGATGAGCTCCACCAGCTCACTCGGCAGCACCAGCATCACGCTGCAATTCTCCCTCGATCGAAACATCGATAGCGCCGCCCAGGATGTGCAGACCGCACTCTCCGCCGCGCAACGTCAGCTGCCGAACGAGATGACGTCGCCGCCCTCTTTCCGGAAATCCAATCCGTCCGACCGCCCGATTCTCTTCATCACTATGAGCTCGCCGACGCTGCAGCTCTCCGAGGTGAATGACTACGCGGAGAACATCCTCGCACAGCAGATCTCCATGATCACCGGCGTGGCCGATGTGAATGTGTACGGCTCCCAAAAGTACGCCGTCCGCGTCCAGTTCGATCCGCGCCAGCTCGCCGCCCGCGGCATCACCATCGATCAGGTCCAGTCCGCCCTCGCCGCCCAAAACGTCAATCAACCCACCGGTCAGGTCGACGGCGCTGCCAAGACCTACACGATCACCGCCACAGGCCAGCTCGCGAAGGCCAAAGAATTTTCTCAGATCATCGTCGCCTGGCGCGACGGCACGCCCGTCCGCCTCGGCCAGATCGCCAAGGTCATCGACAGCATCCAAAACACCCGCGTCTCCGCGATGGTCTACACCGCCGACGGCGCGCGCCCGACCATCATGCTGGGTATCTTGAAACAGCCCGGCTCCAACACCGTCGCCGTCGTCGACGCCATCCGCGCCGCGCTCCCGAAATTCGAGGCGGAACTGCCACCCGCCATCAAACTCGAGATCCTCCGCGACGGTTCGCAGGCCGTCCGCGAATCCGTCCACGACGTCGAGTTCACGCTCCTGCTCTCCATCGCACTCGTCATCCTCGTCATCTTCCTCTTCCTGCGCTCCGCCACCGCCACCGTCATCCCCAGCATCGCCATCCCGCTCGCGCTGCTCGGCACATTCGTGGTGATGCACTTCTTCGACTTCACCCTCGATAATTTCTCGCTCCTCGCGCTCACGCTCTCCGTCGGCTTCGTGGTCGATGACGCCATCGTGATGCTCGAAAATATCGTCCGTCACATCGAGATGGGCAAAAGCGTCCGCGAGGCCGCCCTTATCGGTTCAAAGGAGATCGGATTCACGATTCTCTCCATGACGCTCTCGCTCATCGCCGTGTTCATCCCGCTCATGTTCATGAGCGGCGTCCTCGGCATGCTTCTCCACGAGTTCGCCATCACGATCACCGCGTCGATCATCGTCTCCGGCATCGTCTCGCTCACGCTCACGCCGATGCTCTGCAGCCGCTTCCTGAAACCGCACGCGCACGCCCAAAAACACGGCCGCATCTACCGCTTCAGCGAAAAAATGTTCGACGGTATGCTCCACACCTACGAGCGCTCGCTGAAGTTTTTCATGCGCCACCGTCTGATCACGATCGGTTCCGCCGTCGTCTCGCTCGTCCTCACCGGCGTCCTCTTCACGCAGCTCCGCCAGGGTTTCATCCCGACCGACGACCAGGGCATGCTAAACGTCAACATCGAGGCCGCCCAGAGCACCTCCGTCACCGCCATGCGCACCTACCTCGATCAGGCCGCGCGCATCGTGAAAGACCATCCCGCGGTCGACGCCGTCCAGTCCAGCATCGGCGGCGGCCGCAGCACCGGCACCAACACCGGCTCGATGAATGTCCGCCTCAAAGACCGCAGCGAACGCGTCTCCGCATTCATCGTCGCCAACGAACTCCGCGCCAGCCTCTCCAAAGTCGTCGGCATCCGCGCGTATCCACAAGTTCCCCCCACGATCCGCATCGGCGGCATCGCGTCGAAAGCGCTCTACCAGGTCGCCATCTCCGGCTCCGATCTCGACAGCCTCTACGCCACCGCCGGCGACTTTGAGAAAAAACTCCGCGAACTCCCCGAGCTCACCGACCTCAACTCCGATCTCCAGATCACCAGCCCGCAGCTCAGCGTGGAGATCAACCGCGACCGCGCCGGCGCCCTCGGCATTTCACCCGCCGCCATCGAGAGCGCGCTCTACAGCGCCTTCGGCACGCGCCAGGCCTCCACGATCTACACCTCCAACGCGCAATACTACGTCATCCTCGAGATCGACCCCGCGCTCGGCTTCGATCCCGCCTCGCTGCGCTCCGTCCACCTGCGCACCTCGACCGGCGAACTCGTTTCGCTCGACACCGTCGTCACCGTGAAGCCCAAGGTCGGCCCGCTCACCGTCGGCCACATCGGTCAATCCGCCGCCGTCACCTACTCATTCAACCTCAAGCCCGGCGCCGCGCTCGGTGATGCCACCGCCGCCATCGCCCGCGCCGCCGAAAGCCTGCCGCCCTCGATTTCCTATTCACTGCAAGGCACCGCCCAGGCCTTCCAGCAATCGATGAGTAACATCGGCCTGCTCCTCATCCTCGCCATCTTCGTCATCTATATCGTGCTCGGCATTCTCTACGAAGACTTCGTCCACCCGCTCACGATTCTCTCCGGTCTGCCCGCCGCCGGCCTCGGCGCGCTGCTCACGCTCTGGCTCTTCGGCGAAGAGCTCAACATCATGGGCTACGTCGGTCTCATCCTGCTCATCGGCATCGTGAAAAAGAACGCCATCATGATGATCGACTTCGCCCTCGCCGCCGAACGCGAACAAGGCGCCAACTTCTCCCCCGAAAAAGTCATCTACGAAGCCTGCGTCGCCCGCTTCCGCCCGATCATGATGACCACCTTCGCCGCCTTGGCTGGCGCACTTCCCATCGCCCTCGGCATCGGCGCCGGCGCCGAATCCCGCCGCCCACTCGGCCTAGCCGTCGTCGGCGGCCTCGTCGTCTCCCAACTCCTCACGCTCTACCTGACGCCCGTCCTCTACATCTACATGGAGCGTTTAAAAGGCCTCTTCCGCCGCACCGCGACTCACACTGATCCCGCCCACTCGCCTACAGTGCTAGTCGCAAAACCAACGGTAACTCGTGCCTAATGAATCCAATCACGTTTGTGCTTTAGCCGCAGCATTGAGGACGCGCTTAGCGATATTTTCGTGAAAGCCCGCATGAGTTAAAATTTCAACTGAGAAATCCTTCGGTCTGGAAGCAATCAACAACAGATACAGCACGAATTCTACCCCCATACACCACCGCGGTTCGGCGACATATTCTACAAAACTGGTGAAATCCTTAGATAGCATTTTCTTCAATTCGCTAATTGTTCTGATGCCAATCCGCTCACAATGCTCCACGATATCGCCGAGGTAATTATGCGGCTCCTCTTCATCCCTGACGTCTTCTAGATCCGCGGGATTTATACCTCTGGCTTCAAGCTCGTTCAGCACATCTTTCAATGGCTTCCATTGCCTAACAAAGGCTTGGAGCGAAGATATATCTAACCCGATTTCATCGACTCCTTTTTTTACCGCAACGGAGGCTTCTCGTGCCTTCTCCGCCGCAAGATCCCTGAGTTCCAGAAACTCCTCATCAGCCAACTCAAATAGGCCAGCTAATCTATGGAGTTTCCTACGTAGCTCGTGCGGGACATCGCCTTCTTTCTTGTACTGCAGAGCATGAGAAACCGCCGCCCAAGAATGCTGAAGAACTGTGCGTAGCTGCAGCTCGAAGTGCAGTCCTTTATATCTACTCCACTCAGATAATTTAGAACGGCGGGTAGCAAGGCGCAGTACGCAATGAAGTGAGAGATACCCAAATCGATCTGCAGACAAACCTTTGGGCTGATGACCTAACTCTTCTCCTATCAGCTCAAACTCCCCTTTCAGCATTTTGCCTATTTTTGCGACGTCGTCCGAGTAGTACAAAACTACACGTACTCCAACTAGGTCAGGTATGTCGCTGAGCGGATTTGAATATGACTTACCAGGACGCTGCAGCTTTTCCGTCAGACTTTCTGGCGACTTAGCCCGAGCTTCTACAAAATGAAATTTGGTTTTATTTATGACTAGCAGCTCATCTACCAAATCGCGCACCTTGTTCGCAAAGGATGCATAGAGAGGAAGATTTTTACGGTATGCCGCTATTACGCTATCCAAGTCGTCAGTCATAAATCTAACAGAACGTTTTGGTCTTATGCTGTTCTCCTCCTGATAGGACTTAGATCGACCCCGGCAGACGGTCGAGCTGCAAATAGCATTAGACCAATCCGATAACGGCTATATCGAGCTAGCGACTCCTAGCTCACTTATCGCCCACACCTCGAAGCACAAAAAACGGCCGGAAAAAATTCCGGCCGTTTCGCGTTTAAGAAACTTTGTCTGGTGATCAACTCGCTCAAATATGAATCGCCTCACCCAGTGAAGCCGCGGCGGCTTCCATCACCGCTTCGCTCAACGTCGGGTGCGCGTGGATCGTCTGGTGGATTTCTTCGACCGTCGCTTCGAGTTCGATCGCAAGGCCGTACTCGGCGATGAGCTCGGTCGCTTCCGAGCCGATGATGTGCGCGCCGTAGATTTCGCCGGTCTTCGCATCGGTGATCACCTTCACGAAGCCTTCGCTGTCGGCCGAGGCGACCGCCTTGCCCGACGCTGTGAACGGGAATTTGCCGACCTTGTAATCGAGCTTCTTTTCCTTCGCGGCCTTCTCGGTGAGGCCCGTGCTGGAAATCTGCGGCTGGCAGTAGGTGCAGCCAGGAAACTTCTGCACGCGCTTCGGCTTGCCGTGGCCGAAGATGCCATTGACGCAGCTGACCGCTTCAAACGTCGCCACGTGCGCGAGCCACGGCGGCCCGATGATGTCACCGGCGGCGTAGATGCCCTTGATCGAGGTCTGATAATCGTCACCGACCTTCAGGTAATTCTTCTCCAGCTCGGGCTTCACGTTGCCCGCGAGGAGGCCGTCGACATTGGCGACGACGCCGATAGCCGAGAGCAACAGCTCCGCTTCGACTTCGGTCTTCTGGTCGCCTTTCACGAGATCGACCTTCACGCCGTCCGCACCGACGCGGAAGTTTTCACACTTCGTGTCCGTGTGAATCACGATGCCCTGCTTCTCGAACGAGCGGTGCAGCGTCTTCGCGATTTCCTCGTCCTCGACGGGCACGATCTGCGGCAGCATCTCGACGAGCGTCACCTTCGTGCCAAACGCGTTGTAGAAATAAGCGAACTCCACGCCGATCGCGCCGGCGCCGACGATGATCACCGACTTCGGCAGCTTCGTGTTCGCGAGGGCCTCGCGCGAAGTCATCACGCGCACGCCGTCGTACTCGAGACCGGGGATGCGGCGCATCTTGCAGCCGGTGGCGATGAGGATGTTTTTCGTTTTGAAGAACTTTCCTTTGTGCTCGCCCTCGGTGACCGAGACCATGCCCGGCGCGCTCACCTGCGCCTTGCCGACGATATAATCGACCTTGTTCTTCTTGAAGAGAAATTCCACGCCCTTGGCCATCTGCGTGGCAACGCCGCGCGAACGCTCCATGACCTTGGCGAAGTCGAATGACACATCCTTCACGCTGATCCCGAACGACTCGGATTTTTTGATCTTCTGATAGAGATCCGCGCTCTTCAGCAGCGCCTTCGTGGGAATACAACCCCAGTTAAGGCACGTGCCGCCCGCGCGCTCCATTTCGATGCAGGCAACTTTCTTGCCGAGCTGTCCGGCACGAATCGCGCCCGCGTAGCCCGCGGGACCGCCGCCAATAACGATCAGGTCATATTCAGTGGTTTCAGCCATGGTAGGAAAGAGGTGTGAGTTCGCGGAAAACCGCAACCGTCACGCCCCCCGCCAGCACCGTCAAACGGGAAAATCCGCACCCCAAATCCTAGTAGGGCCGGACCTCGCATCCGCGCTCCAGCTTCATAGGCGTGCTCGAACGCGTTCAGATATCGATCACATCGCCCTTGCCCGGCGGCACACTCTTCTCCGGCTGCTTCACCTGTGGCCGCGGCGGAACGCCAAAGCCACCAAATCCCCGTCCACCCATTCCGCCGCCAACGCCACCGCCCGGCGGACGCGGCCCGCGCGGCCCCTGATTACCCAGCAGCGCATTCGCGACGAGATTGGTCAGGCTGACGATGATCGCTCCGCCAATCGCCGACCAGAATCCATCGACGTAAAAGCCGTTGACGAGGTTTCCCACCAACGAGAACAACAACGCATTGATCACCACAATCCCCAGCCCCAGCGTCATAACGATGAACGGCATCGCGAATAACATCAGCACCGGCTTCAGGATCGCATTGAAGAAACTCAGCAGCAGCACGACCACGATCAACGTCTCCCGGCTGTCGCAATGAATCCCATTCACCAGCTTCGTCGCCATCGTCACGCCCACGGCGAGCACGCACCAACGAACCAGGAGTTGCACAAACGGATGTTTCATCTGAGCCGCCCACTCTTCGACGGCTCATTTCCCGCGCAATGAAAATTCTCGTCATCCAGGACCGCCTCCGCAGCGGCGGCACCGAACGCCAGTCCATCCTGCTCACGCGCGCGTTCATCGCCGCTGGTCACGACGCCGCCCTCCTCACTTTTCGCCCCGGCGGAGCGCTCGGCCCCACCGCCGCCGACCTCCCGCGCATCGTGCTCCAGCCTTTCGATACACACCTCGACTGGTTCGCACCCGGTCTCTTCAAGAAAGTCATCTCGTTCGCGCCGGACATCATCCTCTGCATGGGCCGCATGGCCAACTGCAACGCCGGCTCCGTGAACCAAATGCTGCGCGTGAAATTCCCCGGCAGCGCCATGCTCTGCACCATGCGCACCGGCAAACGCCTGCCCATGCTCTTCGTGCACTCGCTGCACCAGGTCCGTCACGTCATCGCCAACAGCCACGTCTCCGAAAAAATCCTCGTCGAAAACTACGCTGTGCGGCCGGACAAAATCAGCGTCATCCACAACTCCCTCGTCTTCGCTCCAACCGCCGATCCCGCCACCGCCGCAAACGACCGCGCCCAACTCCGCGCCCGTTTCGCTGCCTCCGAAAAAACCATCGTCCTCCTCTGCGTCGCGATGTTTCGCCCCGAAAAAAATCAACGCGAACTCATCGAACTCGCCGCTCAACTTCCGCGCGACCGCGACTGGCAGCTCTGGCTCGGCGGCGAAGGCGCCGCCCTCGCCGACTGCAAAGCGCTCGTCGTCTCCAAAAATCTCGGTGACCGCGTAAAATTCACCGGCTTCCAGTCCGACCCACGTCCGCTCTACCACGCCGCCGACCTCGCCGTCCTCACGTCGAAGAGCGAATCTCTTTCTAACTTCCTCGTCGAAGCCCACGCCCACGGCCTCCCGTCCGTCGCTTACAAAGTCAGCGGCGTCGCCGAATGCGGCGGCCTCGTCGTCCCTCCCGGCGACCAATCCGCTTTTCTCGCCGCACTCACTCCGCTCCTCACCGACGCCACCACCCGCACCAACGAATCTACCCGCGTCCGCGCCTACGCCGCCGCGCATTTCGCCCCCGAGCGCCAGGCCGCCGCCCACCTCGAACTCTTCCAGCGCCTGCTCCACGCATAGCTCGCGCTTCCGAAGGTAGGGCGGGTTAGCCTTAACCCCGCCGGTTCGACTCCGCTCGTTCCCTGGAGGGACGATCGCCGTGTCGTCCGTTCTCTGGAATTTCTGTACGCTCCGCCAATCCTGACACCGTCCTGTCAGTAATCATCCCAACTACGGCCGTCATCTTCATCGCGCAGTTGAATTCCAGCGCCGCGTGTACATCGGTGTTCGCCCTGTGTCCAAACGCACCGCCAAGCCCACCGCCGCCTCCGTTTCCCGCAAAGCCTCCGCCCTAGCCGCGAGCACCAGCGAGCGGTCCGTTCCCTCCCCCGAATCCATCCGCCTCCGCGGCGTCCGCCAGAACAACCTCAAGGGCTTCGACCTCGATCTTCCCCTCGGCAAATACATCGTCGTCACCGGCCTGAGCGGCGCCGGCAAATCCTCGCTCGTTTTCGACACGCTCCACGCCGAAGGACAACGCCGCTACGTCGAAACCTTTTCCGCCTACACGCGCCAGTTCCTGGACCTCCTCGACAAGCCCAAGGTCGACTCGATCGAAAACATCCGCCCGTCGATCGCCATCGAGCAGACCAATACCGTCAAAACGTCGCGCTCCACCGTCGGCACGATGACCGAGCTCACCGACTTCTTCAAAGTCTGGTTCAGCCACGTCGCCGAATGCTTCGACCCCGTCACCGGCGAAAAAGTCGAAGACGACACCCCGCAATCCATCTGGGAAAAAATCTCCGCTATCCACGCGAAGCAAACCCTGATCATCGCCTTCCGCGTCAAGAAACCCGACAACCTCACCTGGCCCGAAATCCTCCAAAACCTCAAAGGCCAGTCCTACGTCCGCATCCTTGTCCCTGCCGTCGATGGCAACACGACCGCCCACCGTATCGACGATTTCCTGACCGACCTCTCCGCCGCGAAACCGTCCGCACCGGCCAGCCAACTCAGCGACCACATCTTCGTCGTCCAGGACCGCGTCACCATCGACGCCGCCAGCCGCGCCCGCTTCCTCGAAGCCACCGAAACCGCGCTCCACTTCGGCCACAACGAAGTCCGTCTCTTCTCAACCGCCGACTCCACCTTCCGCGAGGTCGCCCACTTCTCCCGCGGACTCCACTCGCCGAAAACCGGCCGAACCTTTCGCGCCGCATCGCCTGCGCTTTTCTCCTTCAACTCCCCGCTCGGCGCCTGCCCGCAATGCCGCGGCTTTGGCCGCGTCATCGAGATCGATTACCGTCTCGCGATTCCCGATCAGACCAAGTCAATCGACGACGGCGCGCTCAAGTGCTGGGAAGGCGAAGTCTACTCCGAGTCGAAACGCGACCTGATGACGTTCGCCAAGAAGCGAAAAATCCCGACCAACGTTCCTTTCGCTTCACTCACGCCCGAGCAACGCGCCTTCGTCATCGATGGCGAGCCCGGCTACGGCGAAGAGAACAACAAAACCTGGCCGCAGTATTGGTACGGCGTGAAAGGCTTTTTCAAGTGGCTCGAGAAAAACACGTACAAGATGCACGTGCGCGTTTTCCTCTCCCGCTACCGCGCCTACAACCCCTGCCCTGCCTGCGGCGGCACGCGCCTCCAGCCCGAATCCCTCTGCTGGAAATGGCAGGGTAAAACTCTCCCCGAACTCTACCAGATTCCCGTTAGCGAACTCCTCGAACTCGTCGGCCTCTCCACCTCGCTACTCACGCGCTCCGCCGAATCGTCCCGCAGCGCCGAACTCGCCTTCGAGTCCATCCGCACGCGTCTCCGTTATCTGCAGCAAGTCGGCCTCAACTACCTCACGCTCGACCGCTCCTCCAAAACCCTCTCCGGCGGTGAAGTCCAACGCGTCAACCTCACGTCCTGCCTCGGCACCTCGCTCGTCGACACGCTCTTCGTCCTCGATGAACCCAGCGTCGGCCTGCACCCGCGAGACATCGACCGCCTCATTGCAATCATCCGCACGCTGACAGACACCGGCAACACCGTCGTCGTCGTCGAACACGACGAAGCCATGATCCGCGCTGCCGACCATGTTCTCGAAGTCGGCCCCACTCCCGGCAGCCGCGGCGGCCACATCGTCTTCCAAGGCGACGTCCCCCAACTCCTCGCCTCCGACGCCGCCATCACCGGCGCCTACCTCTCCGGCCGCGAACGTATCGAAACACCGGGCATGCGCCGCCCCGTCACTAAAAAATCGCCCACCCTCCGTTTCACCGGCGCCTCCAAGCACAACCTCCGCAACGTCGACGTCACGCTCCCGCTTCAGCGTCTCGTCTGCCTCTCCGGCGTCTCCGGCTCCGGCAAATCCACGCTCCTCGACAGCGTCATCCACCAGGGCCTTCTCACCCAGCGTCACCTGCTCACCGAAGACGTCGCCGTTATCGAAAAAATCGAGAGCGACCTCGAGTTCTCAGAGATCGTCCTCGTCGACCAATCCCCGCTCAGTCGCACGCCGCGATCCAACCCTGCGCTCTACACCGAAGCCTGGGATCTTATCCGCGAACTCTACGCCCAAACCCCCGCCGCCCAAGAAGCTGGTTTCAGCCCGTCGAGTTTCTCCTTCAACAGCGGCGACGGACGCTGCGACCACTGCCAGGGCCTCGGCTACGAACGCGTCGAGATGCAATTCCTCTCCGACGTCTTCGTCCCCTGCCCGGTCTGCGAAAGCCGCCGCTTCAAACCCGAAGTCCTCGCCATCACTTGGAACGGCCGCTCCGTCGCCGACCTCCTCGCGACCAGCATCGACGACGCGCTCACGCTATTCGCCGAACACGCCACCATCCGCAGCCGCCTCGCCAGCCTCCAATCCGTCGGCCTCGGCTACCTCACGCTCGGCCAGCCGCTCAACACCCTCAGCGGCGGCGAATCCCAACGCCTCAAACTCGTCCGCTACCTCTCCGGCTTCACCGGAGAAATCTCAGCCGTCAAATCCACGAAGCCCGACAACGCTGCTCCGTCCAACGGCGCACTCCTGCTCCTCGACGAGCCCACCACCGGCCTCCACCGCCACGACGTCAAACGCCTCCTCACCGTTCTCCACGCACTCGTCGATCGCGGCCACAGCGTAGTCGTCATCGAGCACAATCTCGATGTCCTCAAATCCGCCGACTGGATCCTCGAAGTCGGACCTGAAGCCGGCGCAGATGGCGGCCGTATCATCGCCACGGGCACGCCAGAAACCATCGCCGCCGCCAACACCGCCACGAGCCCCTTCCTCCGCGACGCCCTCGACGAACACGCCCGCGGCGCTACCGAATTTCTCGCCGCCGAATCTCCCGCTCCCTATCGCGCCGCACTCGCCGCACTCCCTTCATCCTCCGTCCTCCGTCTCGAAGGTGCCCGCGAGAACAACCTCAAAAACCTCTCGCTCTCCATCCCGCACCGCGAGCTCACCGTCGTCACCGGCGTCTCCGGCTCAGGCAAATCCACTCTAGCCTTCGACATCATCTTCGCCGAAGGCCAGCGCCGCTTCATGGAGTCCATGTCGCCCTACGCGCGCCAGTTCGTCGAACAACTCCCGCGCCCCGATATCGACCGCCTCACCGGCATCCCGCCCACCGTCGCCATCGAGCAACGCGTCACCCGCGGTTCCCGCAAATCCACCGTCGCGACCATCACCGAGGTCGCCCAGTACCTGCGCCTGCTCTACGCCCGCATGGGCATTCAGCATCACCCCGACACCGACCGCCCCGTCGAGCCGCTTTCCCAAGGCCAGCTCAAAGCCCTCCTCACCCGCGTCCTCGCCACCCCAAAAGCGAAGAAAGCCAAACACCTCTACCTCTGCTCGCCGCTCATCCGCGGCCGCAAAGGCCACCACCAGCCCATCGCGACCTGGATCGAAAACCACGGCTACGAACTGATGCGCGCCGACGGCCGTCTCCTGCGCGTCGATACCTTCCAAAAACTCGACCGCTACAAAGAACACGACATCGAAGTCGTTGTCGCCGACCTGAAGAATCTGGAAGCCAGATCTCAGAAACCAGCCAAGGCCGCGAAATCTAAAACCTCCGCCAAGGACACCTCCGCCCCCTCCGCTTCTGCCGTCCGGCCTCTAGCCTCTAACGTTCTGGAAGAAGCCCTCCGCCTCGGCAAAGGCTCCTGCTTCCTCGTCACGCCCCAAGGCGACGTCCTCTCCTGGTTCTCCACCACGCGCACCGACATCGACACCGGCGAATCCTTCCCCGAGCTCGACCCAAAACAATTCTCCTTCAACTCCCCGCGCGGTTGGTGCCCGACCTGCCGCGGCCACGGCCGCGTGTTCCCGTGGATGCTTCAGCTCGAAAAAGAGGAAGCCAACGACGACGAAGCCGACTCCGCCCTCCGCCTCCGCGCCTTCGGTGTCGAATCTGCCGACGACGTCGCCGAGGAAGGCCAGCCCTGCCCCGAGTGCCACGGCGCCCGCCTCAACCGCATCGCCCGCGCGGTGAAACTTCATTTCACGTCCAAGAAACAGCCGCCGCTTTCTCTCCCCGATCTGCTGCGCACAACTCCCTCACAACTGCTCGCCAACCTCCGCGCCCTCGAACTCGACGCCCGCGGCAAACTCATCACGCAAGACATCGTCCCGCAGATCGAGGAACGCCTCCGCTTCCTCGACCACGTCGGGCTCGCTTACCTCTCGCTCGACCGTCCCACTGAAACGCTCTCCGGTGGCGAAGCCCAGCGCATCCGCCTCGCCGCGCAACTCGGCTCCAACCTCTCCGGCGTCCTCTACGTCCTAGACGAGCCGTCCATCGGCCTCCACGCCCGCGACAACGATCGTCTCATCGAAACCCTCGAATCCCTCCGCGCCAAAGGAAACACGCTCCTCGTCGTCGAGCACGACGACGAGCTCATGGAGCACGCCGACCGCATCATCGATCTCGGACCTGCCGCCGGCATTCACGGCGGCGATCTCCTCGCCAACGGCACGCCCGCCGAAATCAAAGCCAGCGACAAATCCCTCACCGGCCTCTTCCTCGCGCGCGGCATCAAACATCCGTTGCGCGGCGCGTACCGACCAATCGAGAAACCAGAAGCCAGATCCCAGAAGCCAGCCAAGACCTCAAAAGCTAATGCCATCGCCAAAGACGTTTCATCTCTTCCCTCCGCCGACTCCGACTCTGGCATCCGGCCTCTGGCATCTGGTTTTCTGTCCCTCACCGGCGCGCGCCTCCGAAATCTCAAAGACTTCGACCTCCGTCTCCCGCACGGCCGCCTCATCATGGCCGCCGGCCCAAGCGGCGCAGGCAAATCCACGCTCTTCCGCGACCTCTTAAATCCCGCCGTCACGCACGCGATCAAAGCCAAGAAAACCAAACTCACCGGCCGCGACTTCGTGAAAGCCACCGGCTTCACCGCCGACACACTCACTCAAACCCCGGACGCCAAATCGCTCCCGCCCTTCGACGAACTCACCGGCGCTTCCCACTTCAAAGCCGTCATCGAAGTCGACCAATCGCCCATCGGCAAAACCCCTCGCTCTACGCCCGCGACCTACCTCGGCATCTTCGACCTCATCCGCCAGTTCTTCGCGTCGTTGCCCGAAGCAAAAATCCGCGGCTACTCCGCCTCGCGCTTCTCCTTCAACACCGCGGGCGGCCGCTGCGAAACCTGCTCCGGCGCCGGCCGCATCAAACTCGAAATGGCCTTCATGCCCGACACGTATTTGCCGTGCGATGACTGCCGCGGTTCGCGTTATAGCGCCGACCTCAGCGACATCGCATGGAAGGGCAAAAACATCGGCCAGGTCCTCCAGCTCACGTTCGAAGAAGCCGCCCAGTTCTTCGATTTCCATTCGCAGCTCTCCCAAATCTGCCAGCTCATGGTCGATTGCGGCCTCGGCTACCTCACCCTCGGTCAGAGTTCGCCCACACTCTCCGGCGGCGAAGCCCAGCGCCTCAAACTCGTCACCGAACTTTCCGCCGGTCTCGCCAGCTACCGCGAACGCAGCCGCGGCCAGCAACCGCACAACCTCTACCTCCTCGAAGAACCGACCATCGGCCTGCACCTGAGCGACTGCGAAAAGCTCATCCGCGTTCTCCACTCCCTCGTCGACCAAGGCCACACCGTCGTCGTCATCGAACACCACCTCGACCTCCTCCTCGAAGCCGATTGGATCATCGAACTCGGCCCCGTCGGCGGCCCCGACGGCGGCCAGCTTTTGTATCAAGGACCCTTGGACGGCCTCCTCAAAGTCAAAGACTCCCCCACCGCGCCCTATCTCCGCACTAAACTCAAAGGCCGCGCTTAAGGTCGTTCCCTTTTCCCGTTGGAGGCGCGGTGCCCTCACCGCGCTTAACGTCAGTCTCGCTTACTACATTAAGCGGGGGGAGGGCCCCCCAGCTCCACAAGCATCCTTCGCTCCGACCTTAGCGTCGTCGCGTCTTTGCGATTAACCAAAAGATCGTCCGCTTTCGGCCCAGCAGCGAAACTCGCCGCATTCGCACGCTGCTCACGCCGTTTTCACCGCCACATCGTGCGCACGCACCGCGTCCTGCACGATGCGCAGCAGATCCGTCATCTGCACCGGCTTCAGCAAATACCGATAGAGCGCCGCCTCGTTCACGCTCCTCAAAAGCATTTCCGGCTTCATGTAACCCGTGACGAGCACGCGCTGCATGTGCGGATACTCCTCACGGCAGCGTACCAAAAAACTCATCCCATTTCCGCCCGGCATCAGATGATCGGCCACGACCACCTTGAATGCCTTCTTCCTCAGCGCGAACTCCGCCTCGCGCGCCGACGTCGCCGTCACCACATCGAACTGCGTCTCAAGCGCGGAGCCGAACATGTCCAGAATCGGCCGCTCGTCATCGACCACCAGGATGGCATCTCGCTTCACAGTGGGATCGGCTGCGTTCGACACGGGGGCTTCGCTCATGAATCGAGACCATGTTTTGCACGCCTCGGTTGGCAAACCGAAATCCCACACCCAACGCGTTCAAAAAAAGTTCACATTCCATTCACGCTCCCACCCGGCTTTTTGTTTGCCACTAACGGAGTTGCGCCGATTTTTACGACACTCGGTATGACGGTCGACGAACTCCATTCAGCCCTCCGCGACCAGCTGCTTTCCCCCGAAGCCGCCGCCGCTCTCACGGTCGCGCAAATCACCGCCCGCAACTCCGCCGGCACCACCCCGCTTCACACCGCCGCCAAGTACGGCTCCCTCCGTCTGCTGCCCGCTGCGCTCCTCACGAAGGAAAATCTCCTCGTCAAAAACGACTCCGGCTACACCCCGCTTCATCACGCTGCTCTTGGCGGCTACTTGAGCCTTTTCCCGCCCGCGCTCCTCACTGCCGAGACACTCAACACCCGCAGCAACTCCGGCTACACCGTCTTCCACGTTGCCGCCGGCAACGGCCACCTCGACCAGATCCCGCCCACACTCCTCACCGCCGAAGCCGTCCAGTCCCACACCGATCTGGGCAACACCCTCCTCCACGAAGCCGCCGAAAACGGCACCCTCGACCGCTTCCCGAAAAATTTCCTCACCCCCGAGCTGCTCACCAAACTCAACGCCTCTGGTGAGACCGTCTTCCACGTCGCCGCGCTCAACGGCAACCTCCGCCAGCTCCCGCCCGCACTCCTCACCCCCGCTGCGGTCCTCGCCACCACCAGTTCAGGCGACACCGTCCTCCACGCCGCCGCCATCGCCGGCCGCCTCGAACAAATTCCTCCTGCGCTTTTCACCCGCGCCCACCTCACGCTCGCCAGCAAGTCCGGCTACACCGTCATCCACGCCGCCGCCGAAAGCGGCCAGCTCGATAAACTCCCCGCCGCCGAGCTCACTGCCGAACTCCTTCTCACGCGCAACGACCACGGCGACACCCCGCTTCACGCCGCCGCCTATGAAGGTCACCTCGACCAGATCCCGCCCGCTCTCCTCACTGCGCAAAACCTCGAAACCCGGAACTACGACGGCGTCACCCCCATCCGCGTCGCCGTCTCCCGCGGTTTCGTTTCCCAACTTCCCCCTTCAGTCCGTCCCAAACCCCCAGGTGCCTTCACGCGCGTGCTCAATAAATTGGGCCTCGCTCGCAGCGCCTGATTCTCCTCCAGCCCTCCAGCCAGTCGTCGCAATGGAAAGTACCGTCAATCCGGAGCAAGCTCACACGCACACTCTAAAACCCTGCGCCTCGCTCTGCTGCTGCAAACGCTGCCTGCTGTTTGCCAACTTCGCCATCGCCTCCGCGATGGCCGTCACCGTCCCCGTATTCCTCTCCTGGCTCGCCGCCCGCATGCAGCTGGGCCACGCCCCGCGCCCCGCCGTCGATGCACCGACCCAGCTCCACGGTTTCGCCGCCTTCGTCCACGACGCCTCCGGCTCGCTCCTGCCCGCCATGTTCGGCCTCTTCTTCGCCGCCAGCTCCGTGACATTCATGTGGGGATTCTTTCTACCCAAGAGTCACAGCAAACGCGCCTTCTCCCGCCTCATCATCAGCCTCCTCGCCTTCGCCGCCAGCCTCCTCCTCACCTACTGGGACCCCGGCCAGGTTTTCAAATGGTGGCTGAATTGAACGGAGAGGTGTAGGAGCGTAGGCCCCCGAGCGACGGATAGTTAAGACAGGATAACCCGACTTGAACGTCGCTCGAAATCGTCCAAGAATCCACCCATGAGCAAATCGGAAATTCTCGCCGAACTTCCAAAGCTATCGTCCCAAGAGCGCGGCGAAATCCTGGAGCAGCTCTGGCGTCTGGAAGAAGCCGCTGGCCTGACTGATTATGAAAAATACGCGCTCAACGACGCGCAGGCCGCGTATGACGCTAATCCCAACGCGGTTTCACCTTGGTCCGAAGTTCAGGCCCGCCTGCGTAAACGCGCATGAGCTGGAGGGTGTTTCTTCACGGCAAAGCGGAAAAGGATCTGATCGCCGTTCAAACATGGTACGACCGGAATCGCCCGCAACTTGGCGATGAGTTTCTCGACGAAATAGCCATTGCGATAAGGCAGCTGGAGACTGCGCCAGAACGCGAACGGCTCTACTTCCTTAATTTTCGCCGCATGCTCATGAGACGTTTTCCGTACAAACTTTCTATCAGATCATCGATGACCGCGTGATCGTCTTTCGAGTCCTGCACGCCAAGCAGTCGCATGAGCACGGACTGCCAAAATAAGATCCCTGCCCGAGGTGCGCATCTCTTGTAGTCCCACGCCTCCGTTGCGGCGCACGCCTGAGTTCCCGCCCCGCATCTTTTGCGTTCCTTTGCGCACCGCCGCTTTTGGCCTTCCCCTTGCTCCCCCGCTTCCTTTCATTGCGCCCTCGCGCACACGCGCCACCACACAGCTTCAACGACTCACTTTTCCCAACCATGAGCACCTCGATCACCTCCGTCATCGCCCGTGAAATTCTCGACTCCCGCGGTAATCCTACCGTCGAAGTCGACGTCAAACTCGCCTCCGGCCACGTCGGCCGCGCCGCCGTTCCTTCCGGTGCCTCCACCGGCGAACACGAAGCCATCGAGCTCCGCGACGGCGACAAGAAGCGCTACCTCGGCAAAGGCGTCAGCAAGGCCGTCGCCAACGTCTCCAAGATCATCGCCCCCGCCCTCATCGGCCAGGACGCCCTAGACCAGCTCACGATCGACGCCATCCAGCTCAAGCTCGACGGCACCGAGACCAAGTCGAAGCTCGGCGCCAACGCCATCCTCGCCGTCTCCCTCGCCACCGCGAAAGCCGCCGCCGCCCACCTCGACCAGCCGCTCTTCAAATACCTCGGCGGACCCAACGCCAAAGTCCTCCCCGTTCCGATGGCCAACGTCATCAACGGCGGCGCCCACTCCGACGCTCCCATCGATTTCCAGGAATTCATGGTCATGCCCCACGGCTTCACCACGTTCTCCGACGGCCTCCAGGCCATCACCGAAATCTTCCACGCCCTGAAGAGCGTATTGAAGAAAAAAGGACTCTCCACCGCCGTCGGTGACGAAGGCGGTTTCGCCCCCAAGCTCGAATCCGCCGAGGCCGCCCTCGACGCCATCTCCGCCGCCGTCAAAGACGCCGGCTACAAGCTCGGCAAAAACATCTTCCTCGCGCTCGATGTCGCCGCCTCCGAATTCTACACCGGCAACGAGACCTACGTCTTCAAGAAGAGCTCCGGCCAGAAACTCACCGGCGACCAGCTCGTCGATTTCTACGTCAAACTCTGCAAAGACTACCCGATCGTCTCCATCGAAGACGGCTGCGCCGAAGGCGACTGGGTCACCTGGAAGAAACTCACCAACGCGCTCGGCGCCACCACGCAGCTCGTCGGCGACGATCTCTTCGTCACCAACACCAAGTTCCTCCAGAAGGGCATCGATACAGGCACCGCCAACTCGATCCTCGTTAAGGTGAACCAGATCGGCTCCCTCACCGAGACGCTCGACGCCGTCCGCCTCGCGCAGACCCACAAGTACACCGCCGTCCTCTCCCACCGCTCCGGCGAGACCGAAGACTCCACGATCGCCGACATCGCCGTCGCGACGAACTGCGGCCAGATCAAGACCGGCTCCCTCAGCCGCACGGATCGCACCGCGAAGTACAACCAGCTCCTCCGCATCGAGCAGCTCCTCGGCAAGAACGCCGTCTACGCCGGCCGCAGCGCCCTCCCGCTCTCCCGCCGCTGATTCCGTTGTAGGGCCTGAGCGTGCTCAGGCCAAAGGTAGGGCGGGTTAACCGTAACCCGCCGACTCGCCGGGCGTGGAGCCCTCTTCACGCCCGGCGACAGTAGCAGCGACTTCACGCTGTGATTTCTCCCCAAGGCCGACCGCGCCCAAGCGCCGTCGGCCTTTTCATTTTAATGGAGGGACGACCTCCGTGTCGTCCACGCCCGGCATGGAGGGTTCGCGCTCGTGCGACGCCATGATCCCCGTGGTCGCGAGTGCCGCTTTACGCGGGAACTGCACCGACCTGCGTAAAGCGGCACTCGCAAAAAATTTAGAACCTCGACCGCGACCGGCTAGCCGCTTAGGCGTTTGTCATGGCGAGAAACTCCACCCCCAAGGCTGCACCGAGTGCAGCCGAATAACACTGTTGGGCAAAGAAAAGATGAAGCCACTCGGACTATCATTCGCGTTTCTATGCGTCTCCGCCGTCTTACGCGCCGACTCGTTTGTCGCTGATCGGCACTGCTCCGGTGTCGCGGAGATTCTCCAAAAGAAGCTTCCGGAGCTTGCGGTAGATCGACTGTTTGAAGCGAAGCGTGATGGCGCCGAGTGGCACTACGCATTCTGGACGAAAGCCGAGAAGACTTGGTTCGAGGAGGTTCGCATTACGGTGCGCCAGAAAGCCGCCTATTCGAGTGTTGTCGTAGTGGAAGTATTTAGACTCGACGGCGGTCTGGTGAAGACCAAGTCGAAGCCAGAGCCGCTGGCTGCCGCTGTGTGGACGACGAAGATTGGAGAGCTACTGAAAGAAGAGCCCAACCAGTCGTTACAGCACAACGCCTCGACGGGGTCCGTTTCGAATTTCCAGTCGCCAGCTCGGCGTGGCTGACCAGTGATCGTTCGGCAAAAGATGAAGCGCCCCACGCATCTCATGATCGGAGGTCTTGTCGCCATGGGCTTCGACGCATCGGGAAGATCTCTCCTCACAGTGTCTCATTCGGGCCGTGCGGTTTTCGCGGTCGAGACTTGGCAGCGCGTCGCACACGATACCGCACTGGCTTATCCAGACGAGGGAGTTGCGATCGGCATTGGGCCGATTGAGGGCAAGCAGGTCGCAGTTCTCTCCCGAGATGAGAATAAAGAGCGAATCGAGATGCACAGTCCTGAAGGCAGTCTCCACTTAGTCGGCGAGTCTGATGGCATCAGCGTCTCATGAAGAAAAAGCCGAACCAGTAAGGATGAGAAAAAGCGGAAAAAGGGGTCAAACTTTGCACTTTGCACACGCATTCCGATAACACGGTCCATCCCTGTGCGCTATGAGCGCCCGTCCGCCTTCGCCTTCAGGGACAGTGCCGGACACAAATCGATAGGCCTGCCTGCCTATGACGGCGTTGTCCTCCGCAGACGTGATCGCACTCAACCCCGCGAGCCCAGCGCTTGAGCCACTTTCCCCAGCAGCAGCTCCGACATCACCGGCTTGCGGATCAGCTCCACCTCGCCGAATTCCCCATCCGCGTTGAACTGATCGTTCTCCAGCATCCCGCTCACAACGATCACATTCACCTGTGGATTTATTTTTCGCAGCGCGCGGATGACTGCCCGCCCATCCATGCCCGGCATCATCATATCCACCACGACCAGCGCGATGTCGCGTTGATGGTGTTCATATAAATCCACGGCGGTCTTTCCGTCCGGGGCTTCAAAGCCACGATAACCGAAGCGCCGCAAGATCGAGAGAAACACATCCCGGATCACCTGCTCGTCGTCGATCACCAGAATGCCTTCGCCGTGACCGCGAGGAATGGGCGAACGCGAATCCAGCGTCTTCGCTTTTTCCACCGCTTCGTGCGCCGGCAGGTAAACATCGAAGCAAGCCCCCTTGCCGACCTCGCTGCGCACCTGCACCACGCCGCCATGTCCTTTGATAATGCCCAACACCGTCGAAAGTCCCAGCCCCGTCCCCTTCCCCGGCGGCTTCGTCGTGAAGAATGGATCGAAAATCCTCTCCAGCACCTCCGGCGGGATGCCCGTGCCCGAATCCTGAACGCCGATACACACATGCGGTCCGGTCTTCAGCGCGGGATGCTGGCGTACGAACTCCGCATCGAGCGTCACATTGCGCGCCGCGATCTCCAGCGTCCCACCGCCCGGCATCGCATCGCGCGCATTGATCGCGAAATTCATCAGCACCTGGTTGAGCTGCGTCACATCGCCCATCACCAGCCCCAGCCCCGCGTCGATCCGCGTGCGCACCTCGATCGACTTCGGCAGCGTTTCCCGAAGCAGTCGTGTCAGCTCCGAGATCAGGTGGCGCAACTGCACCGGTACGCGTTCGCCATCCGATCCTCGCGCAAACATCAGCACCTGCTTCACCAACGCCGCCCCGTGGATCGCGCTCTTCTCGATCGTGTGCAGCATCTCGGCGCTCTCGGCGGAGAGTTTCTGCGACTGGAGCACCTGCGCCGCCACGAGGATTGGCGTGAGCACATTGTTCAAATCGTGCGCGATGCCTCCCGCGAGCGTGCCGATGCTCTCCATACGCTGCGTCCGCAAAAACTGCGTCTCGATCCGCCGCTGCTCGGTGACATCCGTGTTGATAAACAGCACCGACTTCGCCGCCCCCAGGTCGTCGCATACGAGCGTCCAGCGGCTTTCCACAATTAACTTTGCCCCGCTCTTCGTCTGCGGCCGCAGCTCGCCCTGCCAGCGCCCGTCGGCGCGCACCTTCTGGCAGATCGCCACGCACTCGAATTTCCCCTCGGGAAACAGCAAAGGCCGCACATCGCGTTTCATCACTTCATCGCGCGTCCAGCCCAGCAACGCCTCCGCCTGCGCGTTCCAGTACGTCACGCGCCCATCCAGCCCGGTCACGAAAATCGCGTCTCGCGCCTGGTCCAGCAGTGAAGCCTGTTCCCGGATACGCTCTTCATTGCGCCGCCGCTCAGTCACATCGCGCGAGACGACCAGCACGTTGGCCACGCCGCCTTGCTGATCCGGGATCACGCTTCCCTGCGACTCGATGTAGCGCACCGATCCGTCACCGAGCAAAAAACGATATTCCGCGCGCTGCCCGACTCCCGTTCGCACCGTCTCTAAAAAAATCGCCCTCACCCGTTCACGGTCGGCGGGGTGAATATCATCGAACGACATCGTCCCGCGCAGGCTCGATGGATCGCCCAGGATCGTGCGGTAGGCCGGGTTGTTGTAGATACGCCGTCCCGTGGTATCGAGCACCACGATCAGGTCCGCCACATTCTCCGTGATCTGCTGGAAATGCGCCTGACTCTGAAACAACTCGCGCTCCACCTCGCGCCGCCTCGCATGATCTCGCGCCTCGCCCAGCGCCCGCTCGATCGCCGGAATCAACCGGATGCTCCGGTCCTTGAGCACATAGTCCGTCGCTCCATTGCGCAGCGCCTCCACCGCGACCTCCTCGCCGATCGTTCCGGACAAAAAGATAAACGGCGCGTCGGGATAACGTTTTCTCGCGATCGTCAGTGCCGAAAGCCCGTCGAAGCCCGGCATGGAAAAATCCGACAAGATCACATCCGGTGCGCCCGCATCCAGCGCCGCCTCGAAACCAGCCCGGCCATCCACGCGCTCCAGCCGGCTCTCCGGCCAGCGCTTCGCGATGAGCGCATGCACCCAGCCCGCATCGTGCGGATCATCTTCGAGGTGGAGAATGCGCAGGGCAGACATGTGGGCGTGCGGTTACGCGCCGGGAGGCGGCTCATTATGTATCGTCCAAAACGCGCCCACCTGTTTCACCGCTTCGACAAATTTTTGGAACCCCACCGGCTTCACCACATAAGCGTTCACGCCCAGCTGGTAACTCCTCACCACGTCCTGCTCCTCGCGTGAAGCCGTCAGCATCACGACCGGCAAGGTCCGCAGATTGGGATCGCTCTTGATGATTCTGAGCACCTCCAACCCGTCCACTTTCGGCATCTTCAGATCGAGCAACACCAGCAGCGGATTCCCGTCGGTGCGCCCCGCGTACTTCCCCCGCGCAAACAAGTAATCGAGCGCCTCCTCGCCATCGCCGACCAGCACCACGTTGTTGCTCAAATGATAATCCGCTAGCGCCTCCAGCGTCATCTCCGCGTCTTGCGGACTGTCCTCGGCCAGCAGGATTTTTTTCGTCGGGTTGTTCATAAAATCAAGAGACTGCGTCGCGCGCCCGGGCGACCGGCAGTGTGAAATAAAAAGCCGCGCCCGCACCCGGAGCGCTCTCCGCCCAGATGCGACCGCCGTGACGCTGCACGATCCGCCGCACGATCGCCAGCCCCACCCCCGTGCCCTCGAACTCCGACTCACTGTGCAACCGCTGGAAAACGCCGAACAACTTCGGCGCATACTTCATGTCGAAGCCTGCGCCATTGTCCCGCACCGTGATCTCCACCATCACGTCACTTTCACTGCGTGCGGAAACGGAGATCCGTGCCTCCGCCTGCTTGCGCGAGTATTTGACCGCGTTGCCCAAAAGATTCGCGAACACCTGCCGTAGCATCGGCACGTCACACTCGACCTCGGGCAGCGCAGCGATGTCCCAGATCACCGCTCGCCCGTTGATCTCAGGCTTCAAGCTCTCTTGCACTGTAGCCACCATCTCATTGAGCGCCACTTTTTGCCGACGCATCTCGGTGCGACCCATGCGCGAAAACATCAGCAAATCGTCGATCAACGTGCCCATGCGCGCCGCCGAGTCCGTGATCGTTTTCAAATAACGCCTCCCCTTATCATCGAGCGACTCCGCCGCGTGCGCCGCCAGCATCTCGGAAAATCCCGCCACATGCCGCAGCGGCGCTCTCAAGTCGTGCGAGACCGAATAAGAAAACGCCTCCAGCTCCTCGTTGAGCGCGCGCAACTGCTCGTTGGCCGATCCCAGCTCGCGCGAATGCGAAAGCATCTCCGTCTCCAGCCGCTCGCGCCGCGTATCCTGCCCGCCCGCCTGCGGCTCATCCCCCTGCAATTTTTTCGCCAGCACGAACTCGGTGACGTCCTCCGCCCGGTGGATGAGGTACTCCACTTTCTTGTCAGCGCCGAAGACCGGCGAGTTCACCGGACTCCAGTGCCGCTCCTCAAACGAGCCATCCGGACGCAGAATATCGTACCGCAACACCGCCATCGTGTCAGCGCTCCCGGTTTGCAGCACGCGATTGAGCGACGCGCGCACGCTGCTGCCAGCCGTGGTCGTCGGCGCGTCGGCATTCTCGGGGAAAATCTCGAACATATTCCGCCCCAAAATCTCTGCGCGTTTCGTCATGGTCATCGCAAGGTAGGCATCACTGACAGCGACGACCGTGAACTCCGGAGACAGCACAAGATAACGCCCGGGCAACGATTCAAAAAGCGCGCGGAACTGGCGGTGAACATCATCCAGATCCTTTCGCGCCGTCACATCCTCGATGGCCACCAGCGTCATCGTCGTGTGGTTGCCTGCACGATAGAGCTTGCTCGCGTTGATCTCGAAAAGACGCCGCCCCTTTTTCGGCAGATTCACCGACACCTCAAAACCCTCCACCGCTTTCTGCTTCGGCACCACATCCTCCAGCGCCCGCAACAACTCCGGCACGTTCCACTGCCGGTCACAAATCTCCGCGAAACGCCTCCCCGCGACCAACGACTCATCCGTATTGAAGAGCGTGTGAAACGCCCGGTTGGCTGACGCGACCCGCAGATCCTCCGTCAGCACGATCAACGGCTGCCTCACCGTATTGACGATGCTCTCCGCCTGATCGCGCGCGTGCGCCACCACCGCCTCCGCGCGTTTCCGCTCCGCGATGTCCACCGCCGTGATCCGCCACTCGTCCACTCCGCCCGTCGATTGCGCCGCCGTCAGCCAGACCGGCCGCTTCTTTCCGTCCCGCGCCACGAACTCCAGCTCACGTTCATGAAACGCGGCTGAGGTATCCGATCCGCGCAGCCATTTCGCGATATCCGCGCGCATCTCAGGCGCGCAAAGCGCTTCGAGCGTGAGCCGTGTCAAGCCCGCCCGCTCCAGCCCCATCCAGCGTAGCAACGTGTCGTTCATGGCCGTGATCTGCCCGCCACCACTCACCGAAAAATAACCGCACGGCGCCTGGTTGTAGAGATCCTGGATGCGCTCCGAAGACGCGACCAGCTGGCGGCGCGCTTTTTCGCGCTCACGCAGCTCGCCGCGCAATCGCAAGATCGGCCAGCCCGTGAGGATCAGACTAAGGAAAAATCCTCCACCGATGGCCGCGTACACCCAGTTGAGCCTGCCCTCCGATCGCTTCACCCGCATCCCCAGCAATAATTTCTCCTGCTGCGCGAGGCCCTCGATGACGTCCATGACGAGCGCCATCGTTTCCAGCCCGTCGCCCAACAGGCGCTCCCTCACCGCATCGGTGAGAGTGCCGCCGCTCCGCAACGCGACCACTTCCTGAATAAGACCCAGCCTCCGCGCAATCAGCGGCCGAAGCGTCACCAGGCCATCCACCTGCCGCCTGTTGTCGCTCACCAGCATGCTCAGCTCATCGAGTCCGCGTTCAATTCCCATCCTGCTCTCAGCGATTTCGTCGATAAACACCGGCTTCGGCTCCAGCACAAAACCGCGCGCGGCTGACTCCGCACCCTTCAAATCGAACTTCAACCGCTCCAGCCGGACCAGCACTTCCTGCGTGTGCACCACGCGATCATTCGCATCGCGCAACGCATGGATCGTCCTCACCGCCAGCCAGCTCACGGTAATGAGCACCGCGCAGGAAAGGATCATAGCCCAGAGGGTTATCTTATCATTTGTCCCGCTCATCACCGGGAATACGGCTAACAAAAATCGGACGCGGGGAAAGTGTTCTTTCTGCGTTTAGGAAAAAAGGACGCCCGTCCTTTGCGCATCTTCACACAGGTTCCCTGCGTAATTTCGCAGACGCGATCAGCATAACTTCACTCTACCCTGCTGCGCCGTTTGCTCAGCGAATCAACCGCGACACGAAGCGTCCACTCTCGATTGCCGGCCGCTGACCGTCGCTTGCGTCCGCTGCTGCAGGCTCCGCGCTCAGCTATAATCGTACAGCGCCGGATCGCGCCTGAGCGCGCGTTGCGCCGGTTTATAGCGATGCCGCTTCTCCTTCGGCTCGGGTGCAGGCCCTCCCGGTCCGCCTTGACCATTTTCATCCGACGGACCTCCACCGCCGAGTTGATCTTCGAGCGACTCTGGGTCGGCGCCTTCTTCGAGTTTGCGCACGACCTCCTCCATCTCGCCGTCGATCTTCTCGCCCGTCATCTCCGCCATCCGCCGCATCATCCGCCCCATCGCGCGCGGATCGTTTTCGTCCACCGATGAAAATTCTTTCTCCATCACCCCCATCGCCGCCTCCATGCGCGCATCTTCCGCTGCATCGCCCGGCGCGCCCGCATCGCCAGCGGCCTCACCGGCCTCGGTGCTTTTCCCGCCGCTGGTCACCGCAAAAGCCGAGACCGCTTTCTGCATCCGGAACTTCGGATTGTCCGGGCACTTCGGGATCGTGCGCCCCTGCGCGAGCGTCTTCGCGAAGAATTGATAGACCGTATGGTTATCCGGGCAGTAATACTCGTAGATCGGCATGAGGCGCAGATTGGTAACGTGAAGACATTTCTTAAGCCGCCGCCGCGAGCGCGCGACACTTCATTTCTTGATCTGCGCGCCGCGCACGATCGCCCCGCTGCCCCGCGCGGCCTTCAACGCATCGAGCGTCGCCGCCAGGCGCTTCCGCTTCTCATCGCCCTCCGCAAACATCTCCAGCTGCGCCTGCGGCGCCTCCACGCCCGAAAGCTTCACACTCACCAGCCGCAACGGCCGCCGCTTCGTCCACGCCTGCTTCAACAGCGGCGCGATCCACGGATAAAACGGCGTCTCCAGCTCCACCGCCTCCGGCAGGCTGTGTCCGGCCGAGGCTTGCTCGAAATCGGGATATCGCACTTTCACCGTGAGCGTGCGCACGCGTTTCCCGTCGGCGCGGATCTTCGGCAGCAAGTCGTCGATCATCCCTTTGGCGACGCGCTCGATCTCCGCGAAATCAGAGATGTCTTTCCCAAACGTCTCCTGCTGCGAGTACGACTTCGCGTCCTCATGCTCCGTCTCGACGACGCGATCGTCCTCGCCGCGCGCCATCGCCAGCATCCCGCGCCAGCCTTCGCCAAACACCGATCGCAGCTCTGCCTCCGGGCGCTCGAATAAATCCCGCACGCGCTCGATGCCTCTCTCCTTGAGCGACGCTTCCGTTTTCGTGCCCACGCCCGGCAACCTGCCGATCTCCAATGGCGCGAGAAACGCCGCTTCCGTCCCCGGCGGCACGACGATGAATCCGCGCGGCTTGCGGAGCTTGCTGGCGATGGCCGCGATGAGTTTGTTCGAGGCGAGTCCGAACGAAACCGTGATCTGCAACCGATCCCAGATGCGTTGCTGCAACCCGCGCACGACCGCCTCGACCGCCGCCGCCGTCTTATGCCCGCACGGTCCGACATCGAGATACCCTTCATCGATCGAGTTCCGCTCCACGTACGGCGTGAGCTGTTCACACAGGTCGAAAAGCTTCCGCGAGTATTCGCCGTACACGCCCGCCGTATGCGGCACGAGCACCAGATCGGGACACACCTTGAGCGCTCGCTGCGTCGGCATCGGCGTATACACGCCGCACGCCCGCGCTTCATAGCTAGCCGAGGAAATAATCCCGCGCTCGCGTCCTCCGACCGCGACTTTTTTCCCACGCAACGACGGATTCAACGCCTGCTCGACCGACACGAAAAACGCGTCGGCATCGAGATGGACGATGGTCGGGATCGGCATCCGCACAGAGAAATCCCAAACGCCAAAATTCCAAACGCCAAAATCTCCGCCCGATAATTCCGAGGTGAAACGCGCCTTTCCGGCGCGTTGTTCGCCATCCCCCTCGCTCAGCCCGCAGCCACCGCCATCGCCGGCAGATGATTCAGGAAGAGATCGAGGATCGCCGGATCGAACTTCGTTTCGCGCATCCGGCGCATCTCCGCGATCACGAGATCCTCTTCCCACGCGGGCTTGTAGGCGCGTTGTGAAAGCAGCGCATCATACACATCGGCCACAGCGACGATGCGCGCATCGAGAGGGATATTTTCACCCACAAGTCCGTGCGGATAACCGCTGCCGTCCCAGCACTCGTGGTGCGCAAGCGCGATGCGGGCCGCGCACTGGATGATCGGCCAGGGACTGCCATCGAGCATCCTGAAACCAATCATCGAATGAGATTTGATGACTTCCATCTCCTCGCGCGTCAGCCGGCCCGGCTTGCTGAGGAGCTCTTGAGGCAGACCGATCTTGCCCAGATCGTGCAACGGCGTCGCATAGTGGAGTTCCTGGATGCGCGTTTTATCGAGCCCCATGAGGCGGCCGATTTCGCAGGCGTAGCGGCTCACACGATCGAGATGAGAACTGATCGAAGTATCATGCGCTTCACAGGCGAGACGCAGACGCACCGCGATCTCGATGCCGGGATTTTTTGGGTCGAAGGTGCTCATCGGCGATCCTCCTGAGGCTGCAAACCAGCCTGGGCTGGCGCGCGCAGACGTCGGCGGCGCTCTTTATTCTGATAGAGTGCGGCGTCAGCGGCGGCGCTGAGTTCCTCGATGTCGTGCGGGCCGGCCTTGTCGAAGTAGGTCACGCCGTGACTCGACTCCAAATTGTAGATCACGCCCGCCTGCGCGTTGCGCACGGAGAGCACGACATCGAGCGACGAGAGCGTTTGCTCGGCCTGCCCGGGGTTCATCTCGACGCCCATCGCAACGAATTCATCGCCGCCGAAACGCGAGAGAAGCGAGTCCTTGCGGAAGACGCTCTGCAACGTGAGGGAAAATTCTTTCAACGCCTCGTCACCCTTAGCGTGACCGTGGACGTCGTTGATCTGCTTGAAACGATCCAGATCGAAATAGACCAGATAGCCGCGCAGGTCGGATTTCTTGACCTTCTGGATCACGTCCGGATTCAGCGTGTTGAAGCCGCGGCGGTTGTAGAGGCCGGTGAGTTCGTCGATAACGGCGAGCTGGCGAATCGTGCGCTGGAGGCGGTGACGCTCGATGGCGTAAACGATGGCGCGATCAAGCGTGAGGTAGTTAAAATCCCCTTTCAGCAGAAAATCCTGGGCGCCGATCTTCACGGCCTGGAGTCCGACTTCGTCGCTGTTGTTCGCCGTGAGAACAATGATCGGCACATCCGGAGCGACTTCGATGATTCGGGCGAGTGTGTCGAGTTCGCGGCTGTCGGGAAGATTCAGGTCGAGCAGGATGACGTCGAACTCCTCGGTCTTGAGCGTCGTGACTGCTTCGGCGAGGCGCGCCCGATGCGTCGCCGCATAGCGATTCGACGGCGATTTTTTCAACATCTGCTCCGTGATCTTGGCGATCATGAGCATGTCTTCCACGAGGAGGACTTTGATGGTCTGGTAGAGCATGGGGTAGCAGCGACCGACGAAGGATTCTCTCAGCTATCGGCTATTTTGCCACGGTCTTGACCAGTTTTTCGTCGGCTTCGTCGTCGCGGACGATGCGCGGGGTAAGGAAAAAAATCAGTTCGGTGCGCTCTTTGTTTTCATACTTCCCGGTGAATGCTTTGCCGAGCAGCGGAATGTCGCCGAAGAGCGGAATTTTGCGCTTGGTGACGCTCGCGCTGTCCTGGACGAGTCCGCCCATAACGATGGTCGAGCCATCGCGGACGCGGACGATCGAGGAAGCCTGGCGGATGTCGATGACGGGGGCGCTGGTGTCGTTACTGGCGGAAAAATCCATCCGCACCAGCCGGCTGACGGCGGGGGTAATATCGAGCGTAATGCGTCCATCGGCCGCCACCTGAGGTGTGATCGAAAGCACAGTGCCCACAGTAATGTTAGTCACGGTTTCCGTCGTGGTGATGACCGGCGGGCTGCCGGGTGACTGGGTGACCTGGCGGGTGAAGATGGGGATGTCCTGGCCGACGCGAACGACGGCGGGCTGGTTGTTCAACGTGCGAAGCCGAGGCTTGGATACGATCTTGAGCTCGCCCTGTTGCTTCAACGCATCGAGTACGGCGGAGAACTCTCCGCGCTGGTGACGGATCTGGATGCCGGGCGCGCCCGGGGCGGTGCCATAAACGGGATTCTGGATGATAAGACCTCCACCTGAACCGAGGCCGAGTTGGCCGGGAATCGTGTTGAAGGAGCTATCCACGCGATTGGAGATTTGCTGCCAGTTGATGCCGAGCTGGAACGAGTCGCTGAGGGCGACCTCGTAGATTTCCACTTCGAGATCGATCTGGCGGACGACGCTGTTGGTCACCGCGTGAAGGTAGTCGGCGATCATCTCAATGTTACGGTGGCTGTCGCGAACGAGGATCGTGCCGGCAAGGCTGTTGACGGTGTAGGAACCGCCTGCGGAAACCATCGACTTAAGCTGATCGTTGAGATCGCCCCAGAAGTTGATCGTGGAGGTGTTGGTCACCGTCATGGTCGAGCCCTCCGAGCCACCGCCCGACGAACCGCCGCCGCCGCCACTGGAGCCTCCGCCGCTGGAACCGCCGCCCGAGCTGATCTGAACGGCGTTCGAGCCCTGACCCGAGCGTGTGGCTTGGATGTAATCGATCTGGAAGATGCGTGTCTCGCGGTTGCGCACACGTAGCAGGCCTTTGTCCTGGACGAAATAGTAGCCGTTGGCTTCGAGCAGCGAGCGCATCGCAAGATCGAGCGGAAGATCTTTGAATTCCACCGTCACGTCCCCTTCGATGTCGAGGTCCGGGACGATGTTGAGATTGTTCGCGCGGGCGAAGATCGCGAGTGCCTGCTTGATGGGCACGCCCTCGGCGCGAAAGCTGAAAGACGTCGGTGGCACAGCGGCCAGCGGCGCGGGTTCGACGGCAACGACTGCCGGAGCAGAGGCGGCGGACTCCTGGGCGGAGAGCGGAGCCGTGAGCATCAACGCGGCGAGGATACAGATCTGGGCGGTCAATGCCGGGGTGTTTTTCATGGGCCGTTGGGGCTTAGCTATCGGTAGAAAGTGAAAGTGCGGCCGCTTTGAGCGCGGGCGTTGTGAGTGTGAAGGCGGCACCGAGCGCGATGAAGTCGCGGCCTTTCCAATGCGTCACCCACACGCCGTCTTGCGTGGCGGTTTCGATGGTGATGCGGCCAAGCTTGTCGCCGACGCGGCAGATGCGCTCGTTGATCAGGGCGTAGGTGCCGCCGTTTTGGGTCCAGAGCGCGGTCAGGCGCACGGTTTCGACGACATCGGGCGCGGGGACTTTTTCCGCAGGAGTCGCGGAGACGGCCACCGCTTTGGCGCGAGAGGAAAAGGGATCGCGGGTGGCGGCTGGATTGCCGGAAAGTTCTTTGATCGCATCTCGAACGCTTCCGGCGTCCGCCGTAGTTCCGGAGGACTCGCCGCCGGGAAGTTCACCGTTTCCCGCATCCTCCGCAACCTCGGACACGCCCGGGCTGCCGCCCGCCGGTATCAGCGAATGGGCGACAAACGCCACAGCGGCCAGCGCGAGCACGCCGACGACCCAGGGATTGTTAAGGAGTTTTTTCATGCACAACAGGGCAGACCAGGCGGAAGTTAACCTCGATGGCCTGCCATTTCTGGTCATCGGCACGGACGGCGAGCCTCATGAGGTCGATTCGTTTGCCCGCACTGGCGAAGCGGTCGAGCAGCGCGAGCAGGTTGACGAAGGGCTCGGTGTTTCCCGGGCCAACCACGAGCTTGCCGCGAACAGGAATGAAGGAAACCAGCGCGCCTTCCGGTGCCGAGTCGGCGGATACTTCGGAGCTGATCAAAGTCGCGTCGAAACCGCGATCGGCCGCCTCTTTCTTGAGGCCTTTCAGAAACGCGGCGGCCTCGGCCGGAGAGTCGAGCAGCTGGCGTGAAGCCGAGGCGGCGCGCTCGTTGAGTTCGGCGACTTGTTGCTCGGAAGTGGCGAGTTGGAGCATCGCGATCTCGTCTTCGAGAGCGATCAACGGGAGCGCCGCCTCGGTCTCGATGCGGACGCGCGGGGCGTGGATGGCGAAATACCAGACAGCGAAAAACAACATGCCCGCGCATGGCACGAGTACCGGCAGTGCGCGTTTCAAACGCGCCCATGCAGGAGCATCCGGCCAGCCGGGGACCTCGGTCAGCATCAGCCAGAAATTCTTCAGGGCGTCGGGGGGCTTAGTTTTCAAAGAGCGTTCCCTCCAGGTTGAAGCGTTGGGCGCTGGGCAGTTCGGTGCCTGCGACAGGGACCGGCGCGAGCGCGCGAGTGGCGTCGTTGAAGCGCGCGCGGAGCGGGCTGCGCACGAGGACTTTCTGAAATGCGGTCAGCGCTTCGCGGGCGGTCTCTTCATCGCCGTCGATCTGTCCATCGAGACGGAATGACCACGAGGCGGT
Organism: Nibricoccus aquaticus; assembly: GCF_002310495.1. GTDB lineage: Bacteria > Verrucomicrobiota > Verrucomicrobiia > Opitutales > Opitutaceae > Nibricoccus > Nibricoccus aquaticus. The sequence goes on along the minus strand of NZ_CP023344.1, from coordinate 4,197,595 downwards.
GGCGGCATCCCACTTCACCTGGAAGTCGGTGAGGCTGGCATCGGCCGGAAGCGCGGCGGAGATAAACGCGAGCAGGCGGGCGGGCACGGGCGGGAGGCGGTCTTCAGATGCCTGTTTGATGAACGCGCGGTGGGCGTCGGCCGAGTTGTTGCGCTGTTCCAGACGGGCACGCGTCTCGTGCAAGGTGGCTTCTGTCGCCGTGAGACTGGCGAGGCGTTGGCGTTCCTCCTGCCAGCGCGAGGAGCGGCTCCACGCATCGAGCGTCATGAGGCCGAAGCCGAGCCAGCAGCCGGCGATGAGCGCGCGGCGGACGAATTGATGGCGGCGCTTCCGGCCGAGGTATCCGGCAACCAGATTCACGGGGTGTCGCGGCGAAAGGCGCGCGACGGCCTGCAGCCAGTCAACGGGAGCGGAGGCGCGGACGGTGATTTCTTTGCCGGAGCCACAGCGGGCCTGCACCTCGGTGCGGGCGGCTTCGCTGGCAGCACCGAGCAGCCACACGCGGTCGATCACCGCGCTGAACTGCTGCTTGGCGTAGAGCAGCGAGCGGTTGACCTCGACGCCGAGGCGCGCCGGATCGGCGTCCCAACGCGCGAGCAACGTGCGGGAGAACAGGAGCTGGCCGTCGTTACGCGCGGCGAGCACGGTGGTGGTTGAGCCGGTTTCCGCAGCGAGCAGCACGGGCTGGTCTTTGGGCGTTTCGAGCGATTCGAGAATGAGCTGAAGCGGTACCGAGACCGGCAGGATGCGCGTGAGGTCGAGACGACGCGCGAGCAGCAGGCTGTTGAGGCGTCCGTAAAAAGCCGACGGCAGCATGTGCAACACGAAGGCCGCTTCCTGACGCGCTGAGAGCGTGCGCTGGCTCACCCAGAGAACCGGCTCCTGCTCTTTCTCATGACGCTCGACGCGTCCACGCAGGTAGGAACGCGAAGCCGCTTCGGAAAATCCGGGGGCCTGCTCCGCTTGATGGATGAATTGATCGTGCGCGAGGATCAGGAAAACCTCTTCGCCTTTGAACCCGAGCGCACCTAGCGCGGAGTCGAACGCGTATTCGAAATCCTCGATGCCGGGCACCTCGACGTCGCACGCCCAGGAGGCGACGAGAGTCTGGCGGCGGAAGACGGCGGCGTGAAAGGAGCCGTGCATCCAGGCGATGCCGAGGGTGTCGCTGTTGCGCCGCATGAAGCCGCGGGAGGCGGGTTTCGGACCCGGAGCAGATTCGGGAGCAGGAAGTGGCGACGGCGTGTTCATTGGGGGAGCCAGCCTTTCAGGTCCGTGTAGAGGAAATTTGCATCCCGGCCTGCGACGACATAGCGATAATCATCAGTGCCATTTGGTTTTCTGAGCACCAAGATGTCGCCGTCTCTGAGTATGAGATCGGGCCTGATCACTGTCACATTTGCCGTTACCGTGGTGAGTGATCCGGATGTGTTTTGCCCATCGGGGTGAAGCACCACAAAGCTCACAGTGGTGGGCACGGACGAAGTATTCGCGCTGAGCACGATCCTATTGATCGGTAACTGCGATTTTAGATTCACCCGCTCGATAAGCAAATACTCGCCCTGCCCTGCCCAATTGGCCGCAAAGAGGCCAGCCGCTGCGCCACTAGGAACGGAATTATCCGCAGTGTTCCAGATGGCATCGAATTGCGCGGAAGTAGCGTTTGCCGGTACGGTCAGACCACCGCGCATACTCGATAGTATTAGAACGCGTGGACGCGGTGTAGACGCCGTGTCGTATAGAAAAGAACGATTATTGTTCCTTCGGTTCGCAAGTACATCAGCGGCGCTCAGCGAACCAAACGTTGAGAGATCAACATTCCACGCAGTAATAGGAGCCGTTGGTTTGAGTCCGGGCAGATAACCCCGAGATCTCAAATGTAGTTTTGTCTGGTCTCCGAGATTGCGAAGCGTCTCCGCCTCTGCACGAACGGCGGCGCGCTCGATCATCTTGAGCGTATTGGGAACAAGCACCGTCGCCAGGATCGCCATCACGGCCATGACGCCGATCATCTCGATCAGAGAGAAACCGGCGCGGGAGGCACATGCTGAGGGGCGTGAACGTGTTTTCATTTCACATCCCACAGTTGAAGGATCGGGAGGATCACCGAGAGCGCGACGATGCCGACGACAGCAATCAGGCTCACCATCATCAGCGGATCGAAGACCGCGAAGACGATCTTGATGCGGCGCGGGATGATTTTGTTGTAGTAATCGGCCACGCTCTGGAGCGCGAAATCGAGGCTGCCCGAGCTCTCGCCGGTCGCGATCATCGTGATGAGCGTCGGCGTAAACACATCGTGTTGCCCGAGGCATTTGTGCATCGGCGTGCCTTCGAGGACGCCGCGGCGGACATCGACGAGCGCCTTTTCCACGGCGCGGTTGCCCACGAGTTGCTGGCAGATTTCCAAGCCGCGCAGCAGCGTGATTCCCGAGCGATAGAGCATCGCGAGGTTCTGGCTGAAACGGGAAAGTGCGAACATGCCGACGAGCGGTCCGAAGATCGGGATGCCCATGAGCGCGCGATCAAACGCGACGGCGAATGCAGGTACTTTGAGCGCGATCTTCAACCCGATGGGCACGCCCACGATGACGATGAGCAGCACCGGCCAGTAGCCGATCAACGCGTCGCTGATCGCCATGACGATGCGTGTGAGCATCGGCACTTTTAAGTTCAGCTCCGTGAGCAGGCCGACGAAGCGCGGGACAACAAACGTGAAGAGCAACAGCACGAGCGCCGAGGCCGCGCCCATGACCATCAGCGGATAAATGAGCGCCTGGCGGATGTCGCCGGTGAGCTGATCCAGCCATTCGTAGTAGGTGCTCAGGCTTTCAAAAACTTCGGGGAGCTTTCCACTCACTTCGCCCGCCTCGACCATCGCAGTGATCTCGCGCGAATAGACCTTCGGGTAACGCGCCATCGCCTGGTTGAGCGGGACGCCGATGGCGACTTGTTCGCGCACGCCGGCGAGGACGGTGCCGAGCTTGGAGCCTTCAAAATCCAGAGCGAGACGCTCGAGTGAATTCGGGAGCGTGATGCCCGCTTTGAGGAGCAGCGACATCTGCACGAAGAACGCGATGAGCTCGCTGCGCTTTACTTTGAGGGAGCTGATCTGGCCGTCGCTCGAACCGGCGAGCGCGGCACCTTCTTTCGCTTCGAGCAGCCAGACGCCGGCGGTGCGCAGACGGGCTTCCAGCGTGGTCACGCTATCGGCTTCGAGCACGCCGGAGATCGTCTGGCCAGCAGCGTTGTAGGCGCGGTAATGGAAGGCGCTCATGGCTCAGGTCGCGAAGGCGACGCGGAAAACTTCTTCGAGCGTGGTGTCGCCGCGGAAGGCGCGGCGGATGCCGTCGTCGAAGAGCAGCGGCATGCCTTTGGCGCGCGCGAGTTCTTTGATTTTCTCGGCGTTGCCGGTGTGGAGCAGCGGGTGGTAATCATCGTCGATGACGAGGACTTCGAAAATCGCGACGCGGCCGCGATAACCTTGCTGACGGCAGTCGGGGCAGCCGACGGGTTTCCAGAGGGTTGGCTCGTTCTCGGTCGGGATCGGGAGATTGAAGGAACGCAGGTGATCGCAGGGATTTTCCACGGGCTTCTTGCACGCAGGGCAGAGACGGCGGACGAGGCGTTGCGCGATGATCAGATGCAGCGTCGAAGGAAGCAGGAAGGGCTCAACGCCTAGATCAATGAGGCGCGGGATGGCGCTGAAAGTGTCGTTGGTGTGCAGCGAGCTGAAGACCAAGTGGCCGGTGAGTGCGGCGCGCACCATGAGCTGGGCGGTTTCTTTGTCGCGCGTTTCGCCGACGAGAAGAACGTCGGGGTCTTGGCGTAACAGAGTGCGGAGACCGTTGCTGAAGCTGAGGCCGATCTTCTCGTTGACCTGCGTCTGTCGGATATGGGGCAGGCGGTACTCGATGGGATCTTCGAGGGTAAAGACGGCGCGCTCGAGGCGGTTAACGGTGTTGAGCGCGGTGTAGAGCGTCGTGGTTTTACCGCTACCGGTCGGGCCGGTGATGAGGATGACGCCGTGAGGACGGACGACGGCCTCAGCGAGCGAGACCTCGGCTTCTTTGCGGAGGCCGAGCGATTGGAGATTGAGGAGGAGGTTGCCACTATCGAGGACGCGGAGCACGACGCTCTCGCCGTAGTTAGTCGGGAGGCAGGAAACGCGCAGGCCCAGCTCGCGGCGCCCGAGGGTGAAACTGAAGCGGCCATCCTGCGGGAGGCGCGTCTCGGAGACGTCGAGGTTGGCCATGACCTTGAGGCGCGCGATGAAGGCGTCCTGGAGATCTTTCGGGATGAGGAGGAACGACTGGAGCACGCCGTCGTTTCTCATGCGGATGCGCAGGGATTTTTCGTCGGGCTCGAAATGGATGTCGCTGGCGGATTTGCGGACGGCGGCGGCGATGATCTGCTCGACCGCGCGGATCATGGGCGCGGTGTTGTCGTCGCCCTTGCGGCCGCTGATCTTCATCAGCTCGTCGATGGTCTGGTCGAGAGAACCCTCGCGGTCGTGGACGGCGGTGAGTTTTTCGAGGATGTCGGGCTTGGGCGCGTTGAGCACCTCGACACGGAGCTTCGTCAACTGCTCGACGCGGTCGATGGCGACGACGTTGAACGGATCGGCCATGACAACCGTGAGCGTATCGCCTTCCCGGCGACAGGGGATGAGGACGGCCTCTTTGCAAAAATCGTAGGGAACGAGCGCGACGATCTCGGGGGAGATTTCGAGTTTACCGATGTTGACGGTCGGCGTCTGCGCATCCTGCGCGAGGAAGGCGGCGATGTCCTGCTCAGTGACGAAGCCGAGCTGCTGCAAGACCGCGCCGATCATCTTGCCGGCGCGCTTTTGCTCGCGGAGCGCGAGTTCGAGCTGGTGCGGCGTGATCAGCCCAGCTTCGAGCAAGCGGTCGCCAAGACGCTTGGGCGGTGCAGCCGGAGCGGCTCCGGCTGGCGCGGCGGCGGATGTCGGTGCTGGGGAAGCGGTGGACATAAAAAGGCGGGCGCAGGCTCTGGCCCGCAGCCCGCATTAAAACGGCAGAGTTTTAGAAAAGAGCGCGGCGCTTATTGGTGCGCGAGGTAAACGTAAACGTTCTTGGTGCCGGCACCGGCGGCGTACACGACTTTGCCGCGGGCATCCGCAGTGGCCGTGGTCGTCTCTGAGCCGACGTCGCCGTCGATACGCACACTCAATTCACGAGCTTCGTTAGCGGTGAGCTGCATGACGATGGCCGAGATCACGATGGAGCCGGCCGGAAGGTCGTTGGTGCCATCGAGCTGGAAGTTACGGCCTGCTGCGGTTGCCGGCGCGGTGGTGTTCGAAGTCTGTGAAACGATGCGCGTCTGTGTGGCTTGAGTCGAACCGCCGGTGGCGGCCCAGGTGCCTGCTGCGTTGCGCGCCCAGACACCGCCCGCGATGGGAGGATTGACCGGCTGGGTGCCGATCTTGACGACGAAGCGGGATTCGAGGGCACCTGCGGTGACGAGAAGATCGTCGAGACGCGCGGTGGTGGTGCCACTGACGGGAATGGTGCCGTACTTGGATGCGAAGTCCGCCACGGCGGTCTTCATCGAAGTGATGGAGCCCACGGCATTCGTGATGCGCGAGGAGGCTATCGTTGAAAAAACTTTGGGTACGATGACGACGGCGAGGATCGCGATGATGGCGAGAACGCCGATCATTTCGACCAAGCTGAAGCCGGACTTGCGGCGGGTAACGAGGCGGAAGGGGGATTTGTTCATGGGTGAATTACTCTACGGCTCTCGGTTTTAATCGGCCGTCTGCGCACTGGCTTAAGTAAAATTCATACGCTCCTCCGGGCAGTCGTTGCCGTGCAAACTGAGGCATCTCCTGTCCCAGCCGGGATTCGGCGCATAAAAAAACCGACGCGGTGAAGCGTCGGTTTTGAGAGGCTGTCTAAAGCTGGGGTTGCCGGCCAGCGGCCGGCGCTCCCAGCGCGATCTCCAGCGCAAAGAGCCTTCGCTTAGTAGCGATAATGCTCGGGCTTGTACGGGCCTTCTATCGGCACGCCGAGGTACTCGGCCTGCTTCGGGCTGAGCTTGGTGAGCTTGGCACCGATCTTTTCCAAGTGGAGGCGCGCGACTTCTTCGTCGAGGTGCTTGGGCAGGCGATACACGCCAACCTTGTACACGTCCTTGTTCTTCCAGAGATCGAGCTGGGCGAGCGTCTGGTTGGTGAAGGAGTTCGACATGACGAACGACGGATGACCGGTGGCGCAGCCGAGGTTCACGAGGCGGCCTTCAGCGAGCATGTAGATCGTGTTGCCCTTCGGGAAAGTGAACTGGTCGTACTGAGGCTTGATGGTGACGCGCTTCACGCCGGGCGCTTTATAGAGACGGTCAACCTGGATCTCGTTATCGAAGTGGCCGATGTTACAGACGATGGCCTGATCCTTCATCTTCTGCATGTGCTCGAGCGTGATGACGTCCTTGTTGCCGGTCGTGGTCACGTAGATGTCCGCAGTGCCGAGGGTGCTTTCGACGGTGTTAACCTCGAATCCTTCCATCGCGGCCTGGAGGGCGTTGATCGGATCGACTTCGGTAACGATGACGCGGGCGCCAAAGCCCTTGAGCGAAAACGCGGAGCCCTTGCCCACATCGCCGTAGCCACAAACGCAGGCGACTTTACCCGCGATCATGACGTCGGTCGCGCGCTTGAGGCCGTCGGCGAGGGACTCGCGGCAGCCGTAGAGATTGTCGAACTTCGACTTGGTGACGGAGTCGTTCACGTTGATCGATGGCACAAGGAGTTTGCCCTGCTCGTGCAGCTGGTAGAGGCGATGAACGCCGGTGGTCGTCTCTTCGGAAACGCCCTTCCAGTCCTTGATCATCGCAGTGAAAATGCCCTTCTGCGTTTTGCCGATCTTCTTGAGGAGGTCTTTGATGACCTGCTCTTCGTGCGAGGAGGACTCGGATTTGTACCAGTCGCTCCCCTGCTCCATCTCGTAGCCCTTGTGGAGGAGCAGCGTGACATCGCCGCCGTCATCAACGACGAGCTGAGGGCCTTTGCCACCGGGGAAGGAGACGGCCTTCCATGTGAGATCCCAGTATTCTTCGAGCGTCTCGCCTTTCCATGCGAAGACGGGCGTGCCGGTCTTCGCGATGGCGGCAGCGGCGTGATCCTGCGTGGAGAAGATGTTGCACGAAGCCCAGCGGACATCGGCGCCGAGGGCGACGAGCGTCTCGATGAGGACGGCGGTCTGGATCGTCATGTGCAACGAGCCGGTGATGCGCACGCCCTTGAGCGGCTTCTTCGCGCCGAATTTTTTGCGGAGAGAAACGAGGCCGGGCATTTCGTGCTCGGCGACGTTGAGTTCCTTGCGGCCCCAATCGGCGAGGCCGATGTCGCGAACGATGTAGTCCTGGCCCTTGGGCACGTTTTTAAGAAGAGAAACAGATGGCATAAGAGGAAAAACGAATGACGTGAATATGAGCTGGCTGTGCGCATTTTGTACGCGCACAGCTGGGTGGCGGATGCGTTATTTGAGCGCGGCTTTGAGCGCGGCGACCTTGTTGGTCTCCTCCCACGGGAGACCGGCTTTGCCGAAGTGGCCGTAGTTGGTCGTCTCGCGGTAGATTGGGCGGAGCAGATCGAGCTGCTTCACGATGTCGGCGGGCTTGAAGCTGAAAACTTTTTCCACCGCGGCGGTGATCTTCTCGTCGGCGACTATGCCGGTCTCGAAGGTGTTCACGTAAACGCTGACGGGCTTCGGATGACCGATGGCGTACGCGACCTGGAGTTCGCACTGCTTGGCGAGACCAGCGGCCACGATGTTCTTCGCGACCCAACGGCACATGTAGGCGGCCGAGCGATCGACCTTCGACGGATCTTTGCCGGAGAAAGCGCCGCCGCCATGACGGCCCCAGCCGCCGTAGGAGTCGACGATGATCTTGCGGCCGGTGAGGCCAGAGTCGCCCTGAGGTCCGCCGATGACAAACTTGCCCGTGGGATTGATAAGGTACTCGGTCTTCGCGTTGAGGAGCTTCGCGGGAAGGACCTTCTTGATGACGTTCTTAATCAAATACGCCTCGATCTCGGCGTGCTTCACGTCGGCGGTGTGCTGCGTGGAGATAACGACGTTCACGATCTCGGTGGCGACGCCATCGACGTAGCGGACGGAAACCTGCGACTTCGCGTCGGGGCGGAGCCATTTCACTTTGCCGCTCTTGCGGATCTTGGTGAGTTCGCGGCCGAGGCGGTGAGCGAAAATAACGGGAGCGGGCATGAGCTCTTCGGTCTCATCAGCGGCGAAACCGAACATGAGGCCCTGGTCACCGGCGCCTTGCTCGGCGTGTTTTTTACCTTCGGCCTGCTTCGCATCGACGCCTTGCGCGATGTCGGCAGACTGGGCGGTGAGGTAGTTATTAACGAAAACGGTGTCGGCGTGGAAAACGTCGTCGTCATTCACATAGCCGATGTGGCGGATCGCGTCGCGGATGACTTTGTCGATGTTGATGGCTTCGCTGAGCGGCTTGGTCTTGCCGGTTTTTTTGTCCTGCAACTTCGGGAGCGTGATCTCGCCGCCGACGACGACGACATTGGACTTCACGAAGGTTTCGCAGGCGACGCGGGCGGTTTTGTCGAATGCCAGGCAGGCATCAAGTACGCTGTCGGAGATCAAATCGGCGACTTTATCGGGGTGACCTTCACCAACCGATTCGGAGGAGAAAACGAAGGATTTTGCCATAGGTAGAGGCTTCAGGAAAAATCACCCGCACACCGCTGAGGCAAGTTAAACATCAACGCATCCGAATGACGTGATGCGTGATTAACCTTAAGTCGTCAAAGACCGTGCCGAAAAAGAGGGGCTACCTTGTCATAACTCCTGACCGGCGATGCCATTTGTTTAGTCGCGCCGAGCCTAAAATCACACTTACTTTGCCAGACGCCATGTCGTCCGAAACGCCCATCGATCCCGAGGCCATCGAAAACCTTCGCGCACTGACTCCGGATGATCCGGACAGTTTTTTGCGCGACATCATCGGGATCTTTCTCGACGACACGCCCGCCCGCATCGCCGAGTTGCGCCAGAGCATGGCCTCTGGTGACAGGGAGCAATTCACTCGCGCTGCGCACAGCATCAAAGGCAGCTCCAGCAATCTAGGAACGACGCAGCTGCGCACTATTTCCGCCGAGCTGGAGCAACGCGGCAAAACCGAGCCGATCACCGGACTCGCGACGCGCGTCGATGATCTCGATCAGGCGTTCAGTGTGGCGAAGCAGGCGCTGGAAAAACTACTCCCGCCAGTCTGAGCGCTCAGAAAAGCGTTTCCGACGATCAGGAGAGGCTGACGATGAAGCGTGCTCGTCACTTCCACGTGGCGACCTGCTGACGCAGCCACGCGATCTCGTCGGGGAACACCGTATGCGCGCTGCCGCGGAAGATCTGCTTGGTCACATCGGCATTAAATCCTGTCAGCGTGACAGCGCTTTTCTCCACGAACTCCAGCGGGATGTGCGCGTCGCTTTCGGCGCAGGCGACGAGTACGGAAGTCTTCTGCAAATCCGTCGGCGGACGCGCGGTGTCGAGTGGCCCGATCAAACCGCCGCTCAAGCCCGCAATGAAACCGTAGCGGCGCGGGTTGCGCACGGCGTATTCGAGAGTCAGGCACGCGCCTTGGGAAAATCCGGCGATGCCGATGCGCTCGAACGGAATGCCCGACGCATGCACTTCGCCAACGAGTTCGTCGATGACGCCGAGCGCGCTGGAGAGCCATGGCTCGTTGTGCGCGAGCGGCACGAAGAAACGCTGAGGGTACCAGGTGTTGTCGGTGGCATTGGGCGCGAGAAACGCGAGTGGCGCGGGCGCGCCTTTCAAGGATTTCGCCAGCCCGACGATGTCGTCTGCCGACGAACCGCGTCCATGCAGCAAGATCACGGCACCGGCGGCTTGAGCGAGCGGCGCGCCGCCCCGGAGTGTGTCTTGAGTGGAGTGAATAGTTTGAGGCTGCATGGACGGAGTGAGTTGAGAAGTCAGAGACGGAGACGTTGATAAGCGAACGCGGACACTGCCGAACGCGGTGCGTACGGCGTTCGCGATGAGTTGCGCGATTACTTCGCCGCGAGTTTAGCCGCGATCTGCGCGGTGTGCTTTCCCTGGAAGCGGGCGATGGCGAGTTCGTTGGCACTCGGCAGGCGCGAGCCGTCGCCGCCCGTGATCGTGCTCGATCCGTAGGGCGAACCACCGGAAATCTCGGCAATCGTCATCTGCTCTTTGGCGGCATACGGCACGCCGACGACCACCATGCCGTGGTGAAACAGGAACGTCTGCATGCTGATAAGTGTGGTTTCCTGGCCGCCGTGTTGCGTGGCACTGGAGGCAAACACGCCGCCGACTTTGCCGATCAGCGCGCCTGCGGCCCATAGACCACCGGTAGCGTCGAAAAATCCCTGCATCTGCGACGTTGCGCTGCCGAAGCGTGTTCCAGAGCCGAGGAGGATGGCGTCGGCCTCGCTGAGTTTTTTGGGATCGGCGACGGGAATGTGCGCGAAGGCTTTTTTTGCTTCGAGCGCGCCCATCTTGCCGAGGACTTCGGCGGGAAGCGTCTCGGCGACTTGAAGGACTTCGACTTCGACGCCGGGGACTTCGCGCGCACTGGCCGCGATGGCTTCGGCGAGTTGATAGACATGGCCGTAAAGGCTGTGAAAGATGACTTTGATTTTAGTGCTCATGGTAAGCGGTGGTGATGACGAGATGTGCGGTGTGAGTAGACAGGGGATGATGAAGGCGATGAGTTGTCGCCGATAGCTTAGGTGTATTGGCGCGCTGGTTGCAGCGCAGGGAGTAGAGACTCGATCTGCTTGCGCGCGGATTCAAATTGCGCGGGCAGTTTTAGCGCGGTGCCGAGCGATGAAACAGGCTCATCATCGGGGAATCCGGGCACATCGGTGGCGATCTCGAAAAGGATGCCGCCGCGTTCGCGGTAGTAGATTGAGCGGAAATAATTCCGGTCGCGCACATCGGAAACATTGTAGCCTGCGTCCCCCAGGCGCTCTTGCATGAGCAGTTCGCCCGCATCGTCGGCCACGCGAAAGGCGATGTGATGGATCGTGCCGACGCCGCCGAGTCCCGAAGGCCCGTTGGGTGAAGCAATCACGTCGATGTAGGTGCCGGAACCGCCCGCACCGGCTTCAAAGCGGGAGCGCAGGCCGTCGCGCTTAACGAGGCGATAGCCCATCTCACCGCCGACGAGTGCTTCAGTGGCTTCAGCGTCGCGCACCGTGAGTTCCGCCGTGTGCAGGCCGCGCAGCGCGTTTTCGGCGGCGATGCCTGCGCCGGTCCAGCCGGTGCGGCCGTCGTTGGCGACAGCCACGATCTCAACGGCGATGCGGTCGGGATCAGCGAACGTGAGAACATCTTCTCCGAAGCGCGTTTCTCGTTTCACGCTGACAGTGTGCTTTTGCAGACGCGCGTACCAGAAATCCAACGACGCCGCAGGAGCGGAGAAACTCAGGCGCGTTGTCTGACCCGAGCCAACCCGCCCGCGACCCGCGCCGCCTGGCCAGTAGAAAAACGTAACGATGCTGCCGGGCGTGCCGGTTTCATCGCCATAGTAGAGGTGATAGGCCGAAGGATCGTCGAAGTTGACGGTTTTCTTCACTAGGCGGAGGCCGAGCAGGCCGGTATAGAAATCCACGTTGCGCTGAGGATCGCTCGCGATGGCGGTTACGTGATGGATGCCGGTGATGGGAGAGTTCATGGCGGAATGAGCGTACGAGAAATTATGAAAAGTTAAACGCAGTCAGAAAGGAGTCTCTTGAAACGGGCCCGGACACACATCCGGTCCCGTGAAAATCAACGGTGCTCAAGAACGAGGCGCTGCACCGGCGATGCTGAGAGAAAGGTTAATCGTGTCAGATACCTTGTCGGCGTACTGGCCTGGCTGGATGTCGTACTCGTTGCGATTGATCGCGAAGGTGGCGCGCAAGACGAGCAGATCCCCCTTCACTTTGTCGTCACCGAGACGCGCGCCGAGCTTATCGGCGAGATACGTGAAGGTGACGGGCACGGTGACGTCCTTGGTGACGCCTTTGACCGTGAGTTTGCCGGAAACATCGGCGAGCACCTGCACGCCTTGCGTGCGGACATTGGCGACGGAAGCGGCCTCAAATATGATCGCAGGATATTTTGCGACATCGAGCCAGTTGGCACTTTTGAGGTGATCGCCCATGACAGGGTTGCCTACAGTAAGTGATGCAGTATCCAGCACGATGCGACCCGAGATGGCGGAGGGATTCGCGGCGTCGAACGAGACATTACCGCTGATGCCCGTGGCGGCGCCGGTGATGGACTCAAGCGGAGCATCGAGCTTGAACTGAACGTTGTTTACGCCCTTCGGATCTTTGAAGTCAAAGGACTGCGAGGCAGCCTGTGAGACGAGTGCGGTCGCGGATAACGCGACGGCAAATTGAAGAGCAGAGCGGAGGGAGGAGGCAGTTTTCATAGAATGACGATTTTGAGAGCGTGAATGATGAGCGTTAAGAATGAGCGTTGGCTCAGGACTGGACTGCTTTCACCCGCTGAAGACGTGGGAGAAAACTGAGCCCGGCGAAGGCCGATGCGAAAAACAGACCGGCCGCGAGCACTTCGACCCCCGCGATGAATGCGTCTTTGTGAACCGGAAAATCGATGCCGGTGATTTCGTCGTGCTGCATCTGAACGATGCTCGTCTGCGTCCAACCGACATGTGAACCGGTGGCGATCCAAGTACCGAGAGTAAGGATCAGAGCCGTGATGGCGGCACCGCGAAGACCGAAGGAGAGAAGCGAAGTGGTTGGTTTCATGGACTAGAGATTATCAGCGCACCGCCATTCGGCCTACTGCGCAGGACGGCTTGCCGTCATGCGCGCTGCGCATACCCTCCCCTACACGTGAACCTCGACCTCCTCCGCTCCTTTTTTGAAATCGCAACGCTAGGCAGCCTCAACAAAGCCGCCGAGCGCCTCCGCGTTTCCCAGTCCACGCTCACGCGACAGATGCACGCGCTCGAACACGACATCGGCGGCGCGCTCTTCGAACGCAGTTCGAGCGGCGTCGCTCTCACCGCAACCGGTCACGTGCTGTTCGATGGAATGAAACCGCTGCTCACGAAATTCGATGCTGCGCTTGGCGAGGCCCGCAAACTTGCCCGCGGCCAGTCCGCGAGCCTGCGCGTTGGCTACATCTCCTCGGCCGCCCAGGAATACTTGAACCCCGCACTCGCAGCCCTGCGGCGCGCGCATCCCGAGGTGAAGGTGAAACTCCTCGACCAGTCTCCCGGCGAGCAACTCGAAGCGTTGCGCCAGGGTGAGATCGACGTCGCGTTGATGGGCCGCGCCGGGGCCACGCCCGAAAAGGAGTTCTACGCGAAACGACTCGCCACGCTTCCGCTCACCGTCGCCGTCGCAGAGACTCACCCACTCGCCGGCCAATCCACCATCGCGCTCGCCGAGTTGCGCGGAGACCTCTTCGTCGGTGCAAACGAGCGCGACCTCCCTGGACACAACCGCTGGATCACGCAGATCTGCCGCAAGGCCGGTTTTCGCGCGCGCTTCGTCGAGGATGCGGAAAGCCTCAGCCACGGGCTTTCCCTCGTCGTGACAGAAGGAGCCGTGTCACTCATCCCCGAATACGCTAAAAAATCCGGCGCGCCCGGCGTGAGATTCGTCCCGCTCAAGGAATCAGCGCTGAAATGGACGCTTGTCGTCACCTGGCAACGCGGCCGCGTCTCCGCGCCGCTTCGAGTTTTGCTCGATGCGATGCCCGTGCAAAATGCTCGTTGATTCCGCGCTGTTATCACTCGCCAACTCCAACCCCGTTCCCACTTTCCGTTCGTGACATTTGAAATCGCCCTGCTCCTCGGACTCATCGTTGTCGCAGTGATCTTCTTTTCCTTCGAGTGGGTCTCGGCTGATGTCGTCGGACTCGGCCTGGTGCTCTCGCTCATCCTCAGCGGACTCGTACCGGTTAACAAAGCGTTCGCCGGTTTCGGCAGCGACACGGTCATCATGATTTTGAGCCTGCTCATCATGACGGCGGCGCTGCTCAAAACCGGGGTTGTCGATATCGTCGGCCGCGCGATTCTCCGCCATGCGGGCACACGGCTCAATGTCCTGCTCATCGTGATCATGATGGCCGTGGCCACGCTAAGCGCGTTCATCAGCAATACCGCGGCCGCCGCATTCTTTGTGCCGGTGGTCATCGGCATCGCTGCAAAATCTGGCATCTCACCCTCGCGCCTGCTCATGCCTGTGGCGTTTGCCTCGATCCTCACGAGCTCAGTGACGTTGATCAGCACCTCGACCAATCTCGTGGTCAGCGGCCTCATGACCAACGCCGGGCTCAAGCCGATGGGCATGTTTGAACTCGCCCCCGTTGGCATCCCCATCGCGGTGGCCGGCATAGCCTACATGTTCCTGATCGGCCGGCGCCTCATCCCTGAACGCGCGAAAGCCGCCGGCCTCATCGAACACTTCGGCGTGCGGCCTTTCCTGACCGAGATCGTCCTCCTGCCCAAATCCCCGCTCATCGGGAAAACCCTCCGCCAGGCCGCGCTCGGCGAGAGCATGGACCTCAATGTCGTGCGCCTCATTCGAGATAAAAACTACCGCCTCCCCCGCCGCGACATGATCCTCCAGGCGGGCGATGTCCTCCTCGTCGAAGGCGCGCGCGAAAACGTGCTCAAGGTCAAAGACACCGCCGGCGTCGAGATCAAAGCCGACGTGGAACTCTCCGATCCTCTTCTACGCACCGAAGACGCCGCACTCGTCGAGGCGCTCGTCGTCCCCGGTTCGCCACTCGTCGGCCGCCGTCTGCGCGACCTGCGCTTCCGCGACCGCTTCGGCGTGCAAGTGCTCGGCCTCAACAGGCACGGGAAAAACCTCCTGCAAAAACTCAGCCACATCACGCTGAGCGCGGGCGATGTGCTCCTCGTTCAGGGAGCGCGCAACAACATCAACACGCTCAACGAAGAACGCGTTCTCAGCGTGCTCCAATCCGTCGAAGAGAAACGCCCCGACCGCGCCCGCGCGTGGCGCTCCGGCCTGATCTTCGGCGGCGCGCTCGCCCTCGCATCCTTTAACGTCGTGCCACTCGCCGTCGCGGGCCTGCTCGGCGCGTTTTTGATTTTCGCCACCCGCTGCGTGTCTCCAGCCGAGGCCTACCGCGAGGTCGAGTGGCGCGCGATCATCCTCATCGGCTGCATGCTCGCACTCGGCGAAGCCATGCTCCACACGGGCACCGCGCAGTTCTTGGCCACCCAGCTCGCTGGGGTCACTGCCGACCTGCCGCCGCTTTGGCTGCTCGGCGGCTTTTTCCTGCTCACCGTCGCGCTCACCCAGCCGATGTCCAATCAGGCCGCCGCAGCCGTGATCCTGCCCATCGCAGTCCAGACTGCACAACAGCTCGGCCTCAACCCGCGCGCTTTCGCCATGATGATCGCCCTAGCCGCCAGCTGCTCCTACCTCACGCCATTGGAGCCCGCATGTCTCATGGTGTATGGGCCGGGTCGTTACCGTTTCTCCGACTTCGTGCGCGTAGGAGGCCCGCTGGTTCTCGTCATTTTTATCATCGCGTTGGTTCTCGTCCCGCGTTTCTGGCCGCTCACCCAGGCCGCCGCAGCAGCCACCCCGTGATTTCGCTCAGGATGCGCTGCGCCGGGCCGCGTTCGCCGCGACCGCCGCTTCGATGATCGTGATGTTTTGATTCACCGAATCGATATAGCGGTTCCTGCCTGACGGGTACGGCCGCGCAAGAAACCGGTAGAGCCCGATAAGCTCATTATCGAGTTTCGGCAGTACCGCGCTTTTCCAAAAACTCGGCGTCTTCGCCGTCAGTTCCTCGACCGAGCGGTACACACGCTGATCCATCGGCACACCGGCAAAATTATCAGACTCCTCAAACTCCGCGAAGAGATTGGGCAGGTCGCCGAGATAGTTGGGCGCGGCCATCTGCCCGAGGTAGTCTGCCGTCGCCACGGCGCAACCCATGATGCCTTCAACCGGGTTTTGAAAATGCAGACGCCGGATCGCCGTCGTCGGATTCGTGCAGCGGATCGCCCCGAGCACGCCATCGAGTTCATCGAGCGATACGCCGAGAGTCGGCAGATACGACGACGCCACCGCGCAGCTCCGCAGCACGTGCGTGAAAGTGTATTTCGCACCCGTCCCCGTCTGGTCGGAGCGCAGCTTCAGATAACCGGTGTCGTGCAGCAGAGCCGCCGCGATCCCCAGTTCAAATTGCCGCGCATCCATCCGCGGCTCGATGCCCGCGAGATGGCGGCCCTCGATGATCTCCGCGAAACAAAACGTGACCTGCAACGTGTGCTCGAGATCATGATACGGCGTGTCGATCGGCTGATAGTCTAGGTACCGCCCGGCAAACATCGCATCCACGTCCGCAAAAACCCGTACGAATAAACCCGGCTCCATGCGCGGAAACATCCGCCGAAACACCGCCAGCGTGGCTTCCGCCACGGTAAATGCGCGTTTTGTGTCGATCGGATGAGACATCGGGTGAGCCCTTGCAAAACCCGGGCCAGCTTCGAGCTGCCGGAGGTTCGCGAGGAGCGTGTGACTAATTATTTGCAGCACAAAACCGGCAAGCCCAATCTCCGCCCTTTCCCCACACTACACGCGACCGGCAATGATCATCGGACTCACAGGCGGCATGGGCTGCGGCAAATCCACCGCCGCCATCATCTTTGAAGAACTCGGCTTTGCCCGCCTGGACTCCGACGAACTCATTCGCACCCGCATTCTCCTCGATCCCGAGGTGGAAAAAGCCGCCGCCACGCACTTCGGCTCCGGCGTGCTCGCCGCCAGCGGCCGCATCAACCGCACCGCCCTCGCGCACGCGATCTTCAGCGACGACTCCCGCCTGCGCACGTGGGAAGAGATCGTCCACCCCCGCCTCTACGGGCTCTGGCGCACCTTCATCGACGCCGCCCCCGCCCGACATTGGCTCATCGAAGTCCCCTTGTTGCACGAGAAACAGCTGGAAAAATGGTTTGATTTCATCGTCTGCATAACCACAACCTCGCCTCGTCAATTCGCCCGGCTGCAAGAGCGCGGACTTTCCCAAGCGCTCGCCGAGGCCCGGATTTCCAAGCAATTGCCCTTGGCAAAAAAAACAGAGTTAGCTGACTTCGTGCTGTCCAACGACGGCTCCCCGCGCTTCCTGCGCGACCAGATCGCCCATCTGGTTGCCCGCCTCGGCCTGAATCGCTGATTCCCGCGCGCTCCTTTTTCGGAGCGCCCTTAACGTCAACGGCGCTCCCCCATCCATTTTCCTAACGTACCTTTATTATGGCAGACACCTCCTCCGACGGCGACAACGCCGCCAAGCCCAAGAAAAAACCCCGCGCCGCCGCCGCATCCACGGCCACGCGCGCACCCCGCGCAAAAAAAGCCGCCACCAAGGCTCCCGCCAAATCGCGCGCTCCCAAGGAGGATTCCGGCGCCCCTGAACTCTCGTTCGCTCCCGAGCCATCCGCACCATCACCAGCGCCAGCCCCCGCTCCCGAACCCGCTCCCATCCGCGCAGAACGCGAAGAGCGCCCCGCCCGCGCCGAACGCGCCGACCAGCGCTCCGAAGAGCCGCCGCCCCGTGAACGCGAAGTCTTCACCCCGCGCCGCGAGCGCGAACAGCCCTCGCCTTCCTACGAAGCGCAGTCTCCCGCCCACGACTCCACGCCCTCCGCCTCCGACTACGCCTCCCCCGCTCAAGCCTCCGACGCATCCGCGTCCGGCCCTTCCGACAGCACCGGTACCCCCCGCTCTCACGACAGCAACGCCCCCTCCGACTCCCAATCTCGTCCCCAACACGGCGGCCATCACCAAGGCGGCCAGGGCGGCGGCAACGATCAACAACACCAAGGCGGCGGCGGTCGCCCCCACAATCCCAACGAGCCTTTCTGGAAGCGCGACAAACGCGGCAAACGCAACCGCGGCGGCGGTGGCGGTGGCGATCGCGGCGGCAAACACGGCGGCGATCGCGGCGAACACCGTGGCGATCATCGCGGTGGCCACGGCGGCGGCAACTGGCAGCAACAGGAACGCGCCCCGCGTCACCCCCAACAGCCGCCACCACCCAACCTCAATCCCGTCTTCGGTGACCTCCCCAATCCCAACCGCTTCACCGATCTCGCCGTACTGACCGCCACCGCCACCGAGATCGCCTCCGGCGGCGGCGAGCCGCTCTACGTCGATCAGCTCTACACGCTCAATCTCCACGAGCTCATCACCGAAGCCCGCCGCCTCGGCGTCTCCTTCGAGGGCGCGCCCAACCGCAAGCAATTGCTCGCCGCCATCTTCAAATTCGCCTCCGACGCGAAGCGCCCGATCCTCGATCGCGGCTACATCGACCTCACCGACAAAGGCCACGGCTTCATCGTCCACCCGAAGCTCAACTATCGCGTGTATCCTGAGGACTCGTACCTCCCGGAAAACTTCGTCATCCACTACGGACTCAAACGCGGCCACCAGGTCGAGGTCCAGGTCGAGGCCCCGCGCGAAGGCGAACGCTGCCCCTCCGTCATCAAGATCGACAAGGTCATGGACATGGCGCCCGACGACATCTCCAAGGTCACCGCCTTCGAGGAACTCGTCCCCTACTATCCTCTCCAGCGAATCCTCCTCGAAGCCACCGACGTCCACAAAGACGTCTCCATGCGCATGGTGGACATCCTCACGCCTGTCGGCTTCGGCCAGCGCGGCCTGATCGTCGCCCCGCCACGGACCGGAAAAACCGTGCTGCTGCAAAACATGGCGAACTCGATTTCCAACAACTTCCCCGAGGCCACGTTGATCCTTCTCTTGATCGACGAACGCCCCGAGGAAGTCACCGATTTCAAACGCCACACGAAGGGCGAAGTCGTCAGCTCCACGTTCGACGAAGCCCCCGAGAGCCACGTTCACTGCGCCGAGATGGTCGGCGAAAAAGCCCGCCGCCTCGTCGAGCAGGGCAAACACGTGATCATCCTCCTCGACTCCATCACGCGTCTCGCCCGCGCCTACAACGCTCTCGCCTCCAACTCCGGCAAAATCATGTCCGGCGGTATGGAAGCCACCGCGCTCCAGCGCCCGAAACGCTTCTTCGGCGCCGCTCGCAACATCGAAGGCGGCGGCTCGCTCACGATCATGGCCACCGCTCTGATCGACACCGGCAGCCGCATGGACGAAGTCATCTTCGAAGAGTTCAAGGGCACCGGTAACATGGAGCTTCACCTCGACCGCGGACTCGTGGACAAGCGCATCTTCCCCGCGATCAACGGCGACCGCTCCGGCACGCGCAAAGAAGAGCTCATCTATCACCCGGAAGAGATCGCCCGCATCCACGGCCTCCGCCGCGCCATGCAAGGCATCCCGCCCGTCGAAGCGATGGAGATGCTCATCAACCGCCTCAAGAAGACGAAGACCAACGCCGAGTTCTTGATGAGCCTGAATCGGTAAACTCAGCTTACCGTTCTCGCTTCGCTGCCAGCCTCCCTCATGAGCGCCGCCCGGATTTTTATTCCTGTTATCGCGCTTCTGATCGGAGGCTGGTTTGTTTTTGACGGCACGCGCGCCCTCACCGTTGGGGATTTCCTTACCGCCAAAACCGGCCCGCGCTCCGGGCAGCTCGGCCCTTGGTCGCTGTTGGTCGCAAAGGCAGGCATCAATCCACGGGGCACGCTCATCAAGTCCGTTCATCTCGCTCTCGGCCTCCTGTGGCTGACGGGCCTCGTGCTTTTCTTCCTCCGGCCCGACCTCGGTCGATGGGTCCTGTTAACGAGCTCCGTCTGCTCACTCTGGTACCTTCCATTGGGCACCGTACTCGCGATCATTGAGATGGCACTCTTGTTAGTCCCGATAGTCCGCACCCCAAAATAGCCGATAGCCTCTGCGTTTTGCTCCGGCGCTAGCGCCCCCGAGAGCGTGACCACGCTCTTCGCTCCGACCTGAGCGTCTTCGCGTCTTTGCGATTCACCACCGAGTCGCCTACGTTCGCCTCGCTATCGCAAACACCGGGTAAATCCCGCGTAAAACCCCGCCTCCCCCCGAGACGTTCATCGCCAACCGTTGGTCTGTCCGCTTTTTAAGCCGTAATACCATTATCCCCATGAGCTACGAAATGAACGACTTGCTGGAACTGGTGGTGGACCAAAACGCGTCCGACCTCCACTGCCAGGTGGGCCAGCCGCCCACCCTTCGCATCAGCGGCAGCATGGTGCCCATCGAAGGCCCCGACCTCACCCCGCTCGACACCGAGAAGCTCATGCTCTCGATCACGCCCGACAGCCATCAGCAAGGCGTGAAGCTCAACGGCGGCACCGACTTCGGCTTCGCCTACCTCGATAAAGCCCGCTTCCGCGTCAGCGTGCTGAAGTCGAAAGGCAACTACGGCATCGTCCTCCGCCAGATCCCCAACCGCATGTTCGGCCTCCGCGACATCGGCCTGCCCGACAAAATCAAAGAACTCCTCTACCTCCCCCGCGGCCTCATCCTCGTTACCGGCCCGACCGGCTCCGGCAAATCCACGACCCTCGCGTCGATGGTGAACTACATTAACGAAAACCGCGACGGTCACATCATCACCATCGAGGACCCGATCGAGTACTATCACCCGCACAAAAAGTGCATCGTCACGCAGCGCGAGATCGGCGTCGACGTCCCCAGCTTTTCCGAAGCCATCCGCCGTGCCCTCCGTCAAGATCCCGACATCATCCTCGTCGGTGAAATGCGCGACCTCGAAACCATCGAGGCCGCCATCTCCGCCGCCGAAACCGGTCACTTGGTTTTCGGCACCCTTCATACCAATAGCGCCGCCAAGACCATCGACCGCATCGTCGATGCCTTCCCGGCCAACATGAAGGAAATGATCCGCACTCAGCTCGCCTCCTCGGTGCAAGCCGTCATCTCCCAGGTTCTCTGCAAAAAAATCGGCGGCGGCCGCGTCGCTGGCTTCGAGATCATGACGACGACAACCTCGATCGCCTCGCTCATCCGCGAAAACAAAACCTTCCGCATCACCTCCGACATCCAGACCGGCGCGAACCTCGGCATGATCACCATGGATTCGCACCTCCAGAGCCTCTACAACCGCGAGATGATCACGGCCGACGAAGCCGTCGAAAAAGCCCAGGACCCAAACACCATGCGCGACAAACTCGTCGCCGCCGGCGCCAAACTCAAAGCGATCTGATGAAAAGTCGGATTTGAATCGCAAAGTCGCAAAGACGCTAAGTTTCGAACCGGGAGAACTCCGCTCCCGGTTTTTCTTTGCTCCTACCTTAGCCTCTTCGCGTCTTTGCGATTCAACTTAGCCGTAGAAAATTTTACGGCACTCACCGCCACTCGTGCCGCGGATACCGCCGCGACAACTCCGCCTTCACCTTCGGGTACTGCTCGCGCCAGAAATTCGTCAGATCGTCCGTCACCTGGATCGGCCGCTGATTCGGCGCAAGCACCTCGATCTTCACCGGCACGCGTCCATTCCCGAGCGTGAATTTCCCCTCCACGCCGTACAGCTCCTGAATGCGCGCCGACAAAACCGGCGGTCCTTCCTTCGCATAACTGATCCGCGACTTCCGCCCATTCGCCATGGTGAGCCGCTCCGGCAGATAATCGTCGATCACCGCCAGCTGCTCCGCCGTCAGCCAGTCGCGAAGAGTGGGCATCACCGGCTTGTCGCGAATATCCTTATATCCGAGTTCGCCGTAGCAGATCTGCTCCACGAGCGTCGCACGATCCGCCTCGGTCAACGAATTCACCTCCAGCTCCGGAAACCACTCCGCCAGCCGGTTCACGCGCACGATCCATTGCTCAACCGTCTCATCCCACGCCTCCAGTTTCAAATTTCCCGCGAGCACCTGCTGCGTGAGCAATGCCGCCGCCGCGTCCAACGGCACTTCGTCCGCACTGGCCTTAGCCTCGATCACCAGATCGCGAAACCGCCGCTCCCGCCGCGCGACCACCCGCTTCGCCGACTCATCATAACTCACCGTCGTCGCATTCACGTAGTCATCCGGAAACAATTCCTTCAGCCACGGCTCCTCGATCGCCGTCACCAGATTGAGCAATGTATTCACTTCCCCGCCACGCCCACCGATCTCGCTCACCTCCGCCGCCACGAGCAGCGTCGCTTTCTGAATCGCACTCTCCCGCGCCAGCGTGCCCTTGCGCTTATGCACGAGCTCGCAACGCAACGTCCCCGCATCCAGCCGCTTCGCCAGCTGATCCGAAAATCCCGCGAGCACACACTTCCGCACCGCCACGCCATCCACGCGCTGCTCGCTCACATCGAGCCCTTCCTTCTCCGCGATTTCCAAAAACTGCTCGAACAACGGCCCCACCGCCCGCGATCCCTGCGCGTGAATCCCCAATCTCCGACACGCGTCCATCGAGTAGCTCGCTTTGTCCGCAAACCGCCACACCCGCATCAGCAGGAAGAAATCCGACTCGTGTTCCTCGCCCAGCGTATCTTCGCGCGCGTCCTCAACATCCTTCGGCACGCCCCGCATCAAAAAACTCCGTCCCTGCGTCAGCGCCGCCATCAACGCCACCGGCCGCACACACCCGCGTGCATCCGCCTCGATCAACATCCGCGCATACCGCGGATGCACCGGAAACCGCAGCATCCTCCGCCCGACCTCCGTAATCCTTCCGGGTGTAGGCGGGGTGCCCTCATCCCGCTCCTTGGACACCGCACTCACCGCCCCCAAATCCGCCAGCAACATCTCCGCCCGCTCCAGCCCTTTCGCATCCGGCTTCTCCAACCACGGAAACGCCCCGACGTCATCAATCCCGCTCGCCTTGAGCGTCAACACCACCTCCGACAAATCCAGCCGCTTCACCTCCGGCAATTCCTGCAACGCCCGTCCGCCATGCTCGCGCTCCGTCCACAACCGCACGCACACACCCGGCGCCGTGCGCCCCGCCCGCCCCGCCCGTTGATCCGCACTCGCCACCGAAATTTTCTCGATCAGCAGCGTGTTGATCCCTCGGTTCGGATCGAACCGCGCCACACGCGCCAGTCCACAATCGATCACGACTGTCACGCCATCGATCGTGAGCGACGTCTCCGCCACGTTCGTCGACACGATGATCTTCCGCGCCTCATACCGCGCCACTGCACGATCCTGCTGCTCCGGCGGCAATTCTCCATGCAGTGGGAAACAAATAAAATCCCGCAGCGCCCGGTCCCCTTGGATCGCCTGCACCGTCCGCGAAATCTCGTACGCTCCCGGCATGAACACCAAAAAATCCCCGCTGCTCGTCTGCCCCGCCACCCGCGCACACTCCCGCGCCGCGACGTCCCACACCGGCTCCTGTTCGAAATTCGCCGTCTTGGTGAGATACTCGACGCGCACCGGAAAACTCCGCCCTTGCGACACCAGCACCTCGCACGGTGCGAGATAGCTCTTCAACGCTCCCGCATCCAGCGTCGCCGACATGACGACGATCTTCAGATCCGGCCGCGTCGTCTGCTGAATCTGCACCGCCCGCGCGAGCGAGATGTCACCGTACAAATGCCGCTCGTGAAACTCGTCGAACACGATCGCGCTCACGCCGCGCAGCGTCGCATCAAACGACATCTGCCGAAGCAAAATTCCCTCCGTCACGAACCTTATCCGCGTCTTCTCACTCACCCGCGACTCCAGCCGTATCTGGTAACCAACAACGTCCCCAATCCGCGTCCCAACCTCCTCTGCCACGCGCTTCGCCAGCATGCGCGCCGCCAGCCGCCTCGGCTGCAAAACGACCACTTCACCACGTTCCGCGAGCAGCCCGTGATTGAAAAGCATCTGAGGAATCTGCGTCGATTTCCCCGACCCAGTCGGCGCCTGCACAATCAACCGCCCCTGCGCGCGCAGACTTCCGACAACAGCATTCTCAAGTTCGTAGATAGGCAGTTCGCGCGGCGGCATGAGCAAAAGTAAACCGCCCAAAACGCCGCGCCATCACTTCAAGGCAAGCCCGACGTTCCCGCCCTTCGTCTGCTTTCTTTTTCCGCTCCCATAAGTGTTCCTAAGTGAACATCAGTGGTTCAAACCAATCGGCACGCATCCCATGGCCTCGATCTACGACATCAAGCCCGCCTTCCAAAACCTCCTCCGCCCGCTCACGCGCGCCCTCTTTCGCGCCGGCGTCACCGCCAACCAGATCACCGTCCTCGCCGCCGCTCTCTCCATCGCCACCGGCTCGTGCCTCGCCTGGCAACCCACCGCCCGCTGGCCGCTCCTCGTCGTTCCCGCCTTCCTCTTCGTACGCATGGCGCTCAACGCCATCGACGGCATGTTGGCCCGCGAGCACGCCCAGAAATCCCGCCTCGGCGCCGTCCTCAACGAAATCGGCGACGTCATCGCCGACACCGCCCTCTACCTCCCCTTCGCCCTCGTCCCCGGCTTCGATCCGCTCCAGATCGTCCTCATCGTCATCCTCGCCATCGTCAGCGAAATGACCGGCGTCGTCGCCATCCAGATCGGCGCCACCCGCCGCTACGACGGCCCGATGGGCAAGAGCGACCGCGCCTTCCTCTTCGGCCTCGCCGCCCTCCTCCTCGGCCTCGGCGTCGTCCCCGGCACCTGGCAGCAAATCGCCCAGCCCGCGATGATCGCCCTCCTCGTTATCACGATCTTCAACCGCGCCCGCCGCGCCCTCGCGCAAACGCCCTCCGCCTAACCCACCTCGCATCCCTCTGCGATCTCCGCGATCTCTGCGGTTAAATTTCCGGCCTTCGCGTCCACCGCTCCCTTCACGCGACTGCGCCTCCGCCTCCCCAATCCTCTTAATCCCGTTAATCCTGTCCAAAAATTCCGCCTCTTCAGTTTTCCTGTCTCCGCGTCCTCCGCGCTCTCTGCGGTAAACTTCCGTCCGGCTTGCCCCTCGGCCCTTAGCTCCTCCGGCATTTGGCCCTCTGGCATCTGCCCTCTTCCGTCACCTTATCGCAACTCCCCGCCTTCGGCCTTGCCAAGCCCCAGCCCGCTCCGCACGTTCTGACCTTTTCCAAAGATCCGAACGCCCTACGCGCTATGAACCAGAACATCCGCAACATCGCCATCATCGCTCACGTCGACCACGGTAAAACCACCCTCGTCGACCAGCTCCTCAAAGAAGGTGGCGTGTACCGCGCCAACCAGGCCGTCGAAGTCCGCGCCATGGACTCCATGGACCTCGAAAAGGAAAAGGGCATCACGATCAAGGCCAAGAACACCTCCGTCCACTGGAAGGGTAAGATCGTCAACATTCTCGACACCCCCGGCCACGCCGACTTCGGCGGCGAAGTCGAACGCGCCCTCCGCATGGTCGACGGCGTTCTCCTCGTCATCGACGCCTACGACGGTCCCCAGGCCCAGACCCGTTTCGTGCTCCGCAAGGCCCTCGCCCACGGCCTCAAGGTCGTCATCGTCATCAACAAGATCGACCGCGACAACGCCGACCCGGCCAAAATGTACGACAAGGTCCTCGAACTCCTCATGGAGCTCAACGCGACCGAAGAACAGTTCGACGCCCCCGTCGTTTACGGCTCCGGCCGCGACGGCTACATGATGTACAAGCTCGGCGAAGAGAAGAAGGACATGACCCCGCTCTTCCAGACCATCATCGACCACGTCCCGCCACCCTTCGCCAAGCCGGAAGATCCCTTCCACATGCTCGTGTCGAACATCGACTGGTCCGATTACGTCGGCCGTATCGCCGTCGGCAAAGTCCTCGGCGGCGTCGTCAAAGTCGGCGACCCGACCTTCGTCATCCGTCACGCGGAAGGTGGCAAAAAAGTCCGCGCCAAGATCACCAAGATTTTTGAGTTCACCGGCCTCGGTCAGCGCGAAGTCGAAACCGCCCACGCCGGTAACATCATCGGCCTCGCCGGCTTCGAAGACGTCGACATCGGCGACACCCTCGCCGTCAGCGAAGACGCCCACGCCCTCCCCTTCCAGCAGATTGATCCGCCCACGCTGGAGATGCAGTTCTCCGTCAACGACGGCCCGCTCGTCGGCCAGGAAGGTAAGCTCGTCACCTCCCGCCAGCTCCGCGAACGCCTCATGCGCGAGCTCAAGACCAACGTCTCGATCTACATCGAAGACGCTGACCGCGCTGGCGTATTCAACGTCAAAGCACGCGGCGCCATGCAGGTCGCCGTTCTCGTCGAGACCATGCGCCGCGAAGGCTTCGAGCTCCTCGTCTCCCGCCCGACCGTTATCGAAAAGATCGTCGATGGTCAGCGCCACGAGCCCTACGAGACCGTCTGGGTCGAAGTTCCCGACGAGTGTGTCGGCTCCGTCATGCAGAACCTCGCCAACCGCAAAGGCCAGCTGACCAACATGGAGAAGCTTTCGCACTCCACGATGATCGAAGCCACCATCACCACGCGCGGCTTGATCGGCATGGAGATCGACGTGATCAACGCCACCAGCGGCCGCGGCATCACGAGCCACCTCTTCAAAGAATACGGCCCCTACGCGGGCGAAGTGCTCACCCGCCTCACCGGCACGCTCATCGCGACCGACGCCGGCGAGACCACGACCTACGCCCTCTTGATGGTGCAGGAACGCGGCAAGCTCTTCGTCGGCCCCGGCGAGCAAGTGTACGAAGGCATGATCGTCGGCGAAAACCCACGCAACGAAGACATCGCGTGTAACGCCGTCCGTGAAAAAGCCCTCACCAACTTCCGCTCGCAAGGCTCCGGTGTGGCGACCGGCCTCATCCCGGCCGCCAAGATGTCGCTCGAACGCGCGATCGAATACATCGCCGCCGACGAACTCCTCGAGGTCACCCCGAAGAGCCTCCGCCTCCGCAAGCGCATCCTGAATAACAACGAGCGCCAAAAAGCCCGCAAATCCGGCAAGTAAGCCCCGCGCTTACGCCCGCCGCGACCCGCGTCGCCCACTTCAAAACCGCGCCCTCACCGGCGCGGTTTTTTGTTTTCCAGGATTTGAACGGATTTACACACTGTTCGCCGGAGCGGACCTCGATTACCAACGGTCATGGATCAGCTAAAAGACTTCGCCGACAACAGACTGATCAACGGCTGCATCCACTGTGCAGGTCCAGCGGATACTCGCGACCACATCCCTTCACGAAGCCTCTTGGACCAACCATTCCCCGAAAATCTTCCCGTCATCGGGTGCTGCCAGACCTGTAATCAGAGTTTCTCCAAGGATGAGGAGTATCTCGTATGCTTAGTCGATGCCGTTCTCTCCGGCTCAGCAGAGCCCGACAAAATATCCCGTCCCTCCGTTGCTCGGATTCTCCGAAACTCTCCTGCGCTGCGGGCTAGAATTGAGAGCGCGAAGCGCCAGTCCACCAACACCGTTGAGTTTGCTGTCGAACAAGACCGCGTCGCGAATGTTCTGCTCAAGCTAGCTAGGGGGCATGCAGCTTATGAGTTGAGCCAACCGTGCCGTGAGCCCCCCGACCATTTCTGGTGTGGCCCGCTCGCTACTTTACCTAGCGATGTCAGAGACGCGTTCAATGCCTTCCATGAGCAAAAAATGTTTGGAGAGGTGGGCTCTCGCGGACTGCAGCGACTGCTCGTTACCGAGATGGTACTCAATTCAGGTGATGGCAAAGAATCTAGAGTCCGAATGCTGATAAATGACTGGGTCGAAGTCCAGGAGGGCAACTACCGTTATCTAGCCATCGACGATGCGGGAGGTATCGTAATTCGCATCGTGGTGAGGGAATACTTGGCTTGCGAAGTGTGCTGGCGAATGGACATCGTCGGGAATATCACAGATGAAAAGGCGACACGTTCTTGAGCGGGGCATCCAAGCAGTTGATCTATTTTGCGGCGCGGGCGGGCTGACTTGCGGCCTCAAAAAAGCAGGCGTGAAGGTGCGTCTGGGCGTTGATGTCGATCCTGCCTGCCAATACCCTTACGAATACAACAATTCTGCGCCTTGCCTCCTGAAAGATGTCCGTGAAATCAAGACGGCAGAACTCGCATCTCACTTCGTTGCGGACGAATCCATTCGCTTGATTGCCGGATGCGCACCTTGTCAGACGTTCTCAACATATAATCAGAAAGCCGACAAAACCGATAGTCGGTGGTGGCTGCTCCGGGAATTTTTGCGGGTAGTACGCGAACTCAATCCCGAGCTGGTTACGATGGAGAACGTTCCCGGGCTCGCTGAGCATACTGTATTCGGTGAATTCCTGGGATTTCTCCACGAATCGGGCTATCACACCGCCGAAAAGATCGTGCGCTGCGAAGACTACGGTATTCCACAACAGCGCTCACGACTCGTAGTCATGGCTTCTCGGCTTGGTAAAATTGACCTCCTGCCTCCTTCACATTTCAGAAATCGCACCAAGACAGTCCGCGACGCCCTCAGCGATCTTCCCGTGCTCGCGTCAGGTGGTGTTGATAAGTCAGATCCGATTCATCAATCGTCCGAGCTGTCGCCCCTGAATCTGAAGCGAATTCGCGCATCGAAGCCCAGTGGTACTTGGCGCGATTGGCCCAATGAACTTGTTGCCAAGTGCCACAGGAAGAAAAGCGGCAAGACATACCCCAGCGTTTATGGTCGCATGTCATGGGATGAGCCTGCCCCGACAATTACCACCCAGTTTTTTGGGTTTGGAAACGGGCGGTTTGGACATCCTGAACAGGATCGCGCGATTTCATTACGCGAGGGTGCAATCATCCAGAGTTTTCCGCGCACGTATCGCTTCGTGGAGCCGAACCAGCCTATCTATATGAAGGCCATTGGTCGCTTGGTAGGTAACGCAGTGCCTGTGCGCTTGGGCGAAGTCATCGGAAAGTCATTCCGCCACCATATCGACAGTCTTCAAGCAGCGCCGATTCCAACTAAGCGCTGATCTGGTTGATCCAACCATTGCCAACGGCGCACTTGATGGCGGCGCTACAAAGGACAACTGGTCAGAACAGGGATTAGCTCAGGGAGAATTTAACAAGCAGCCACACACACACAAGTAGCATATACCCCCGCCCTACCCCCCATGAGTAAGGAATACGAAATCAGCATCGACCCACGGATACTGGAGCTATTGGGACCGAACCTATACACAAACATCTACTACGTATTGGCCGAGCTTATCGCTAACGCTTACGACGCCGACGCGAAGAATGTTTACATCATCTCGAACAAAGACGACATCCGCGTGGAAGACGACGGCCACGGAATGTCCTACGCGAAAGGCGATGTCAGACGGTATTTGGACGTCGCCGCCGAATCACGAACAACGGAGACAGACTCCACTACCAAATCGCACAAACGAAAAAAGATGGGGCGCAAGGGAGTAGGCAAGCTGGCCGCCCTTTCTGTATCGGAGAATGTCGATGTCATGACCATCGCAGGTGGTGACAAGTCGGGATTCGTCCTATCTCGGAGAATTGAGAAAGACCGCAAGCTTCGCGCAATCCCCGAGGACAAAATTGAGTTCGAACACATAACGAAACACGGAACGGCCATCGTGATGAAGGCTCCGCAATATCGGTTGCACAATTCGCTTACCGCCGTGAAGCGCAATCTCCTGAAAATATTTCCCTTGGTAAGTAAGGATTTCAAAATCCACATCATCAGAGGCAAGGAGTCGGAGGTGATAAAAGATTTCGACCGGAACATCATGACTGAGCTCATCACGCTCATCACCCTCGGCAGGGCTTATGCCTCGCTGGGCGATCTGGTTCCGAACACTTTTCCGAAAAAGCGGAAGGAATTGGTCGGCACCTATCCGACGAAAGCGATTCCGCTGTCGTTGACGGACAATAAAGGAGCCGAGCATGAATATTCCCTCGAAATCAATGGATGGATCGGCACCTACCAGAGCACGAAGGGCCGGAAGGCCGAGATGACGGATTTCCCTGACAACTTCATCTCTCTGTTCGCGAATGGAAAGATGGGCGAATTCAACATTCTTCCCGTCGTCGGCCAAAACAAACTGAACGAGGTCTATGTGGTCGGGCAGCTTCACGTCGATCTGTTCGAGCTCACGGAATTGCCGGACATGGCATTGAGCAACAGACAGGGTTATAAATCCGACGATCCCCGTTACGTCGCGCTCCTTGAGTACGTGAGGCGTGATCTCTTGGCAGACATCCTCAGGCGCCGGGATACTTTCACAGACCTCAGAAACACTGATAAAAAGCTAAAAAAGGAAGAGAAACAGAAGCAGGACGAAGAAAACCTCAGGGTCGCCTTCGACGATTTTCGTGGGACTGCGAGCAAGGCGGCCGCAAAAAATCTCGCCAAGCTCGGGGTAAAGATGCCGTTGGAGTCACTTGAGAAAATCGTCTTGGATTCGATCAATCAGAACTCTCCCAACCTTGGACTGAAGCGGCTCGTAGATTCCCAGAAGAAGAGGATTTTGATCAGTCAGACGTTACCGGACAAATCGTTCGCGGACATCGTGCATGCGATGCTAGTGTTCAACAACGTGTCTTCCGAGGACATCCTATACACTAACTGCGACGATGAGGTCTGTCGCATTCCGGAAGGGCGCCATGTCTATGAATACCTGCGCGACTTCTTCATCGAGAGTTACTCGGATCAAAAGATTTTCGCTCTCTTCATTACCAGTGAGAACACTAAGGTTTCTTGGGGAGCGATCACAGAGGTGGGCGCCGCTTGGATCACGCAGATAGATCATAAGATTTTCAATATCCGCCCGTTCAGGCCCGAGCATCCCTTGGATGACGAAACCCAGTGGCAATCCACCAACAGAGATGGAAAGCCGGACGAACTGTGGATGACGCCGCTGAACGCAGATATTTTCTGCCAGAAGGTCGAAGCGGTTTGCGATACGCTCGGCTACAAGAAGAAAAAACGCGCCGAAAACAAAGCTCACCTCGGAACACTCGTTTCCATCCGGAAGGACTGAGAGGAAACAAGACGGAATGCGCTGAATGTCGTGCTGGGGCGGCCACGTTTGATGAGTACGTCCGTTACGAGACCGTTAACTGCTTAACATCATGGATCGGCTGAGTACAAAAGCTAGGTCGCGGTTAATGGCATCAGTCAGGCGGAAGGATACAAAGCCTGAAATGTTATTACGTCGGGCGCTGCACAAACTAGGCTATCGCTACCGAATAAATCAGCGGAGCCTACCGGGTTCACCTGACCTAGTATTTGCCAAACGACGTGTCGTAATTTTTGTGCACGGTTGCTTCTGGCACGACCACTCTGGCTGCAGATTCGCAACAAAGCCAAAATCGCAGGCTGCATTTTGGGCTGACAAGTTCCGAGCGAACAAAGAGCGAGATTCAAGAGCGTATATGGCGCTTAAATCTACCGGCTGGAAAACTTTGGTCGTTTGGGAGTGCGCACTTAAAGGAGCTAGCCTTGGTAAAACGATACTCAAAGCGGACCGCTGGTTAAAGCGGCCGTCTCCGGCGTATTTAGAATTATCCAGCAGCTAGGGTTAGCGGTCAGATTTTCCGCACTCCCCTGTCCATTTGCGTCCGGCTGATTCGTTGAGAGGGTGAGAACAAAACACCCCGAACCGAATTCCCGGTTCTGCGGTCCAATTCCTTCCCATGAAAAAACGGACTCCAAAAAACATCGTCTGCATCTGGTACGACAAAGACGCGCTCAAGGCCGCGAAGTTCTACGCGAAGACCTTTCCCAACAGCAAAGTGACCGCCGTCCACAAGGCCCCGTCCAACTTTCCGGGCGGAGGCAAGAAGGGCCAGATTCTCACCGTCGAATTCACCGTCCTCGGCATCCCCTGCATCGGCCTCAACGGCGGTCCCCAGTTCAAACACAGCGAGGCGTTTTCCTTCCAGGTCGCCACGGACAACCAGAAGGAGACGGACAAATACTGGAACGCCCTGATCAAGAACGGCGGCAAAAAGAGCGTCTGCGGCTGGTGCAAAGACAAGTGGGGCATCAACTGGCAGATCACCCCGCGCGTCCTCACCGACGCCATGGCCAAAGGCGGCGACACCGCCAAACGCGCCTTCGAAGCGATGATGGAAATGGACAAAATCGACGTCGCCAAAATCCAAGCCGCCATCCGCGCCAAATAATCACCGGTCACCGCGATCAACTCCCGGATTGAATCGCAAAGATGCAAAGCCGCTAAGATCAGTTCGTCCCTCTTGGACAGAGACACCGGGACCCCAGACAGGCGATCCCCTCCGCGTTTCCGCTCTTTCGCGCTTCAGCGATAACCGATCTCTGCATGTCTTCAGCTCGAATTTCCCCAAAGCCCTCGTTCGCTTCGCGTCTATCTTCGCACCTTAGCGTCTTCGCGATTCAACCACCCGCTGCCTAACCTTACGTGCTCGCGAACTTCGCCTGCATGCCGTCCGCGCTCGAGTCCGACACCCACGCTCCCTTCGCCCGCAAACGATTCGCCAGCACCTTCGTCAGAATCCCGATCGCGATCCCGTAGGTGACGATTCCCACAGCGAGGAGCCACGAAAAGTGCATCGTCGCTCCGCCAATCAGCAACCCCAGCACCGCGGTGCAAAGGTGCACCGGATAGAACGCGAGGAAGTAGATTCGGAATGGAACGCCCGCCAGCGGAGGCGTATAATTTTTCAGCGTGTAAGAAACGCCCGGCACAAATGCCAGCCACGTCGTGAACGGCCACGCGGTCTCGCGATCCAGTTTTGGCAGACTCCAGCCCGCCTTAGTCACCATTGCCGTTATCGGCCGCCGAAACAACCCCGACAGCGGATAACTCAACGCCAGATGAATCGGAATCGCCGCCGCGGCTGCCGCCAATCCCTGCCAGAAACCGAACCGCGCACCCACGGCCACCAGCATCAGTGAAACAGGAAAACCCGTAAGCGGAAGTACCACGAGGCAGAGCAGCAGAACAGGCACGGGCAAACCGGTGATCGCTTCCTTCCAATAGTGCCCTCCGAACTTTGCGAAGAGCCCAAACCCGACAACGATCATCACCGCGATCACAATGAGTTTGATGCGCTGACGACGTACTGAGCGGGAATCGGGCATAGATGCTCAACTACTTCGCACGAAGCCTGCCAGTTTGGGCTTTCGTGAAAAGCGGCCCCGGGAAATATAGTTCACAGGAAGACATTGAGAGCCATGTGTCGCAATTTCTCGAGTGCGGCAGGAGGCAAACCGCATTTCCACCAGTCGCTTTCTGAGCATTTTGCAACCAGCGCTTCCGCTCTTGGTGCAGCGGCAATCACAACTACTAACTAACCGCTCTTGTTCAACCGCCGTCAAAGAGCGCCACTCAGACAAGTTTCCTGTTTCTGAAGCACTCGACTATCTCTGCCAGTCGCACGGCAGATGCGTAGGCATTTCTCTCAATAAACGCGTGCGAGAAATGCCGCATGCACATGCACAAAATCGTTTTCAGTAACGCGCGAGGGAGCGCTTGCGATGTACGCGACACAACTCCCCATGAAAACAAAACTCCTCCTCTGTCTCGTCGCGCTGGTATTCACTGCGACCGCGAACGCTGCGTTCTATTTGTTCTCTGATCTCGGCGCACCCGCGTCTTATCCGTGGGTTATTCCCACGGGTATCAACAACGCCGGCCAGATTGTCGGTTCCGCTTACGATCTCGGCGGGCACCCGGTCGCGTTCCGCCTGGCATCTGGAACCTTCTACACTCATCCATCGCCCGGGCCTGCTCATTCGAGTTGGGGCAACGCCATCAACAGCACAGGCATCATCGCGGGCCTCTGCGACCGTAATGGCAGTATCTACCACGCATGCTACGTCACGCCCGGTGGCGGCCTGGCGGTGGATTTCGACAGCGATTTCACCCGGAACAGCGAGGCCGTTTCAATCAACGACTCCAACTATGTCGTCGGCACCGCCTCATCGCAGCCGTTCATCGGCCACACCAGCGGCTGGATCTTTCTCCTCGGCTCTACCATCGGCGGCAACTTCGTCCCAAAAGACATGAACAACGACTTCGTCATGGCTGGCTACGACACGACCTGGGGTGGAAAGACCTATGACGTCGGCTCGGGCACCACCACCTACCTCGGCTGGGCGCTCGGCTCATTCAGCAATCGCGCCTACGCCATCAATGAAAGAGGCGAAGTCGCCGGCACGGTGGGCAGCCAGGGTTTTCTCTATTCGGGTGGCGTCGCCGTGAAATTCGGCTCCAGCGTCACCGAGGTGAAAGCCGTCAACACCGATGGCGACGTCGTCGGTACGGCCAGTGGAAAAGCCTTCGTGTATCTTCGCGACACCGCTCAATTCATCGACCTTAACACCGCTATCTCCGCCGCAACCGCCGCAACGTGGACGCTTCTCTCCGCTGACGGCATCAATGATGGTGGAGTCATCGTCGGCCGCGCCCGCCGCCTCGCCACTCCAGCCGACGACCCCGGCGCCGGCATGTACATCTATCGCGGTTACAGACTGCGCCCGTTCGTTTTCATACCGCTCCCTCTCACAATCACGCCTTGAGCAGCCACACTGCCGGAACAACACACACGCATCTCCGCATCGTCCCACAACGATGCGGAGTCTTGCGCGAGTCGCCGACTCCCGTGCCTGCACTTCGCTTTCCCAACCGTTCTCTATTCGCTACCACCGCCGCAGACCGCATCCGTCAGTGAGCATCTCGCGTAGCCTTGTTTTTCCGCCAGCCCGATAATTTCACCGCACACTGCCGAGAGTTTCTCGAAACGTTGCGCACTCGCCCCCGAGTCCAGGTTCTTCGCCACGTGTTGAAACAACGTGGTGCAAGACATAAGCTTCACGCAGTCGCCTTCGCTGCCCATCAACACCGGCAGACTCACGCCATTCTTCAGCTGCTCCGCAATCACCTCCATCACTCGCATCAGCCGCTCTGACAGAACCGGATCGTTCAAATACGCCCGCGCTTCCGCAAGATCGGCGATCCCATAAAACCGCGCCGTATCCGATCGCCCCAGACTCGCGAGCTGCGGCAGCACGTACCAGATCCAGTGGCTGGTCTTTTTGCCGGCCTGCATCTCCGCGAGCGCTATCGCGAAACCTGAGTTCGGATCATCTTGAGCCTTCTTGAAACGTTCGAGCGATTGGTCGGATGTCATGGGCTGGCCTTAAAACAAAGAGCCTTGATCGCCGCCATCCGGGATTTCCGGAATGCCCGGCAGCACCGGCTGCCCCAGAATCCGCCGCAGGGCGATCGCCGCCTTCGGCGCAAAATCCTCCGCGTGGTTGTTCACGCTCACGTGTACATCCTTCGCTTTCGTCGCCAGCTTCTGGATGCGCGCCGCAATCTCTTTCAAGTCTCTCTCCGTATACGCGTACCGATGTTTATCCTTCGCGTTCTCACCCAGGAGATAATCCGGATTCCGCCCATGCAGCCGCATGTACGCCACGTCCGGATGGGTCACTTCATCGATCGCCGGGAGCAATTTCGGCGAATCGATCCGCGGCAGATCGAGCGCCACCCAGACCAGCTGGCGGCTCCGAAAATACTCCAGCGCCTCCGCCAGCCGTTTCCCGTCAACCCACTCCCGGTTGCGAAACTCTACTGCAATCCGATGCGGGCGCAGCTTCTCCACCACCTCGTCCAGTTCTTCCAGGCTATGCTTCTTCGTCGTGAACGAGGGCGACAGCGTGAGCAGAAACACTCCGAATTTCTTCGCTTCAACAAACGGCCCGATCATCTCGTGCATCCGCTCGCACAAACCACTCTGCGCCGCCGCCGACGGATCGTCCGAAAAACCCCTCGGCAGCTTCACGTCGAAGAAAAATCCCGCCGGCGTCTGCGCCTCCCACGCCTGCACGTGCTCTCTTTTCGGCAGCGCGTGGTAAGTCGCGTTGAGCTCCACCCGGTCGAACCACTTCGTATAAAACGCCAGCCGCCGCTTCTCGGGCAGCTTCTTCGGGTAAAGCACGCCCACGTACTCGTCGTCTCTCCAACTTCCGCATCCGATGTGAATAGCCATGCGCGGACCGTACCGGCTTGGCTGCATTCGTCCACTGGAAGTGCTCAGCTCGAACCACAACGACGCCCCGCCACCGTCCCCACAGAAAAAACCCGGGGCCTCGTCCGGTATTTTTCCAGAGCGCTCTTTGCCCTGCTCACAGGAACGCCCCGACCGAGTCCCTGTCGGCCCCGGCGATGAATACCCTCCTGCTTATCATTGTTCTTCTACTCCTCTTCGGCGGTGGCGGCTTTTACTTCGGTGGCCCAGCCATCGGTGGCGGCGGTCTCGGCTTGGTGCTCCTGATCGTCCTCATCATCTACTTGATGGGCGGCCTCCGCGGCCCTCGTTAATTCCGCCCTCTTCCAAACGGTGGCGGCACGCTTGGAGCGCGTCGCGGCTCGCATCCCAATGCTTGCCCGCCGCCCCGCCGCCACCTTTCGTCGGCCCTGCCGATGTTCACGCTCCGCGCTCTGCTCGACCGACACCCCACGATCCTCCTGATCGACTCCGCTTCGTCGCGCATCCAAGTCGGCCTCCTTCGCCTCGGCCACGATCCACTCTGGGAAACTGCTGCCGAAGAAGCCGGCACTGCGCTTTTCTCCCTCACCGAAAAACTTCTCGCCCGCGCCGCCTCGCCACTCGGCCCGCTCCCGCTCTCCGCGATCGAAGCCTTTCTCTTCTGCGACGGCCCCGGCTCCGTCCTCGGCATCCGCACCGCCGCCGTCGCCCTTCGCACCTGGCATTCGCTGCATCCACGTCCGTCCTACGCTTACACGAGCCTCGCCCTCGTCGCGCACACGCTCGCGCTCACGGAAAACCTCCGCGACTTCTCCGTCATCTCCGACGCCCGCCGCGAAACTTGGCACCGCGTCACCGTCGATTCCTCTGGCGCACTTTCGCCTCTCCACCGCACGCCCACCGCCGAACTCATCGGCCCGCTCATGCTCCCGGAATGTTTCCGCCACTGGTCCACGCTCCCTCAGTCCGTCCGCACCGTGCCCTACGATCTCGCCTCGCAACTCCTCGCGCTCGCCGGCACCCCGCTCTTCATCGAAGCCCCCGAGCCCGACGCCTTCCTCCACGAAGAGCCGTCCTATCAAACTTGGACCGCCAAAATCCACCGCGCGCCAGCCGGCCAGGCTTGAAATCGCCGGAGCAGAGCTTCCACAGCAACATACGCGTTCTCCCGTCCATGCCTGGCTCGTATTTCAGATTCTTCACATCTGTGTTCTCTGTGTCATCTGTGGTTAAAAAACAGCCCCCCTCCGTTCCTGATTTCCAGCCTTCCAGATTAAGTAATCTCCTCCTCCGAAACTCCGCGCCCTCCGCGTCTCCGCGGTGAATAAACTCCGCTCCGTCGCTCCATCGTTCGTCCCCCGTGCAAAACCTCTCCCGCCTCCCGCTCCGTTGCTGGGCCGAAATCGACCTCGCCGTCCTCGAGCGTAACCTGCACCTCATCCGCGCCTCGCTCCCGCCGCACATGCGCTACGTCGCCGTCGTCAAAGCCGACGCCTACGGCCACGGCCTCCCGCAGACCGCCGCCCGCCTCATGCACGCCGGCGCCGATCTCTTCGCCGTCGCCAACCTCGCCGAAGCAGCCGCCCTCCGCGAAATCGGCCCCGGCTGGCCCATCCTTCTCCTCAGCCCTCTCCTCCCCGACGAAGATCGCTACGTCGCCGAATACGACCTCACCGCGACCGTCTCCACCAGCGACGAAGTCCGCCGCCTCGACACCGTCGGCCGCACCGCCGGCCGTCCGATACAGGTCCACTTGAAAATCGATACCGGCATGGGCCGCCTCGGCGTCTGGCACGAGGAAACCGAAAAACTCTACGCCGAGATCCTCGCCGCTCCCTTCGTCAAACTCGCCGGAGTGTTCACGCACTTCTCTTCCCCCGACGACGACCCTGCATTCACCGCCGAGCAACGCCGCCGCTTCCTCTCCGCCCTCGCCCGCTGCCCTGGCCTCGAACTCTCCCAGCTCTTCGTCCACGCCGACAACTCCGCCGGCCTCGAGACCCTCGAAGCCGCCGGCCCCTTCAACGCCGTCCGCATCGGCCTCCTCCAGTTCGGCATCCTCCCGCGCCGGGAATCCCTCCTCACCCAGGTCCGCGCCGAGCCCGTATTCAGTTTCAAGACACGCGTCGGCATCGTCAAAAAACTCCCCGCCGGCACCGCCATCAGCTACGGCCGCACGCACACGTTAAAAC
This sequence comes from Nibricoccus aquaticus, assembly GCF_002310495.1. Taxonomy (GTDB): domain Bacteria; phylum Verrucomicrobiota; class Verrucomicrobiia; order Opitutales; family Opitutaceae; genus Nibricoccus; species Nibricoccus aquaticus. The sequence continues at coordinate 4,159,581 of NZ_CP023344.1, read as the reverse complement.
GCGAAACCACCATCGCCGTCCTCACCGCCGGCTACGGCGACGGCATCCCCCGCGCCGCCAGCAACCGCGCGCAAATTCTCGTCGGAGGCTCTCGCTGCCCCGTCCTAGGCCGCGTCACCATGGACCAGACTATCGTCGACGTGACTGACATCCCCGGCGTCGCGAGTGGCGACGAAGCCGTCATCGTCGGCCGCCAGGGCGACGGCGAAATCTCCCTCGCCGAATTCAGCCACTCCTCCGACACGATCCCCTGGGAAACCCTCTGCTCCGTGACGAAGCGAGTCCCCCGCCTCTACAAAACCCAGCTCGGCCTCTGACCTAATCTTTCTCGTTCTCTTTCTCTTACTCGTTCGCCCCTCCGACATAGGTCCTATCGGTCCCATAAGACCCATAGGACCTATTCTTTTCCGCGCTCCCCTCGTCGCTTCCGTCCTTCGCCCCTTCGCGCCCTTGCGATTCCGCTCTTCACAGCGTCCGCGAAAAAACCTTCGCCCGCGTTGAACCTTCCGCCCCTTCGCGCATTCCACTGAGACAAACCCCGACGTGTCGCCCCCCGATCCCCAGCTCCTCCGCGCCGCCCGCGCTCACGACTTCGCCGCCTGGGATCGCCTCCTCAAAGCTCACCAGCTCCCGCTCTACACCTACATCGCCGAACTCATCCGCGACGACACCGCCGCCCTCGACCTCGTCCAGGAAACCTTCGCCTCCGCCGTCCGCCACCTTGCCACACTGCGCGACGACGCCCGCTTCACCTCCTGGCTCTTCGGCATCGCGCATCAAAAATGCGCCCAACACTTCCGCCGCGCCCGCCGCACCGACGCCCGCTTCGTTGACACATCTTCTCTTACGCCCGTCTCCGACGACACCTCCGGCTCCCCAGCCTCCACCGACCCGCTCGCCAACATCGCCGACCCCACCGTCGACGATCCCCTCGCACAACTCCTCCGCCGTGAAGACGCGTCCGCCCTCTTCGCCCTTGTCGAACAACTCCCGCTCCCCCAGCGCTCCGTCATCCTCCTTCACATCCTGGAAGATTTCCCACTCGAAGAAATCGCCCGCATCACCGCCGCCCCGCTCGGCACTGTGAAGTCCCGCCTCCACCACGCCAAACGCGCCCTCCGCCAGCTCCTCACCGTGCCCCCGCCCCCGACCACGCCATCACCCGCCGCTGCGCCCTCCGCAAACACCACCGCGTCATGAATAAAAAATCTCCCCGCGATCATCTCCTCGCGCGCCACGCTTCCGCCGCCCCGCAGCTCGACGCCCTCCGCCACTCCGTCCTGTCCTCCACGCTCACACGCCACGCCGCCCAAGACGCCCCCGTACCCACATCTCAACTACTACGCGCCCTCTTCCTCCCCCACCGCCGCCTCTGGACGACTCTCGCCGCCACTTGGACTCTCCTCCTCGCCCTCCACTTCCTCCGCTCCGATCCAAAAGCCAGTTCTCTCACCCCCAACTCAGCGCAACTCGCCTCGGCCCCATCAACGACCACGCGAGTGTCCTCGTCTTCGCCAACCCACCCCGACCGCCTCCCCACGTCCACCAGCTTCGCCGACCGCCAGGCACAACTCCATGCCCTTCTCCGCTAAACTCATCCGCCGCCTCCGCCGCTTGCTCATCGTTCTCGCCTGCGTCGCCACCCTCATCGCCGTTGCCTGGCAGATCGAAAACATCCGCGGCGAACGTGAGTGGAAAGCCACCTTAAAAACCTACGCCGACCGAGGTGAGCCTCTCGACACTCTTCCAGTACCGCTTCCTATACCGGCGGAAGAAAATTTCCTGCAAACGCCGCTACTGACACCGCTTCTCCTGGAAAAATATGACAGCTCCAAACTCACCGCGTTTCGTTCGAAAGAACCGTTCTTCGATTTTGCTCCGACCACTCAGACTCTATGGGACAATGGCGAGCACCTCAACCTGGGTTTGCTCGCCCGCGATATTGCAAAGCAGCGCGCGGAAAAAAAACTGCCTGCTTTGTCTCCATCGAAAGATGCCGATCTGATTCTTGCTCAATTCAACATCGAGAAACCCGACCTCGCCGAACTACGCGAAGCCGCACTTTTTCGACCGCTTGCTAGAGTGGTAAGACCCGGACCGCCGCCCGCCATTGGGCAACTGCTGAAAATAGAGTTCCCCAATTTTAGCATTCAACGGTACTTCGCCCGTCAGCTGATGTTTCAATCATCCGCGCTTCTAGCCAACTCCCAGCCTGATCTCGCCTACCCCAGCGTCCTCGCCGCCATCCAGCTCGCAAAAGGCCTCGGCGATCACCCCTACACCTTGGTCGAAACAATGATCTCTGCCGTGCTCATTCGTATGGCGATTCAACCCGTCTGGGAAGGTGTTCGACAACACTCATTCACCGACAGCCAGCTCGCCCGCTTCTCCGCGTCATTCTCCGAAATGGACCTGTTAGGCGCACTCGCTCAAACGATCCGCAACGAACGCAACAACGCGATGTTTCTGCCGCTCTCGTCTGTCAGTGAGCCGACCGCGTCCGAATGGCATCCAGGTCTATATGCCCTGATGCCCGAAGGTTGGTGGCTGCAAAATAAAACCAGAATGGTCAGAATGAATGATCCGGTCCTTGAGGCTATCGCCAGTCAGGAAACGCCAGGCTTCCGGGCCAAACTCCAAGCAATGCAATATCCCCCTCCGAGCTTCTCCCCTGCGCCCTACAGTTTCTTCGCTGAAGCCTTCATGACTTCCTACGAAAAAATCGTCCCCAACGTCGCCCGCTCCGCCAACGCCACCCGCCTCGCCCTCACCGCCTGCGCCCTCGAACGCCACCGCCTCGCCCACGGCGCGTATCCGGATTCCCTGACGGCCCTCGTGCCCGCCTACCTCCCTTCCGTCCCGCTCGACATCATCGACGGTGCCCCGCTCCGCTACCGCCTCAACCCCGACGCCACCTTCACCCTCTACTCCCTCGGTCTCGACGGTGACGACGACAACGGCCACCGCGCCCCCACCGGCTCCAACGACCTCACCACCGATGGCGACTGGGCCTGGTAACCGCCACTCCGCATCGTTCTTTCCGCCGCTTCCGCCGGCTCTTCTTTGCGCCTTCGCGTCTTTGCGTGAGCCCAATCGTTTCCGCCCAATCATGGCTCCGACCTTCGCGTCTTGGCGCTTTACCCCCGTCGAAAACTTTCTGCGTCATCCACGAAACCTCCGCCCGATCCCGGCGTCTCTCCCGACATGGAAACGCCCGCCTCCGCGAAGACCACTTCCGCTTCCAACGCCGCAGTTGCCCCAGCCTCGACGCAACCTGCCCCGCCCACGCTTTCCCCCGCCGACGCCTGGACTCAACTCCCCGCTTCCGCCTTCGACGCCGCAGCCGCCCGGCACCTCCTCCGCCGCGTCACCTGGTCCGCCCAGCCCGACGAAGTCGCCCGCGCCGTCGCCGACGGCCTCCCCACCACCCTCGCCCGCCTCTTCCCCGCCGAGCCCGTCGCTCTCGCGAAACCCAAACTCGTTGAGCGCCTCGAAGAAGACACCCCCGACTTCGCCAAACGCCTCCGCGACGCCGACCCACTCCAGAAACGTGTCCTGCAAAAAGAAGCCCGCGACCGCTCCCAGCAGGCCTACCAGGATATGAGCATCAAGTGGCTCCAATTTTCCTCCGCGCCCGCCCACGCCGCGCAGGAAAAGTGGACCCTCTTCCTGAGCGACATCTACGTCATCAGTTTCGAGAAAATCAAAAACGCCGGCCACGTCTTCGACCACCAGGCCGCCATCCGCCGCCACGCCTTCGGCCCCGCCCCCGCTCTCACCAAAGCCATCTCGCGCACGCCCGCGATGATCCGCTACCTCGATCTGCAAGACAGCAAACGCGACGCTCCCAACGAAAATTTCGCCCGCGAACTCTTCGAGCTCTTCGTCCTCGGCGAGGGCAACTACACCGAGAAAGACATCAAGGAAGCCGCCCGCGCGTTCACCGGCTACCGCCAGCGACTCGGCGAGTTCTCGTTCGTTCAACGTCAGCACGACCCCCGCCCCAAAACCGTCTTCGGCAAAACCGCCGCCTTCACCGGCGACGACATCATCGACCTCGCCTACAAACAACCCGCCGCCGGCACCTGGCTCCCGCACGAGCTCGTCCGCTTCTACCTCACCGACGACCCGCTCCCGCCGGAATACCTCCCCGCCCTCGGCCAGTGGTGGAGCGCCCAAGCCTTCGATCTCCGAGCTCTCGCCCACCGTTTCTTCGGGAGCCAGCTCTTCTTCTCTCCGTCTTATCGCGGCAACTACATCAAGAGCCCCGTACAGTTCTACCTAGCCCTCACTCAAGACCTCCAGCTCGACGTCGCCCCGCTCGCCCGCCAGGTCCTCGGCTCCCTCCGCCAGATGGGCCAGACTCTCTACAACCCGCCCAACGTCCGCGGCTGGGTCGGCGGACGCCAATGGATTAACTCCGCCACCTTCGGCGCCCGGCGCCAGCTCGTGCAGACCCTCTTCAACCCCATCAATGAGGCCAACCTCAACGCCGACGAACAAGTCGAGATCGTCGCCGCCCGTGCCGACGGCAAAGACCGTTTCGTCGTCGATAGCGAACACCTCAAAGCCTTCGCCGGCCTCACCGCCGAGCAAGCCGCCTCCCGCTTCCTCGACACGTTCCTCCCCGGCACCTCCGCTCCCGCCTACCGCGACGAAGTCACCGCTTTCCTGAAAGACGGCGGCTCCAAACAACTCACCCAACGCGTCCGCAACGCCGCCATCGCCCTCCTCCAATCCCCCGAGTACCAGCTCTGCTAAACGCGCCCTGAAAATCCGCACGCCATGAATAACTCACCGCACTTCCTCCCCACCACCCGTCGCGAGTTTCTCCGTTTCTCCGGCAGCGGCATCGGCCTTCTCGCCTTCAGCAATTTCGCCCCGTCTTTCCTCGTCCAGTCCACACTCGCCGCCACACCGCGCCCCGAGAAAGACCGTAGCATCCTCGTCCTCGTCCAGCTCGCCGGCGGCAACGACGGCCTCAACACCGTCATCCCCTTCGAGGACGCCAACTACTACCGCCTCCGCCCCACCATCGGCATCGCCAAGGATCAAGCCCTCCGCCTCTCCGACACTCTCGGCCTCCATCCTGCCTGCACCGCGATGCACGAACTTTTCAAGGGCGGTAAACTCGGCGTCATCCAAAACGTCGGCTACCCCAATCCCAACCGCTCCCACTTCCGCTCCACCGAGATCTGGGAATCCGGCAGCGACTCCAACCAGATCCTCTCCTCCGGCTGGATCGGCCGCTTCCTCGACAACACTTGCTCCGGCACGCCCGTCGCCGACAACGATCCGACCGCCATCCATCTCAGTGGCGAAGTCCCGCAAACCTTCCTCGCCGACCAGGCTCACCAAACCTTCGGCCTCAATCCCAACACCATCGGCCGCCGCGAAAACAAACAGAACATGGAGTTCCTGGAGCGCCTCGTGCACCAGCCTTCCGCCGATCACGACGAACACGGCAACAACTCATTCCTCAAGCAGACGATGATGGACGCCCTCGTCACCGAGAAGCGCGTCCAAAAAGTCCTCGGCGGCTACCAGCCCGCCTCCACGTATCCGGGCAATCCCTTCGCCCAGTCTCTCAAGAGCGTCGCCGCCCTCATCGCCGCCGGCCTCTCCACCCGCGTGTACTTCGTTTCCCTCGGCGGCTTCGACACTCACGCCAACCAGGCCAACCTCCACCAGAACCTCATGAAGACGCTTTCCGACGGCCTCGCCGCCTTCCAGAAAGACCTCGAAGCCCACAAGCTCGACGATCAGGTCACCACGATGACGTTCTCCGAATTCGGCCGCCGCCCCATGGAAAACGAAAGCAAAGGCACCGACCACGGCACCGCCGCTCCGCTCTTTGTCATGGGCTCTAAAATCAAAGGCGGCCTCCACGGCACCGCGCCCGACCTCAACCTCGCGCGCAACCAAGACCTCACCTACACCACCGATTTTCGTCAGGTCTACGCCACGATGCTCGACCGCTGGTTCTCCTGCCCGACCGATCAGATCCTCGGCAAATCCTACCAGCCCCTCGGCTTCATCTAACGCGTTCCGCTCCGTTGGAGGCGCGTTGCCCCCACCGCGCAAACCGCCGCCCGCTTACCCCGTTCCGCCCACCGCCAACGCGCACGCCCGCGTTCGCCGCACCCAACACTCCGACTCGGAGGGACGACCTCCTTGTCGTCCGTTCGTGCTCACGCGCTCTTCCCCGTCCGCCTCCGCGATTTCTTATCCCCACGTCATGGGTACTTATACCCACTCGCACGCGAAATCTTCCCCTAAATCCGGCCTTTGCGCGTGCCGTTCATAACTTTTTAGCGATAGTTCCGTCCTGCCTATCGCCAGAACATGAACACACCACGCCACACCCGAAACCAGCCCACGCGCTCATTCACGCGCACCGGGCGTTTCGTGCCCGGCGCCGTCCTCCGCCTGTTCGCCACGCTTATCGTCGCGCTCGCCTTCACTTCATCCACCACCCCACTCCACGCCGCCGACTCCACCTGGAAAACCAACGGCACCGGCAACTGGTCCTCGAACTCCAACTGGACCTCCTCCAATCCCAATGCCACCACCGATACCGCCACTTTCGGCGGCATCATCACCGCCAACCGCACCGTCACTCTCGACGCCCCGCGGAGCATCGGTGCTCTCTTTTTCGACTCTCCCTACACGTACACGATCAGCGGCACTGCCAACGCGCTCACGCTCAACAATTCCACCGGCCTCACTCTCAACGGCTCCGGCGGCGCGCTGATCAACGTCGGCACGCTCACCCTCGCCTCGTCGCAAACCTGGACCGGCTCCGGCACCGGCAACGCCACCGTCCAGAACACCATCGCCGGCTCCGGGTCGTCCCTCACCAAATCCGGCGCGTTCACCCTCACGCTCAACGGCGCCAACACCTTCTCCGGCGGCCTCACGCTCAACTCCGGCCTCACCCAGTTCGGCAACAACACCGCCGCCGGCTCCGGCACCCTCACCCTCGCAGGCGGCTCCATCGCCGCCACCGGCGCCAGTCGCACCTTGGCGAATACCGTCAACGTCACCGCCGACACCACCGTCACCGGCTCCCAGGCGCTCACCCTCTCCGGCCCGATGACGCTCTCCGGCGGTTCGAGGATCTTCACCATCGACAACACCGCCACCACCACCTTCTCCGGCTCCATTGGCCAGCAGTACAACGCCGGCTTCACCAAAGCAGGCTCTGGCAACCTCATCCTCTCCGGCTCCAATTCCTTCACCGGCGCCGTCGCCGTCAACGCCGGCACCCTCACCCTCCGCCACCAGTACGCCCTCGGCGACACCGGCACCTGGGGCAACACCATCGCCAGCGGCGCGACCCTCGCTCTCGAAAACAACATCATCGTCAAAGAAGGCGGCTTCACCTTCAGCGGCACCGGCGACGGCGGCGTCGGCGCCCTCCGCAACGTCTCCGGCAACAACACCCTCTCCGGCTCCATCAATCTCGGCTCCGCCACCACCTTCGTCTCCGAAACCGGCGGCACGCTCACACTCTCCGGCGGCTACCTCGACGCCTCTCAGGCGCTCACGCTCACCGGCCCGGGTAACACCATCATCGAAAGCTCTCTCCAAGGCTCAGCCTCGGTCCTCAAAACCGGCTCCGGCACGCTCACGTATTCAGGAACCAACGCCAACTCGTTCTCCGGCGCCACCACCGTCAACACCGGCACCCTCGTCCTCAACAAGACCGCCGGGACCGACGCCATCGCCGCCAACCTCACCATCAACAACGGCGGCACCGTCCGTCTCGACGCCTCCAACCAGATCAAGGACTCCGGCACCACCGTCACCGTGAATCAGGGCGGCACCCTCAACCTCAACAACAACTCCGACGCCATCGCCGCGCTCACACTCACCGGCGGCACCGTCGCCACCGGCACCGGCACCCTCGCCCTCGCCAACACCGGCAATGGCGCCCTCACCACCAACGCCTCCGCCACCTCGGCTACGATCTCCGGCAACCTCCGGCTCGACGCCTACAGCCACACCTTCGCCATCGCCGACGGCGCCGCCACCCACGACCTCGCCCTGCTCGCGACTCTCTCCGGCTCGGGCAACCTCATCAAAACCGGCGCGGGCACCCTCGCCTTCGGCGGCGTCAGCTCCAGCTACACCGGCTCAATCTTCCTCAACGAGGGCGCGATCAGCTTCCTCGCCGACAACATCTTTACCTCCTCCACCAATCTCACGATGGCCGGCGGCACGCTCTTCCTGAACGACACCTCTCAGATCTTCAACGCTCTCTCCATCACGGGAAACTCAGTCCTCGATTTTGGCGGCTCGTCTCTGCTGAACATCAACTCCCTCTCCATAGCCGACGGCTCCACGCTCACCATTACCAACTGGACCCAGAGCATCGACTACTTCTACTCCCAGTTCGCCCCCGGCGCCGCCGACCTCTCCCGTATCATCTTCTCCAATGCGTCATCACCCGGTGCCGCCTGGCAGAGCTACGACAAACAAATCACCCCTGTTCCCGAGCCCGCCACCTACGGCGCGCTCCTCACCGCCGCCGGCCTCGGCCTCTACCTCTGGCGCCGCAAACGCCACTAATCCGAGGTAGGGCGGGTTAGCCTTAACCCCGCCCAGTTGGATTCCGCATCACCATCACACTCACGCCCGCGGATGCGCCCGCGCGTAAATCTCCTTCAACCGCGCCACGCTCACATGCGTGTACACCTGCGTCGTGTTCAGACTCGCGTGCCCCAGCAGCTCCTGCACGACGCGCAAATCCGCCCCCGCATTCAGCAGATGCGTCGCATAGGAATGCCGCAGCTTGTGCGGCGTTAGACCATGCGGCAGATCCGCCAGCGCCAGATAACGCTTCAACATCAGCTGCACCGCCCGCGCATTCATCCGCTCATGCGCCTTCGTCACCAACACCGGCGCATCCACACCTGTCTCCCGCGCGAACTCCGTCTGAAATTTCCTGAGCACCGCCAGAGCCACCTTCCCCAGCGGACACAGCCGCTCCTTGCGCCCCTTGCCCGTCACCCGCGCCACGCCGTTGCTCATCTCCACATCGCCATGGTTCAGCCCCACCACTTCGCTCACCCGCAACCCGCCGCCATAAAGCAGCTCCATCGCCAGCCGGTCGCGCCACGCCGTGAACGCATCGATCGCCTCATTCTCCAGCAGCCGCTGCGGCCCGTTGAGCAACCGCTTCATCTGCTCCTCCGTCAAAAATTGCGGCAACCGCTTCTCCAGTTTCGGCAGAGGCACGCCCACAAATGGATTCCGCACCACTTTCCCGCGCATCAGCCAGAACTTAAAAAACGCCCGCAGCCCCGACACGTGATTGTGCAGCGTACGCCGGTCGAATCGCTCCTGCGCCTCGATCACGAAATCCCGCACCACGCGCTTCCCTAAAGCCGCAAAATCCCCTTCACCAAAAACCGTCTCCGCCAGTTTCTCCCCATCGAGCCACCGATAAAAATTCTCCAGCGCCTGCCGGTAATTCCGCACCGTATAACGCGAGTACCGCCGCTCCTTCTCCAGATAATCCAAAAACGGCCCCACCCACTCCCGCATCATCGCGTCCGTCATAACCACGCCCGTCGTCTCCCCCTCCTCCGGCGTAGCCGCGTCGTTTAAGACGCGGACCTCCCGCTCAGCCGAAGCCTTTACGACCTCCGCCTCCGCGCGCGGCTTCACCGCGTCAGACTCACTTCGCTTGCTGCGCGCGCTTTTCGACATCGTCCTTCACCCTCTCCGCGTACAACCGCAACGCCCCTTCCGGGTCGAGCCCCTTCACCCGGCTCGCCGCCGCGATCTCGAACAACAACCGCCCGAGTTCCACCGTGTTCAGCTCCGCGCCCAAAGCATGGATACGCGTCACGTTCACGTCCTCGCCCACCGGCAGTTTCTTCTTCTCGATCTGCTTCCAGATCGCCTCCGCATACATCAGCGACGGCAGCTTCGGCGGCAGCTCCTTAAAAATACTTTCCGTTTTCCCCGCGTCCCCCTTCGCCGCCTTCTCCTGCGCCTTGATCTCCTCCCACTTCACCACGACCTCCGCGCCCGTCCCTAGCTTCGCGTGATCCCCGAACACATGTGGATGCCGCCGGACTAACTTTTCGTTCACCTCTCGCGCTACATCTTCGAGAGTAAAGTGCCCCGCCTCCTCCGCGATCTGCGCGTGAAAAACCACCTGGATCAACACATCGCCCAGCTCCTCGCGCATGTGCGGCATATCGCCCCGGTCGATCGTCTCAAGCAACTCGCTGACCTCATCTATCAGACAACGCGTGAGCGACGCATGCGTCTGCTCCTGATCCCAAGGACACCCACCCGGCGCACGCAACCGCGCGATCGTTTTGCGAAGCTCTTCAATGGCACTCATGCCGCGAAGAAAACTCACGAAACTCCCGAAACACACGAAAATTTCCAGCCGCTGTTCGTCCCTCCTGCCAGATTGCCTGCATCTATCGTCATCACCTCTGTGCTCTGCCATCACACTCTGTTCTGGTTTTCGTGAATTTCGTGTGTTTCGTGGTGCGCTTCACATGTCCGACAAACTCACCGAGATCATGGCCTGGAAGCGCCAGGAAGTCGCCTCCCTCCTCCGCACCGTTTCCCTCGACGAACTCTCCCGCCTCAACGCCTCCCTCTCGAAGCCCCCGTCCTTCGCCGCCGCGCTCCGCCGCCCCGACGGCAAACTCGGCGTCATCTCCGAGATCAAGCGCCGCTCCCCCTCCGCCGGCGCCATCGCCGAGAAAATCGCCGCCACCGATCAAGCCCTCCGCTACCAGGCCGCCGGCGCCAGCGCCCTCTCCGTCCTCACCGACACCAAATTTTTCGGCGGCACTCTCGACGACCTCCGCAGCGTCACGCAGCTCTTCCGCGAAAAACCGCCCGCCGTCCCCTGCCTCCGCAAGGACTTCATGGTTCACCCCATTCAAGTCCTCCAGGCCCGCGAAGCCGGCGCCTCCGCCATCCTCATCATCGTCCGCGCCCTTTCCGACGCCGACATCAAGACCCTTTTCGATGCCGCCACCGCCGCCGGTCTCGACGCCCTGTTCGAGATTCACAACGACGCCGAGCTCGACCGCTCCGTCCGCCACGGCGCGAAGATCATCGGCGTCAACAACCGCGACCTCGCCATCTTCAAAACAGATCTCGGCCTCAGCGAACGCCTCATCCCGAAATTCCCAAAGGACGTCATCGCCGTCAGCGAAAGCGGCATCTTCACCGGCGCCGACGCCGCCCGGGTAAAAGCCTGCGGCGCCCACGCCATCCTCGTCGGCGAAGCCCTCATGAAGTCCCCCAACCCCGCCGCCCTCATCGCCGAGTTCCGCGCAAACTAACACTCACCTTCCGAACATTCGCGTCCATTGGCGTCCATTGGCGGTTAAAAATCTCCCTCTGCCCGCCTCCGACATCAGTGTCACTAAGTGCCCATCAGTGGTTAAAATTCCGATGCCTTCATCCCTCATGCCTCTGATCCGCACGCGCTCATCACAGGATTGCATGGCTCGACCTCCAATCATGGCGTTCACGCTATTGGTTCTTCTGTGTGCATTTTCCGCAGCCTGCACGTCACACAAACCTGAAGCCCTCGCTCAAACCGCCTCCATCAACGATCTAGCGCCCTTCTGGGACGAAGACATCGTCAATGGCTCACGCTGGGCATTCGAGGTCATAGCCGTAAACGGTCGCCTACCTCAAAGGGCACAGCATCCCATCGCCACTATGATTCCCTATGTGGTGACTCCGGCAGGCAGCTACTTACTTAAGGTCAAAACCACCCGAACTCCGTCAGCCGACATAAAGCGAGAAGTTGTCGAATTCATGACGGTTCAAGCCACCCTCGAGCCAGGAAAACACTATCGTTTAGCATTCAGGGATGGACTCCTCGCTTTGGTCGAAACCTCAAATTCCCTGAATAAAAACTGAGTGCCTGGTCCCTCCTTCATGCCGCTGACCCCCTCCGCCACGCGCGACCTCCTCGCCAAGCTCGGCCACCTGCCGAAACGCTTCCTCGGGCAAAACTTCCTCGTAGACGGCAACATCGTCCGCAAATCCCTCGAACTCGCCCAGATCGCCCCCGGCGATGTCGTCGTCGAAGTCGGTCCCGGCCTCGGCACGCTCACCTCCGCGCTCCTCACCGACGGAGCCGAAGTCTGGGCCGTCGAAAAAGACCGCACCCTCCACGCCCACCTCGAAGAAACCCTCGTCGTCGAGTTCCCATCCACCTTCCACCTCCTCGAAGGCGACGCCATCGAACACCCGCTCGCCGCTCTCCCCGCCGATCGCTCCGCCCCCTTCAAAGTCGTCGCCAATCTCCCCTACGCGATCTCCACCCCATGGATGGACGCCGTCCTCAGCGGCCCGCTCCCCGAACGCCTCGTCCTCATGCTTCAACAAGAAGCCGCCCAGCGCTACTCAGCCTCGCACGGCTCCAAACAATTCTCCGCCATCTCCATCTTCCTCCAGTCCGCCTACGACATCGCCCCCGGCCACAAAGTCGCCTCCGGCTGCTTCTACCCCAAGCCCGACATCGAGTCGTACCTCCTCCACCTCGTTCGCAAACCCGCGCCCTTCATTTTCTCGCCCGAAACCAAAGCCCTCATCCGCGCCTGCTTTCAGCAACGCCGCAAACAGATCGGCTCCCTCCTCCGCCAAAACATCGCCGACTCCGCCCACGTCTCCGCCTGGCTCGCCGTCCTCGCCACCGCCGGCCTCTCACCCCAAACCCGTCCCGAAGACATCCCCGCTCCGCTCTGGACGCAGCTTTCCGGCACCACACAGTGATCGGCCCTGTCTTTGCCCCTCCCCACTTTTCCCCATCCATGAACATCCGCCTTCGTCCGCTTCGTCTGCTCACTCTTCTCGCCTGTCTCGCCGCTCCGCTCCTCGCGCAAGACGATCCATCCTCCGAGCCGCCGTCACTGCTTGGCCAGATCGATGAGAACAACATCTACACCAGCCCCGACGGATTCTTCCGCATCCAGATCCCCGTCCTCGCCGAGCTCGATGGCACCGTCCAGGACACCAGCATCACCACCACTTTCCGCGACCCTTACGGCGTCCACATCTCCATCGGCAGCCTCCCGCTCAATGCCGAGTACCGCGCCGAACTGGATAAACGCGGCCGCAAAGATTTCCTTGCCTGGCTCTTCTCCCAGCACGTGCAGCCCGAATACCAAAAAGCCTTTCCTGGCACCACCGCCGAAAGCGCCAAATACCTCGCCACCACCCAGGATGGCTCCCTGCTCGTCATGAATCTCCTCCCCGGCGGCACCGCCTTCCGCGACCGCGTCCTCCTCGCCGAGGGCGAGCCCATTCCCGTCGCCAAACGCGGCTCACTCGTCTTCCTCAAAGGCGACCGCGTCGTCATCATCACCACCGAGCTCTATGAACGCATCCTCAAACGCGACACCTTCAAAAAAACTCCCGAAGAGGAAGACGCCATCCTCCGCAAACGCCTGCTGGAACTCCTCGCGAAAATGACGTTCCCAACCACCGTGCCTTCCACGTCCGCCGCTCCTGCAGCCCCCGCTCCCGCCGTCGCGAAATAAATCTCACGCGCCCCGCTCGACCGCTCCCGCCTCCCTTCATGAACCTCAAAGCCTTCGTCACCATCCTGCTCATCGGCGCTCTCGCCGGCTGGCTCAGTGGCGTGATCATGAAGGGCAAGGGCTTCGGCCTCGCCGGTAACGTCATCGTCGGCGTCATTGGCGCCCTCCTCGGCGGCTTCCTTTTCAGTATCGTCGGCATCACGGCGAGCGGCTTCGTCGGCCAGCTCATCTTCGCCACCGCCGGCGCGCTCCTCTTCGCCTATCTCCTCCGCTTCATCAAGCACTAGCCCACGCCCCGCCTCATGTCGTCACCCCGTCGCAATTCACCCCGCCTGCGACGCACCTTCGCGTTTTCCCTGCTCGCCGCCACCCTCCTGCTCTCCGGCTGCGTTTACCTCCGCCTCCTCGATCTCAAACGACAGTTCGCCCGCTTCGACACGCACTTCAAAGCCGACACCTCCGACGGCGTCCGCATCGAGTGCCTGAAACCCATTCTGCTCCCCGATGACGTCCGCTGGCTTGGCGTCTTCCCCGAGACAGTCACCACCGACGGCGTATCCGAAAAATGGCGCGTGCGCTGGGTCAAAGACGCCCCGCCCGGTGAACCTGAGACCGCCGTGTACGATGTCGAACTCGAAACCCGCTTCATCGACGACCGCCTCGCCTACGTCGGCATCCCCGAGCGCTACTTCGCCTTCTTTCCTAAAGAACTTTTTGTCAGCCTCCTCCGCTCCACAGGCGGCGCCCGCATCGACAAGAGCTCCCGTTCCGCCGAGGTCGATAACACGCCCGACCCCGCCGCCGCCGAGATCAAGCCTCCCACCATCGACTCCATCGGCGGCATGTTGGGCCGCCCCAACGAGCGCACCACCCGCGACGGCCTCGAAATCTTCCGCTACCGCTACCGAGCCATGACCCCCGAGAAAAAAGCGAAGCCCATCGAGATGACCTTCGCCTTCGACTCCGCCACCGGCCGTCTGCAAACGCTCAAGGCAAAGCTGCCCACCGACACGATTAACTTCCGCGTCGCCCCCAAAACCAAACCATGACCGCGCGTCATGCCTGGTTCGCCCTCTTTATGACAACACTCGCTGCGCACGCCGCGCTCGACCTCTCCACTCAACCGCCCGTCGCCACGCGCCAGCCCAAGGACGTCACCGTCCACGGCGACAAACGCACCGACGACTACTTCTGGCTCCGCGAAAAAGAGTCCCCCGCCGTCCTCGACTACCTGAAGGCTGAAAACGCCTACACCGAGTCCGTCACCGCTCCCGCGAAACCGCTCCAGGAAAAACTCTACACCGAGATGGTCGCCCGCGTGAAGGAGACCGACCAGTCCGTGCCCGCGCGCAAAGGCCGCCACGTTTATTACACCCGCACCGAGCAGGGAAAACAGTACCCCATCCACTGTCGCAAACTCGCCGATACGCCCAAGGCTCCCGAGGAAATCATCCTCGACATCAACCAGCTTGCCGTCGGCGAAGCCTTCATGTCCGTCGGCCACCTCGTCGTCAGTGACGACGCCCGCCTGCTCATCTACACCACCGACCGCACCGGCTCGCGCGACTACACCGTCCACATCAAGAACCTCGAGACCGGCGCCGAGATCCCGCAGCAGATCGGCAACGTCGCCTCCATCGAGTGGGCCGCCGACAACGACACGATCTTCTACGTCACCGAGGAAAAAGAAACCAAGCGCGCCTACCGCCTCGAACGCTGGGTGCTCTCCACCGGCCAGCGCCGCGTTCTCCTCGACGAGAAAGACGAACTCTACGACCTCGAGATCTCCCGCACCCTCGACGAAAAATACCTCGTCTGCATCTCCGAGAGCAAAACCACCACCGGCATCCTCGCCCTCCCGAGCAATCAGCCGCGCGGCAAATTCCGCGTCATCGTCCGCAAACGCGACGGCGTCGAATGCTCTCTCGAACACCGCGACGGCCTCTTCTACATCCTCACCAATCTCGACGCGAAAAACTTCCGCCTCGTCTCCGCTCCCGTGGACACCCCCACGCCGATGCACTGGACGGAAATCCTCCCGCACGATCCCGCCATCAAACGCGAAGACATCGAAACCTTCGCCAACCATCTCGTCGTCCACGAACGCGAAAACGGCCTCCCTCACATCCGCGTCATCGACCTCGCCTCCGGCAAACAGCACCGCATCCCGATGCCCGAGCCCATCTACGAAGTGGACGAGGGCGAAAATCTGGAGTTCGACACCACCAGCTACCGCTTCACCTACGAGTCCCCCGTCACGCCCGACTCCACCTACGCCTACGATCTCAACACCGGCGCCAGCACGCTCCTCAAACGCGCCGAAATTCCCGGCGGCTACGATCCCGCGCTCTACGCCTGCGAACGCATCTGGGCCTCTGCCTCCGATAAAACAAAGATCCCTGTCTCCCTCGTCTGGCGCAAAGACCGCCGTGCCCCCGGCCCGCAGCCGCTCTTCCTCTACGGCTACGGCTCCTACGGCGTCAGCATACCCGATTCGTTTTCGACCACCCGCCTCAGCCTCCTCGACCGCGGCGTCATCTACGCCATCGCCCACATCCGCGGCGGCGGCGAACTCGGCGAAGACTGGCGCGACGCCGGTAAAATGGCGCTCAAGAAAACCACCTTCACCGATTTCATCGCCTGCGCCGAAAGCCTCATCGCCAGCAAACACACCGACTCGAAAAAACTCATCATCAGCGGCGGTAGCGCCGGCGGCCTCCTCGTCGGCGCCGTCCTCAATCAAAAGCCCGCGCTCTTCCGCGCCGCCATCCTCGACGTCCCCTTCGTGGACATCGTCAACACCATGCTCGACGACACCCTGCCACTGACGACCAGCGAGTACATCGAGTGGGGCAACCCGAACGTGAAAGCTGAATACGCCTGGATGCGCGCCTACTCGCCCTACGACAACCTCAAGCCCCAGGCGTACCCAGCGATGCTCGTGAACGTCTCCCTCAACGACAGCCAGGTTCCCTACTGGGAAGGCGCCAAACTCGTCGCCAAACTCCGCACGTTGAAGACTGACTCCAACCCTCTCCTCCTGCGCACCAACCTCGACGCCGGCCACGGCGGCGCGTCAGGCCGCTACGATTCGCTCAAAGAAACCGCCTTCGACTACGCCTTCGCTCTGACGATTCTCGGCCTGTAGCGCACGCGCTCACTCTTCCCGCACATGCGCCGCCGGCGGCGCAGCCTTCTTCGGCTTCTTCACCAGCTTCGCCGCCGCCACGTCCTTCTTCACGTCGGCCGCCGTCAACTTCCGCAGCTGCTCCAGCTGCGCCTTGAAATCCTTCGGCAACGGCGCGCGCAGATCGAGCTGCTTGCCCGTGATCGGATGCGTCACGATCAAATGCTCCGCGTGCAACATCACGCGCGGCGGCTGCTTCTTCAGCCGCGAGTCCGGCTTCCAGCCATAAATCTCGTCGCCCATCACGATATGCCCGAGCGCCTTCATGTGGACGCGAATCTGATGCGTGCGCCCCGTGTGAATCAGGCAGCGCATCAGCGACGCCACTTTGCCAAATTTCTCCACGACTTCCCAATCCGTGTGAGCATCGCGCCCGCCGAGCTCGCTCTCGACCACCGCCATCTTGTGCCGGTGATTCGGATTCCGCCCGATCGGCTTCTTCATGCTCCCGCTCAGCAAGCCCGGCGCGCCCGCGACCAGCGCGAGGTATTCCTTTTGCAACGACCTCTCCGAAAACTGCTCCGCCAGCCCGCGATGCGCCTTGTCGCTCTTCGCCACCAGCATCACGCCCGAAGTCTCGCGATCCAGCCGGTGGACGATCCCTGGCCGCTCCACGCCACCGACGCCGCTCAGACTTCCCTCACAATGTGAGAGCAACGCGTGGACCAGTGTGTCTTCGCCCGTACCCGCGCCCGGATGCACGATCATCCCCGCCGCCTTGTTGATCGCCAGCAGGTGCTTGTCCTCAAAAATCACATCGAGCGGAATATCCACCGCCTTCAGCTCTGAAGGCACCAGGTCCGGCATCGAGAAAGCGATCTCGTCGCCGCCCCGCACCGAGTGATCGCGCTTGATCGCCTTGCCCGCGATGAGCACGAGCCCCGCATCGAACGAACGTTGCAACGCCACGCGGCTATGATCGGGAAACCCGACAGCAAGCGCCTTGTCGGCACGGATACGGCGAACGCCTTCTGGAACGATATAAGTTTGTTGGCTCACGATTTTGCGGTCGGCCCTTATCCGCCCCCCCGCCCCTCTTGGCGATGCGAAAGCCTCTCTGACTCGCAGGAGCGGCTTTACGCCGCGGTCACCATTCGCTCACGCCTCACGTCAAAGGCCCGCCACCCGGTCGATCTCCGCGCACATCGCGTCGCGTACCGCCGACGGCACACTCGCCACGGCCCACCCGTTCTTCGCCACCCGCGCCAGCTCCGCGCGCGTGAACCCCGCCTCGCCCGCCAGCGCCGCATACTCGCCGTTCAGAGTATTCCCAAACACCAGCGGATCATCCGTGCTCACCGTGCAACGCACGCCCGCTTTCATGAGCGCCCGCAACGGATGCTCCGCCAGCGACCGCACCACACCCAGCCGCACATTGCTGATCGGACACACATCGAACGTCACCCCACGCTCCACCGCCAGCGCCACCACGCGCGGATCTTCAATCGCCCGCACGCCATGCTGCACCCGCATCACCCCGAGTTCCTCAATCGCCTCCCGCACCCGCGCCGCCCCGTCGAATTCCCCCGCATGACACTTCGTCACCTTCCCCGCCCCGCGCAGCCGCTCCCAAATCTTCGCCGTCCACGGCTCCGTCGGCACCTGCTCGAATCCATGCAAATCCACGCCCGCCAGTTCATCCCATTTATCGAGCTGATCGATGACCACCCGCATCGGCCCCGCACAATCCGTCCGCAGCATCCCCGCAAAAATCCGCACCTCCAACCCGCTCGGCACCGCCGCCCGGATCGCCGCGAGAATCTCCCTCGGCGGCACACCGATGAATCCCCCCACCGGCAGGTGAAAACTCGTCTCCACATACCGCACATTCTGCGCGACATGCTTCGCAAAAACCGCCTTCGCCGCCTCGTAATAACGCTCCGCCGACACGAACCACGGCAACGCATGACCGAGCAGCACTTCATCGAACTTCGGAAAGCTCCCAAATCTAAACTGCGCCTCATGAAACCCCGGATTCAGCGGATAACTCTCCGGCTTCCACGCATGCAACAACTCATACGGCAACGCCCCCTCGATATGCAGATGCGTCTCCGTCTTCGGCAGCGCCTGGATGAAGTCTCCGAGTGCGATCGCGTTAGATCGATGGGTTAGGTCACTCATGGAGACAGTTATTCAGGAAACTTCACTTTTCCCAGTTACCAATGTCGTCAGCACTCTCCACGCCATCCGCGCCCAGGCTCCATAAATCATATCCGCAATGACTTCGAATACCCGGCGACCGATAACGATACTCCCTGCGCCAAGGATCCAGCGGAAGTTTCTCGGCGTCTATATATGGTCCCTTCCAGCTTTTCGTCAGGCTTGCAGGGCAGAATAACAACGCTGCGAGGCCTTCATCTGCCGTCGGATAACGACCAACATCATTTCGAAATGACTCAAACGGCCGCACCATCGCCTGCCGGACAATATACCCCGCAGTAGAGACGTTGCCCCCGCGCGAGTCATCAAGGTTGCCGCGATTCAGCGCCAACCAAGTAAGTCCAATAATGCCTCCAGTTACGAGAAGGTAGCTGATGGCTTTCATTCGCGATTTGAAGTGAGCGACACGACCGGCCCCTCACTTCCCCTTTTTCGCCTTCTCCGCCCCCAGCAAATACTCCGGATTCAGCTTATGCAGCGACTTCGGCACGAACATCCCGTCCTTGCGGATGAGCTTATCGTCGAACCACACTTCCCCGCCGCCGTACTCCGGACGCTGGATGCACACCATGTCCCAGTGAACCTGCGACTTGTTGCCATTGCCCACGCCTTCGTACGCCTGACCAGGCGTGAAGTGGAATGACCCCGCGATCTTCTCGTCGAAGAGGATATCGCGCATCGGCGCCGTGATGTGCGGATTAAAACCCAGTGCAAATTCACCGATATACCGCGCTCCATCATCGCTGTCCAAAATCTCATTCAGCCGCTTCGTGTTCGTCGAAGTCGCCTCGACGATTTTGCCCTTCTTGAACCCGAGGCGAATGTTGTCGAACGACTGCCCGAGATAAACCGTCGGCGCGTTGTACTGCACATAGCCCTCAACCGAGTCCTTTACCGGACACGAGAAAACCTCTCCGTCCGGAATATTCCGCAAACCGCCGCACGGCTGCGCGCCGATGCCCTTGATCGAAAAACGCAGATCCGTTCCCGGCCCCTTGATGTGCACCCGATCCGTCGCCGTCATCAGTTCCTTGAGCGCTTCCATGCCCGGAACCATGCGCGCGTAATCAAGCGTGCAGACGCGGAAATAAAAATCCTCAAACGCTTCCGTGCTCATCCCTGCCTGCTGTGCCATCGACGCCGTCGGCCAGCGCAGCACCACCCACTTCGTCTTGCCGACGCGATGATCGAGCACCGGCTTCATGAGCTTGCTGACCAGCTGCACGCGATCTGGGGGCACGTCCGACGCCTCGAAAATATTATCCGATCCCCGCAGCGCGATATACGCATCCATCTTCTGCATGCGCGCCAGCTCCACTGCCGCGTGCGGCTCGAACTGATCCACCGCCGCCCCCAGCATCATTTCGCGGGTCACCCGTGCCCGATGGATATTCACGTAGGGATGCGCGCCCGCATCGCGTGTCGCCCGGATCAGTGCGATGACCATTGCGTCCGGAATATCAAACGCGTCGATCAACACGCGCTCCCCCTTCTTCAGCTGAGTCGAAAAATTGATAAGTCCGGCGGCGAGATCGTTGAAACGTGAATCGATGATCATGTTGGGATGTACCCAAAGCTAACCCGCCACGCCGTCGCTCTCGCAAGAGGGAAATCCCTCGCTCACGCCTCAGGCCAGGGCATCGCCGTCCCGTTTTCAGGAAAACAAATACGCCCTACTGCCTCCTGAAAATCCGCCGCACCCCGGATGATTTCGATCTCCAGCCTCAGGTAATAAACGGGGATCGGACACGGCAAATCCACCGGCAGCCGCACCGAATCCTTCTCCGTGGTTACGATGAAATCCACCCGCTTCCCCATCGCTTCGCTGAAGATCGAAACGTAATCCTCATCCGTGAACCGGTAGTGGTCCAGAAACCGCCGCGTGAACGTCAACGTCGCCCCGAGATCTTTCAGAAACTTCTCGAAACTCTCCGGCGTCGCGATCCCGCTAAACGCACCGACCTTCTTCCCCTTCAAAAACTCCAGCGGCATCCGCTCGTCCGACCCAAACCGCTGCAAAAACTTCGGCTGATGCGTACACTCGATGATGTCCACGCCCGGGTTGTGCTCCTGGATCAACTCCTCCAGCTCCGCATCGCGCTGCCCGTTCGACTTCGTGAGAAAAACATAGCTCGCCCGCTTCAGGTGCTTGATCGGCTCACGTAAAATCCCGCGTGGCAGCAGATGCCCGTTCCCAAACGGATTCGTCTTATCCACGAGCAGCAAATTCAGCCGCCCCTTGAGCGGCAAATACTGAAACCCGTCGTCCAGGATCAACGTGTCGCAGCCAAACTTCCTGATCGCATACGTTCCCGACTTCACCCGGTTTTTGTCCACCAGCACCACCACGCCCGGCAGATTCCGCGCGAGCATGAACGGTTCGTCGCCCGCCAGCTCCGAATCCAGCAGCACCGCCTCACCATTGCTCACCACGCGCGGCGGCGGCTCAGCCGCTCCCGTGAACCAGTTCGCCAGCTTCTTTCCCATCGACGCCGACTTGCTTTTGTATCCACGGCTCAAGATGGCCACTTTCCGCCCGCGCTCCTGCAGCGACCGCGCGAACTTCTCCACCACCGGCGTCTTCCCCGTGCCGCCCACCGTGAGATTGCCCACAACAACGACCAGACATCCCAGCGGCTGGTCATGCAAAATCCGCTTCCGATAAAGCCATAGACGAGCCTGTGCGATCCCGCTGAACAGATACGACAGCGCCTGCAAAAACGCCGCAAACAACGTCGCCCGGATGCCCTCCGCGCGCCCATAAATCACGTCGATCCCGAATTGCTCGAATTGGTTCAGCTTGGTCTTCAGCCAGGACGACGACATGCGCGGGATGAGAGCGGGAAGGTTGGAGATTGACGCTAAAGGTCGCGAAACGCTTCGCTTGCCGTTCTCTATCACGACGCACCTCGCGCCATGCAACTCAATCTACTCAAGTCCAAGATCCACCGCGCCGAGGTGACCGACAGCTCGCTCAACTACGAAGGCAGCCTCGCGATCGATTCCGAGTTCATGGCCCAGGTCGGCATGCGCCAGTACGAGCGCATCCTCATCGGCAACACCGCCAACGGCGAGCGCTTCGAGACCTACGCCATCGCCGCCCCCGCCGGCTCCAAAACCATTTCCCTCAACGGCGCCACCGCCCTCCTCGGCAAACGCGGCGATCTCCTCACGATCATGTCCTTCGCCGTCTTCACTGAAGCTGAAGCTGAAACCTGGCAACCCCGCGTCCTCGTCCTCGGCGACGCCAACAAAAAGGTCATCAAAGTCTCCCACAAATAAGCCGCGCCCCCACCCGCGCAGAAGAGAATCTGGAACTCAGGAACTCTGGAAAAATCCCATCGGCTTTCATCCACCACTCCTTCTTCATCGTCCCTTTCATAATCCGCCTCCGTTCCAGCCTTCCAGAGTTCCAGATTAAACCTTTCCGATCCTCCCTTCTCCCAACTTTCCACCCATGAGCTACAAACTCTTCATCCCCGGCCCCATCGCTGTCTCCGAAAAAACGCTGCGCGCCATGGCCCAGCCCATGATCGGTCACCGCAGCACCGACTTCGTTGCGCTCTACCAGTCCATCCAGCCCGAGCTTCAGGCTCTCGCCTACACCAAGGACCCGGTCTTCCTCGCCACGAATTCCGCCTGGGGCTCGATGGAAGGCGCCATCCGTAACGTCGTCAAAAAGAAGGTGCTCAACTGCATGAACGGCGCCTTCTCCGACAAGTGGTTCGACGTCGCCCAGCGCTGCGGAAAACAAGCCGGCGCCCTCAAGTCCGAATGGGGCCAGCCCGTCGATCCCGAGGCGCTCCGCAAAGAGCTTTCGACCGGCCAGTACGACGCCGTCACCATCATTCACAACGAAACCTCGACCGGTACGATGAGCGACCTCACCGCCATCGCCGCCGTTCTCCGCGAATTCCCCGACGTCATCTCGATCGTCGACACCGTCAGCTCCTTCACAGTCCTCCCGATCAAGAAGGACGAACTAGGTATCGACGTTCTCATCACCGGCTCGCAAAAAGCCTTCGCCCTTCCTCCCGGCCTCTCCCTCCTCTCCGTTTCGAAACGCGCCCTCGACCGCGCCGCCACCCAGACCGACCGCGGCTACTACGTCGACTTCGTCGAGTTCCAGAAGAACCACGAAGCCGGCATGACGCCCAGCACTCCGGTCATCCCGCTTATCTACGCGCTCAAGTCGAAGCTCGAAGACATCAAAGCCGAAGGCCTCGACAACCGCTTCGCCCGCCACGCCCAGCTCAACAAGATGGTCCGCGACTGGGGATTCTCGAAAGGCTTCAAACTCTTCCCCCAAGAGAAATACGGCTCGCTCGCGCTCAACTGCTTCGCGAACAACCTCAACTACGACCTCGCCGCGCTGAACAAGACGCTCAAGTCGAAGCACAAGCTCGTGATCGATGGCGGCTACGGAAAGCTGAAGGGAAAGACCTTCCGCATCTCCAACATGGGCGACGAAACCGTGGACACCATCAAGTCCCTCATCGCCTCCCTCGACGCCGCCCTCGCCGAAACCCCGAAGCTCGCTTCCTAAATGGAGAGACGACCTCCGTGTCGTCCATTCCGACACCGGGCGCGTTGTCCCTGACGCCTCGCTCCAAATCTCCAAGGCCGACTCATCCCGAGTCGGCCTTTTTCATGCCCCATGCAAAAGATTCTGACACGAGGATCGTATCCATCCATGATGCACGCACTTGTTTCTTACCCCATGCGAAAACTTTTCACCCCCTGGCTGATCACTCTGATCATGGTGACGGCTCTCCCGCCCTCCTACGCCGCACGCTCCGTTAATTCGGACGACCTTCAGAAGGCCCTCGCGTTGAGTGGCGCGAAAAAATACGCCGCAGCTTCGACTATTTTCGACCAGTGGCTCGACCAGAATCCGGACGATACCGACATCCTGTTTCATTCCGGCTTTACCCTGCACCTCCAGGCCGAGGCCGAGCCGAACGACAAACGCAGTCGGAAACTCCACCGTATAGCCTATGAACGGCTCACCAAGGCACATAAATTGGGATGCAAAGAGGTGCTCCTTCCAGCCCTGCTCAACGCGTACGACACCGAAGGTAAACCGCTATCGCGTGAGTTTTCATCCTCCAAAGAAGCGCAGGCCTTGATGCAGAAAGGCGAGAAAGCCTTCGGCTCAGGAAAACTCAACGATGCGCTCGCATTTTACCAACGAGCACTCGATCAGGATCCGCGAAACTATCACGCCACCCTGTTCATCGGCGACATCCACTTCAATCGCGGCCAGTACGACGATGCGATCACCTGGTTTGAAAAAGCCGCCTCGATTCAGCCACATATCGAAACGGCGCATCGCTACTGCGGCGATGCGTACGCCAAAACAAAGCGTCCGCAGGAAGCCTTGGCCAAATACATCGATGCATTCATCGCCGAGCCCTATAACCGGATTCCCTTCGAAATGCTCAAACGATGGGCCGCGCAAAATCAGATCTATTTGAAACGCCGCGCCATCAATCTCCCGGTGCCCACCGTGGAGATAAAAGACAAAGAGATGAGCATCGGCTGCGACCCGGCGGACGGCGCCCTCGTCCTGCTCTACAGTCTCGCCCGCGGGAAATGGTTAAGCGAAGAGCGCGCCGCATTTTTTGCAGAAGACGCCACTCCACGCCACAGCCTTCCTGAAGAACGCTCGGGACTGGAAGCCGTGCTCACCTTCGCCGACGAAGCCAGCGGGGCAGAGCTCAAAGAAGAGCTCTCCAAATGGAAATCCGCTATCGACACGCTTCGTGAGGTGAAAAAAGCCGGCCTCCTCGACACCTTCATTCTTCTCGATCGCGCCAATCAAGGCATCGCGCAGGACTACTCCGCTTACCGAGAAACCAATCGTGCGGAACTGGTCCGCTACATCCGGGAAATCTGGTTCGGCCAAAAATAGACGCCGCCCATCTTCCATCACTTTTCCCGAAGCCGGCCACTCAAAGGTCGGCTTTTTATTTTCCGGCACTCCCCGCGAAGGATTCCGCATCGAGAATCGTATCTAACCATATCCGCGCTCAACCTCCCGCCCTCCCCTCCAGCCCACGCCCCATGAAAAACCTCCGGGTCCCCCTCGCCGTTTTCCTGCTCAGCCTCGCCGCTCCGCTCTCCGCCCAGATCATCCGCATCCAAACCGTCGTCAGCCGCTACATCGAAGAGGATAAAACCGAACTCATCGGTGCCCGCACCGTCACCGCCCTCGGTACGCCCGCCACCGTCACCTTCAAAAACGTTGCCGTCGCCCTACTCGCCTCAGCCGACGCGGACGAAAAATCCATCCGCATCAACACCCGTCTCGCCGAAAAACTCCCCGACGGCACCACCCGCCGCCACGAAGCGGATTCCATCGCCATCCCCGTCGGCCATACCCAGCTCATCCGCCTCGGCGACTACAAACTCGAACTCACCCCATCCATCGCCGAACCTCTCGGCTTCACCATTAACTTTCCGGGCGGCACCATCGCCCAGTTTCTCGCTCAACTCCCTGAAAACCGGGGCCGCATGGCCTTCAACCTCGTCGGTGAAAAAGCCGATCTGCAAACAGAGATCCCGCCTCTCAACCTGAAAGTCTCCTCACCCGGCACGCTCGTCCTTGCCCTGAACGCGGTGCTCAATCCCAAAGGCCTCGCCATCGGCCAGAGCCAGAGCGGCGTCACCGATTTCTCAGGACGCGACTCCGTGTACGTCCTTCAAAAAATTTCCGAGCCCGACGCCACCGCGTCGCCCGCATCCCCGCGCCTCCGCTCATACGATCTCAGCGACTACCTCGACGAGAAAACCACCGTCGATCAGATCACCCAAGCCATCCGCTCCGCCTGGGAACTGCGTCCCGATAACAAACCTGAAGATCTCCGTATCAAATTCCACCCCGGCACCTCTCTGCTCCTGGTCAACGGCCCCGACTCCGCCATCAAAACCGCCGACATCGTTCTCGGCAGCATGCGCTCGAAAACCCGCGGCACCAACGCCGCCTTCGAAGCCGGTCGCCTGGAATCCGTCGCCGAAGAAGTCCGCCGCCGCCGCGAACTCCGCCAGGCGGCCGCCACCCCCAATGATCCTGAGGTCGTTCTCCTTCCGGAATTCGGGACCTTCGCAACACCGCCCCCAGCCGCACCCGCACGCCCTGCAACCGCCGCTCCGCTCATGAGCCCCGAAGAAATTCAGAAAGCCACCGACGAGGTCCGCGCTCGCCGTGACGCCCGTCAGAAACTTAAGCCTCAACCATCGCCTTCCACACCGTCTCCCTCGACACCTCCACCGCCCGAACCTCCCGCGAGTAAGTGATCCACGTCTCCAACGCCGCCGACACCTCCGCCGTGCTCACGACGTTGTCCGGTTCTCCATCGGACGTTCCTCACCTGCGTGCGTTCACCACGGCGCTCGCCCGGGGCGACGACCCAGCTTGGGCGGCCTTCCACCGCGACTACGGTCCCGCGCTCTTCCGCCAGCTCCTCGCCACCACCCGCGGCGACCACGCCCTCGCCTCCGAAGCGCTCCAGCAAACCTACCTCCGCGTCGCCCGCCACGTCCGTCCCTGCGACTCGGATACCATGTTCGCCGCCTGGCTCCGCACCGTCGCCCGCTCCGCCCTCCACGACTGCCTCCGCAAACGCCGCAGCTTCTGGCAACTCCTACAGCGCCGCCACGCCGATCCCTCCGACAAACTCTCCGACGAACCCGCCCCCGCAGACGACGACCGCACCCTCGCCGCGCTCGACGCCGCCCTCGCCCGGCTTTCCCCCGACGACCGCGCCCTCCTCGAAGCCAAATATTTTTCCGGCACCGACGTCCGCTCCCTCGCCGACCGCCTCGCCATCTCACCCAAGGCTGCCGAGTCCCGCCTCACCCGCGCCCGCGCCGAACTCCGTCGTCTCCTCGAAACATCCCTCCGCCATGACACCGAAATCCGATAACCGCGAACATCTCCTCGCCGAAACCTATCACGGCGACTGGTCCACCGGTCCCGCCGCCACCTTCGCGCGCAACGCCGCCCGCTCCGCCCGCCGCCGCCGCACGCTCCGGATCGCACTCCCAATCTCCGCCGTCGCCGCGCTCGTCTTCGTCGCCATCCCTGCACTGCGAGAACCCACACGCATCGCATCAATCAGCGTCTCGGCCCCAACCACCGCTCTTCCTCCTTCCGACCCGGCTCCCGCCTACGAAATCATCTCCGACACCGAGCTCCTCACACTTGTGCGCGACCGCCCGCTCCTGCTCATCCAAAACGACACCGCCCCCGGCAGCTCACGCCAGATCGTCACTTTCGACTACTGATCCGCGTCACGCCCGGACCTGCACTTATCAAGTGCCGCCCCCCTCGCCTCATCGCTAGGCTCGCCGCCGCGCCCTCCCGCCGGCTCGATCCGCCAGATCAATCCTCCATCTTAATATCCTTGTTGCGATGACGCGGACACCCCGCGCGCAACCACGAATAGATGAACCGGTCCAGATCGCCATCGAGCACGCCTTGCGTGTCGCTCGTCTCCGTGCCCGTGCGCAGATCCTTCACCATCTGGTAAGGCTGCAACACATAACTCCGGATCTGGCTGCCCCAGCCGATTTCGCCTTTCTCACCGTAGAAACGCTCCATCTCGCTGCGCTTCTCATCCAGCCGCTTCTCATAGAGGCGCGCCTTCAAAACGCTCATCGCACTCGCGCGATTCTTGATTTGTGAACGTTCGTTTTGGCAGACCACCACGATGTTCGTCGGGATGTGCGTGATGCGCACCGCCGAATCCGTCGTGTTAACGCCCTGGCCGCCTTTGCCCGAGGAGCGGTAAACATCCACGCGCAGCTCGCTGTCGGGAATCTCGATTTTGATGTCATCGGTGATCTCCGCGATCACATCGATCGCAGAAAACGACGTGTGCCGCCGCTTGTTCGAATCGAAAGGACTGATACGCACCAGCCGGTGAACGCCACGCTCCGCCTTCACGTAACCGTAGGCGTTTTCGCCTTTGATCAGAATCGTCGCCTTGCTGATGCCCGCCGTGTCACCGGCCTGCACATCCTGCACTTCGATCTCGAAGCCACGACGCTCCGCCCAGCGACTGTACATGCGGAAAAGGATGTCCGCCCAATCATTGGACTCCGTGCCGCCCGCGCCCGCCTGGATCGAGAGGATCGCGTTATTCTTGTCGAACGGCTCGCTGAGGAAGGACGCGATCTCGAGCTTGTCGAGTTCCTCAACCATCCCATCGACCGAGGTCGTCAACTCGTCCTCATACATCGCTTTCTCATCTTCGGCCGCGCCTTCGATGAGCTCCACCATCACGTCGATGTCATCGGTCTTCTTCTTGAACGCCACGACCGGCAGGATCGAGCGCTTCAACGCGTTAAGCTTCGCGATATGCTTCTGCGCGCGCTCGTTGTTATCCCAAAACGTCGGATCGCCCATCTGGGCGTCCATGGCCTCTATTTCCCGCTGCTTTTGATCGCAGTCAAAGAAACCTCCATAGATGCCCGGCGCGCTTCTTAATGTTTTCGATGTGGTTGAAAGTTTCGGGAGCGATCATGGTCTGAAAAGTCGGTGAGTTCGTTCAGTGAAGCGGTCATGGCCGCAAACCCCGCCGCCCGGCGCAAGGCTGATTTTCCAAAGACGCGCAGCACACTCGCCGCATCATCCAATCCATCTGCCGAGTTAAAACCGACGCAGCTGCGGGAAATATTTCCGATCATCGATCAACCGCTCTGTCGGCGGCGCAACCGCAGCGGGCTTGGCTTGCTCGATTGGCGAGGATGCGACCGGCGGCAACACACTGGGAGCCGGCGTCAAAAGGGATGACAACGCACCAGACGTCTCTCGCTCGCCTGCTGTACCAGCCAGCGGCGCAGCTCCGGCAAACTCCGCCTGAAACGGTTCGGCGAGATAAGGATTTTGCGCCGTCCGGTTCGCAGGCAAATTCGCTATCCCCGGCAGCTCCATCTGCAACGGATTGGTCGTGACCGAAGCGGGCGTGGCGGTGGTTTCACGCCGGAAATCGCTGCGCGGGATTTCCCACGGTGCCGTCGATGACGACGTACTGCTCCGGCTGGCCGCGCTCAGCAACGCCTGATCTCCAGGCGAGAGCCACTGCGTCAGGTATTCGGTGAATGGGTTCGTCGTCGCTGCAGTCATGCGCTCCCCCGTCGCGGACGTCTGCTGGTTGTCGTTCTTGATCTTAGCCTCAGACGCGTCGCGCTGAGATTTCGCCTCGGCCTCCAGTTGATTCACGCCATCGAGCAACCAGTTCGCCGGTTTTCCAGCAGGCGGGTTATCACGACTCTTGGCATCGGCGCTCGGTGCAGACGGCGTTCCCAGGGAAAGCCCCGTCACTGACGACGTTCCCGAAAACAGAGACTTGCTCGACGTCGCCTCCACCGGCCGCTGCATCGTCGGCAGCGACTGCAAATCCTTCTTCGCCGACTCCGCCGCCGCCGTGCCCGGCTGCTCGCCCTGCGCTGAAGCCACCGCTGCGAGAGCGGCCAGAGAAGCGAAAGGTGCGCGAGTGCCTGCCATGGTTAAAATCAGGTCCGGATAAAGATGCCTTTGAGATTCATTTCAAGCGCCTGCGGATTCGGCGAGAAACGAAGGCCGTCAGCCTTGCTGATCTTACCCGCCTTGATCAGGCGATAGAGATCCTTGTTGAACGAGAACGTGCGCGAATCGCTCGAGCTCTCCAGCAACGACTGGATCTTCTCAAACTGCCCTTCCAGGATCAGCGTCTTGATTGTGGCATCCGCGAAAAGAATTTCGTTCGCAGGAACGCGTCCACCGCCTTCGAGCGCCGGGATCAGCTTCTGGCAGATGAGCCCGCGAATCGATCCCGCGATCTGCCGCCGCGCCTGCGCGACTTGCTCAGGTGGAAAAAACTCAAAGAGACGCGTCAACGACTGCGCCACCGTCGCCGCATGCATCGTGGAGAAAACCAAATGCCCCGTTTCCGCCGCCGAGATCGCCGTCTCGAACGTTTCGCGATCACGCATTTCACCGATCAGGATGATGTCGGGATTTTGACGCAGCACCGACTTGATCGCCATCGGGAAGCTCGGCACATCGAGGCCGATCTCGCGCTGGTTGAAAACCGACTTGTCATCCTGAAACGTGTACTCGATCGGGTCTTCGATGGTGACGACATGCTTGTCGAAATTGTGGTTAATCCAGTTAAGCAGCGACGCCATCGTCGAGCTCTTGCCCATGCCCGTCGCTCCGCAAAACAACAAGATGCCGTCCTTGCCCTGCCCCAGATGGAGCAACGGGTCGGGGTTCAAATTCAGATCCTCGAAGCTCGGGATGCGGCTCTTGATATGACGAAAAACAATGCTGACCGTCCCGCGTTGGTGAAACGCGTTCACACGAAAGCGACCGATGTTTTCCGCCGCGTACGCGAAGTCTATCTGGCCTTCGTTTTCCCAAATCTGCTTAAACACGCGAGGCACATGGTCATCCACGAACGCCTGCGCCTCGACACCCGCGATCGGGTCCATGTCCACCGGTTTCAATTTCCCCGACAAGCGCACATAGCCCGGCTTGTTGGACTTCACCACGACATCGCTCGCTCCGCTATCCACCGCCAGTTTCAGCAAGTCGTTGAAGATCTCCGTGTGTAGCGAGGTAGACATAGAATACAGTGGGGAAGAAAAACCTTGTGGATTTGGTAAATAGACCTGCTTTTTTGCGCAAGGTATCTTCCTGTAAACCCTCCATGAAACTCCGTCCGCTCACCGGTGCCATCACCGCTCTCGTGACCCCGTTCAAAAACGAGTCCGTCGCCTACGACGATCTCCGCAAGCTCGTGGAGTTTCAGATCAAATCGGGCATCCACGGACTCGTCCCCGTCGGCACCACCGGCGAATCGCCCACCCTCTCCCACGAGGAACACATGGAGGTCATCCGCGCCGTCGTCGGCTACACAAAGCGCCGAGTCCCCGTCATCGCCGGCACCGGCTCCAACTCCACCAAGGAAGCCGTGGAGCTCACGCACCTTTCCCACGAAGCCGGCGTCGATGCCATGCTCGTCGTCGCGCCTTACTACAACAAGCCCAGCCAGGAGGGCGTTTTCCGCTATTTCTCCGCCGTCGCCGAGGCCACCGACAAGCCCATCATCACCTACTCGATCCCCGGCCGCTGCGGCATCGAGATTAGCGTCCCCGTGATCGAGCGCCTCCGCGCGAAGTACCCGCACGTCCGCTACATCAAGGAAGCCGGCGGCTCCGTTGATCGCGTTGACCAGATCAAACAGGCGCTAGGCAAAGACATCACCGTTCTCAGCGGCGACGACAGCCTCACACTGCCTTTCATGGCCGTCGGTGCCGAAGGCGTCATCAGCGTCGCGTCGAATCTCCTACCAAAAGAAGTCGCCCAACTCACCGAGCTCGCCCTCGCCGACGAATTCGCCAAAGCCGCGAAGCTCCACCGCAAGCTCTACACCGTCTTCAAGACCCTCTTCATCGAGCCCAATCCCGTACCCGTAAAGACCGCACTCCTCCGCGCCGGTCGCATCGGCTCCGCCGAAGTGCGTTCGCCGCTCTGCGAGATGACCGAGCCCAACAAGCAAATCCTCATCGCCGCGCTCACTGCCGCCGGCAAGTAACCACCATGCCTCTCCGTATCGCACTCGTCGGCGCCAAGGGGCGCATGGGCCAGACCATCACCACTGCCGCCCAAAGCCTCGGCCATTCCATCTCCGCCGCCCTCGATCAGGGCGACGATCTCGCCGCAGGTATCAAAACCGCGGATGCCGTGATCGACTTCAGCTTCCACGCCACCACCGGCGAAGTCATCAAGCACGCCACCGCCTTCAACAAACCGCTCGTCATCGGCACCACCGGCCACCCCGCCGAGGAAAAGAAACACCTCCTCGCCGCCGCTGCGAAGATACCCTGCGTCTGGGCGGGCAACTACTCCGTCGGCGTTAATCTCCTCTACGCCCTCACCCGCCGCGCCTCCAGCGTCCTCGGCGCTGACTACGACGCCGAAGTCGTCGAGATGCACCACCGCTTCAAGAAGGACGCCCCGAGCGGCACCGCCGCCCGCCTCCTCGAAATCATTCTCGAAGAGCGCAAACTCACCGCCGACGCCCTCCGCCACGGCCGCGAAGGCATTACTGGCGAACGCACCTCCACCGAAGTCGGCATCCACGCTCTCCGCGGCGGCGATGTCGTCGGCGAACACACCGTCATGTTTGCCGCGCTTGGCGAACGCATCGAGCTCACGCACAAAGCCTCCGACCGCGGCATCTTCGCCCGCGGCTCGATCCGCGCCGCCGAATGGCTCTCCACCGGCCGCGCTGCAGGCGTGTACGACATGCAGGACGTCCTCGCACTTCGCTGAAGCTGCCGCAGTAGATTAGCGCGTCATGATTACTTCCATCCAAGGCCTGCTCACTGAAGCGACTCCGCTGCGCGCCATCATCGAGCTCAACGGCCTCGGCTACGAGGTAAACATCCCCGTCACCACCGCCGAAAAACTCCCCGCGACCGGAGCCACGGTAAAGCTTCACACGCTCGTGATCTACCGCGAGGACGCCCAAACGCTCTACGGTTTCGCGACGATCCCCGAGCGCGATTTTTTCCGCCTCATGATCGAGCACGTCACAGGTGTCGGCCCCAAAATGGCGCTCACCATCATGAGCAAACTCTCCCTGCCCTCGCTCGAATCCGCGATCCGCATGGGCGACATCGCCACACTCGCGAAATGCCCCGGCATCGGCAAAAAAACCGCCGAGCGCCTCGTCGTCGAACTCCGCGCCAAAGTCGGTGCAACTTCCTCCGCCGATCCTGTTTCACTCGGCGACGATCCCGCTTCTCCAGACTCACGCCCCGCTGGCGATTCGCGCATACGCGATGCCGTGCTCGCACTCACCGCCCTCGGCTACAAAGCCGCCGACGCCGACGAAGCCGTCCGCCGCGCCAGCCTCACGCTCGGCACCAAAGCCACGACCGAGCAGCTCATCAAAAAGGCGCTCGGTTAAAAACCGAACGCCTCAAAACGTCTTGGCTCAAACCGGAGCGAATCGCTCCGTCAGCGATTCACTTCGTGAACTGAAACGCCGTCATCTCGGTGCTGTGTTCATCCGAAGAAGTCGTCGAAAACTGCGTTGTCACCGGCTTGTCCACCGCCGTGCGTTGATCAAAAGCCAGATCTTCAGCCGATACTTTACGCAGCGGTTTGAGCTGCACGTCCTGCGCCCAATCAATGACCAGAGCGTCAGCACTTGAGCCACTCACGAACAGCCCTTCCGGCCTCATCTCCGAAGAGCGGAACGGTTGAACTGTAAACACCCGCGTGAACTCCTCCGTAGAAGACGCAAGCAACGCAGCAGGCTGCTTCGCATCCTCAGTGATCACACGCGCGACCGTCGTGCCACTTTCCTTCACGGGCGCTTGCTCGTTCGTCGCCACGACCTGGCCGCTAACCGTTGGCCCCTGAGTCTCCGTCCGGCTCAACACGACAAACGCCACACACGCCGCCGTCGCGACCGCGCCGATGGAAAACCCCACCGGCCAGATCGAACGCCGCGTCCCCTGCTCCGGGAACGCCACGATCTTCCGGTCCGCATCCGCCATCGCCCGCGACAGTGCCACCGAAGCAGGTGCGGCCGATCGCTCGTGCTCAAACAACTGCGCGCAAGCCTTCTGCATCCGGCAATATTGCTGATAAGTGCGATGCCGCGTTGGATTCGTCTGGATCTCAGCCTCCAGCTCAGCGGCTTCTTGCGGACATAGTTGCTGATCAACGTACAGGTTGAGCAGTTCGATAAAACGCGATTCGTTCATTTGAAATCATCTCCCATTTTGGCGCGCAGGCTTTCGCGGGCGCGTGCTATGCGACTCTTCACCGTGCCAACCGAAATCTTCAGAATCGCGGCAATATCCTCATACGAGAGGTTCTTCACGTTGCGCAGAATCAGAATCTCCCGGTGCTTGGCACCCAGTTTTTCCATACCCTTGGCGATCCGGTCCACGAACTCCTGCGTGACCGTGATCTCGTCTGGCGACTCGATCTCCGCCGCGAAAACTTCCGACAACGGCATGTCGTTGCTCTCACTCACCGGCTGGTCAAACGACACCGTCTTATCCCGCTTGCGACGCCACCAGTACCAGTAGCGATTCCGGGCGAGATTCGTCGCAATCTGATAAAGCCACGTCGAGAAAGCCGACTCTCCGCGAAAATTCACCAACCCGCGATGCGCCCGGATAAACGCGTCCTGTGTCACCTCCTCGGCGTCCTGCTGGTTGCGCAAAAGCTGGTGGACCATCGCATAAATGCGGTCCCAGTAGCGCGTCACCATTTCATCGAATGCCGCCTGATCACCGCCTTTGAAGCGATCTACCAGAATACGGTCCAAGGCCACGTCCTGAGCTTTCGTTGACATACGTTCAACGGAACTTTGATGGGTGTATTTTTCGATTGTTCCCACTTTTTCAGATTTGGATGACTCGGGCTCTCCGTACTTTGTTGCGTAATTCATCATATGTTTTCCGGCCAGCCGCTCCCGGCCAGCCCAATCGCGTCGGGACTATCACGCAGCGCCGAAAAAAGCCTTGCAAAGCCCCGGCGGAAAACCTTTTTCGACCCTTCTTCTGCCTGGGGGTCGATAGCTCAATGGTAGAGCAGCATCCTTTTAAGTTGTTGGTTCCGGGTTCGAATCCCGGTCGACCCACCAAGCAGGCAGAAGACTCCGGCGACACCGAGTGTCGACCGAAGCATGAGTTGTCCGCCACGGGCATCTTATGCCTCCGAAACATTAGCGGAAAACTTGTGCCTCCAGAAATACAAGTGCCTTTCAATCAATCGTCCACGGTTTAAGCTCCAGACTTGGCAGCAAGGTCTGACCTGAACGCCTCGCTACTGGGGCGAACGCCAATCGGCGTTGTACAACGCCCTCCCGACCTCTTCTCTCTCGCCTCCAGGCTCTAGGCTACGCGGGGATTCTGAACATCCCCAGCTCCTTCAGTTCCAACGACGATGCCTTTACTTCGTCTCCATAGCCCAACGCACTATCAACCAAGCTTCAATTAACCAGAAGAACCTAGGAAGGACGATGATCCCCCTCCCGCCACTCGCCGAGCAGAAGCGGATCGTGGCGAAGGTGGATGAGTTGATGGCCTTGTGTGACCGCTTGGAGTTGCGGCAGCAGGAACGGGAGACGCTGCACGCCGCGCTCGCCCGCGCGACGCTGGCCCGCTTCGCCGAAGCCCCCACGCTCGCGAACCAGACTCTGCTCTTTCATTCATCCTTCAGCATTCCGCCCTCCGATTTGCGGAAGTACATCCTCACCCTCGCCGTCCAAGGCCAACTCGTCCTCCAAGACCCCAACGACGAACCGGCGGAAACCAGCAGCAACATCGATTCGTTGTTCGATCTTCCCTCGAATAGGCGATGGAGGGCACTCGGCTCGCTGGGGCTTTGTAGAACCGGCAGAACTCCTGCCACAAATGAGCCCCAAAATTATGGGGAAAGATTTCCTTTTATTGGTCCCGGCCAAATCACTCCAAGCGGCAGTTTTACCGCGCCAGAGAAAGCGACTACGAGTAGAGGACTGGAAAACAGCACAGACGCCATCGCATCTGACATTCTGATGGTGTGTATCGGGGGCTCCATTGGGAAAGCGGCGATCTGCGTGCAACCGATGGGGTTTAATCAGCAGATCAATTCCGTTCGACTGAAGAGTGCGTTACCCGAGTAAGTTTTCTCAGCGATGACGGCTGGGCACTTTCAGGAGCAAGTCCGCGCCAATGCTTCAGGTTCAGCTACGCCGATTATCAACAAAGGAAAATGGGAGCGTATCCCAATACCAATTCCCCCCTCGCCGAACAACGCCGGATCGTGGCGAAGGTGGACAAAGTGATTGCCTTGGTGGACGCGCTGGAAACCCAGCTCGCCACCGCCACGTCCTTCCTCGCCGCCGTCGTCGCCGAACTCACCGGCTCACCCGCCAATTGCAAAGTCTCCGTCCCCGCCGCTTCCGGCACCGGCCGCCGCGGCCGCCCCCGAAAATCGTAAATCGAGACACGCGCATGTCCATAACTCCAGAAATTTGGTGCGAGCGCGACGGCCACAAACACTTCGAGTGCTTTGTCGATTTCAACGATTGGCTGGACGACTCAGACGAGGCGGACCTCATCCGTGAGAACTATGGGATCAACAATTTTTCATCGCCGAGCAAGGTGCTGTTTGTGGCCGACAAAACAGCCTACAATACGCATGTGCCATCGAGAATTCTTACATCTATGAAATTACTGGTGTACGTAATTGAAATCCAATACAGTAGATCGATCCTTGATCAGAATCACTGACACAGCGGAAAAAGAGATCGCCGCATGTGAGAAATCGTCCAACACGTCGGTGTATTGCGCCGAATTGTGGCTGAGGTGTTAACCTGTGTAGTCATGGAGAAATCACTGCCCCCTTTAACACTGATCGGTCAACGCCTTCAGCTGGCACTGATCGTCCATTCTTTGTGCCAGCGCACAGTCGGGCGTGAGTCAGACAAATCCACCGGCAACCAAACATAGCGTCCGTCGATCGGATTCTTAGGAGCCCATCGATCCGCCATAAAAATGAATCGACCGGATTTTTCATTCACCGGGAGAATGAATGTCGGCTGAGACTGAAAAGTCGTGGCTGATTCCTGTGGAGTTCCCACACAGGGATTACCCATATCGGTCCACGGCCCCCAGATGGAATCAGCCACGGCCAGTCGGAGTGCGTTCGGCCTCCAACCCGTGCATCCCGATGTAAACAGGAAATACCGGCCGCTCCACTTCATCAGTGCCGGCGCCTCGTTAAATCCACCGGGGAACACCCGGATGTATCGGCCCTCGTGATGCAGATAGTCTTTCGTCAGCTGAGAAATATGCAGCGTGCCGTTTTCTTCGGAAGAGTAGATCTGGTACGCGATGTCATCCTCGTCCACGAAGAGGGTCATATCCCGCGCCATCTGACCGCCCTCATGATCGCGTCGCTGAATCAAATCAGCGGGAAAATCCGCCTCCGGCCCTCCGCTGAAGCGCCGGGCCGCCAGCGAGTCCGCTTCCTCCGCTGAGAGCATTTGACGCAGCATAGCATCGGCATTCAACGGCCAGATTCCTGCGTTCGGTCGCAGACTGCCCAGATAACGATAGGGACCACACGGAGCATTCGCCACCGCCACACCACTCCGCGCGCCCGTATAACCTGCGCCTGGCGGCTCCAGGTGAAACCACATCACAAAAAGACCGGTGTGCCGGTTATGAATAACCTTCGGTCTTTCCAGGATGCAGCCGCTTGCAATTTCGCTCGCCGGATCAGCACTCACCGCAAGCGCGATGCCTTGGTTGCGCCAGCGAACCAGATCTTCCGACGCATAGACACGAACGCCCACGTGCGCTTCGTTGCCCCACGGCCCGGCGATCTTATGTTCCCCGAACCAGTAGTAGGTCGCACCGTGGCGCAAAATACCGCCGCCGTGTGCATTGATGGGAACGCCAGCCGTATCCGTCCAAACCTCACCTGGACGGAAACGCTCCAAGTTCTCCTCAGAAGATAATACCGACTCGCTCATGATGCCGACACCCAGCGCAGGGCGTTTGCCAGCAGTTTTTGAAAAGAAGGATGCAGCCAGACCTGTGCAAAGTGGCCCGGCGTGAGCACACAGACACGACCGGCTCCCTCTCTTCTCGTCCAACCGGACGGCTGCATTCCATGGCTCGACCGGCTGCGCAAAAACACATCCGCATCCAGATCATCCAGCGTCACAAAGTAGTGTTCATCAAAAACCGAGAACCGCGCATCGACGCCCGCGGTCAATGCATGGTCGTCCGTTGACTCTATCGTTACCTCACACGCAGGCGGGTGATGGGTGAACGCACCGCCTGTCACGGCTCGCATCGGTTCCACTTGTGCGTAGCTCGCGCAGCCAGAGTGAACGATCAGCAGTCCACCTCCCGCTCGGACATAATCCCGAAAGGCAGTCTCCTTGCCGCCGACCAGCCAGGGACTCCAGTCGGTCGCCGACGCTGTGTTTGACTTACTCAGAATCACCGCGGGGAAATCCGCGAGCGACTCGGGTTTCCACTCGTGCACATTATCGGTCCAAACAAAACTCCAGTCTCTGCCCAGCGGCGCCAGCCCTTCCCGCACTGTCGCAGCAGGATGAAATCGGTCGTCGCAAAATACCTGAACGCTCATGGCCATTTCTTTCAATGATGCGCCCGGGCCGCTTCGAGCATGCGATCAAGCAAGTCCACCGCGACGGGATCACCAGCGGCAATGGCCTCGAACAACCGGAACGAGCAAACCCACACGCGACCGGCTCCGTACCGTTTGGTATATAGGGTGGCTCCCCACTCGATCGTGTCGGGCCGGCCGAACTGATAGGGCATCGCGTGCAACGCGAGAATTTCGCCACCAGCCTTCCGCACGCTCTTCGCACAAGGATGGATGCGTGGATAACAGGCGCCATAAGCGGGCCCTATCTGGCGCTCGGGTCCCAGATGACCGAACAACGCATCATCAAACGCGAAACCCATGTTTCCGGCAAAAGCGCCGTTGCCGTAAATCTCGCGCGGTGTGTCTTCGCCGAAAAAATAATGCAGGTAGGCGAGATCGCAGTCCACGAAGAGCGCCGTGCGACCGGCCTCGACTTCACGACGCAGCACGCGCTGATTTTCAAAATAGTTCAGCGTGCGATCGCGTCCTCGGAGATGGACCACCACCGGGAGCTTCGCCGCGTTGGCCTGATTACCAAACTTGATTGTCTTCAGGCCCAGAGTCGTGAGTTGCTCACCAATCTCCGATCTCGCCGCTCCGTGGGGAGCGACACTGCTGTCCATCAGCAAAATTTCCGTTCCCTTGAAACGAGGCGTCCCGAATACAGTGAGCGTCACCTCATCTGAGATGGTCTCTCCACCACAGGTCGCGTCCGCACGCAGTTGCCACCGGCCAGCTCGATCCAGCGGCAAGGTCGTTTCCAACAACGCCGAACTCCAGCCGGCGTCACCGGAGAACTCCCATGCGTGAACGACTTCCTCCGCATATCGCAGGCTAACTCCACCGCGCACGCTCTGCGCCCGCGGTCCTAAGTTTGAGACGACAACTCGCAATTTCACTTCAGCCCCCTCCGCAAAACAGGTGCCCGGTGTATCAAGCAGGAGAACTTTCTCGCGGTTGAGTTCGCGGAAACCCGCATAAACACGCTTCGGTTCACGCCAGAGATCGACGATACCGCCAAACTCACTCGACGCGTCGGCGCCCTGCGTAATCACGTAACCGGCGACTCGGGGATTCAGCCGCAACGCACGCTGCTCCAGCCGCACCATCTCCGCCTGATCATAGCCTAGCGCGTGATAAAACTGCTGCAGCGATCCAAAATAACGTGCCAAATCGAACTCTTCCCACCCACGCACGACTTCGTCGCGGTAGTTTTTCATCTGCCGGTAATCTTCCAATCCAAGCGCGCGCTCCGCATCCGAGTAGGTAGCGAGCACACGCTCAAGATCAGGCAATGCGCTAGTGCCAAACTCGCTAACGAAGAGAAGTCCAGGCTCGTTGCGACCAACAGAGACGATGCGTTGATCGAGCTCCTGCGCCGAAGGGAAATTCCGCAGATAAATATGCTCATCCTGAATGGGAACTGGCGCACGGCCTTGACCAAAAATGCCGTTGCCCGAAACCGCTTCGCCAACTCCACGCCCGGAGTTGCCCGTCATCAAACGCGTCGGGTCCAGGCTTAGCCCGAGTCGGCACGCCGCCTCGATCAACGCACGCGGGCTCTTATGCTTGAAGTAGACGGTGTCACTAAACTCGTTCAGCAATGTCCACATCACGACTGACGGGCGGTTCCGGTCGCGACGGATCATTTCCTCCACTTCTTGAAGACAGCGCGCGTCGATCTGGTCGTCGTCGGCAACCCAGCCTATCGGAGGCTCGCCGATGACCATCAGCCCGAGTTCATCACACAAATCCAACTCGCGCGGGCTGGCTGGACGCAAAGTGATGCGCGAAAGATTGCACCCCGCATCGAGGATCGAACGCACGTCCTTGAGCGCCATCGCCTCGTCCTGCGGATACACGAGCGTACGCGGAAATCCGCCCTGATGCAGAACTCCGCGCAGGTGGATCGGCGTTCCGTTGAGCAAAAAACGCGAGCCGTCTGTCGTGAATTCCCTCAGCCCAAATCTCCAGCTGCGCGAG
Organism: Nibricoccus aquaticus; assembly: GCF_002310495.1. GTDB lineage: Bacteria > Verrucomicrobiota > Verrucomicrobiia > Opitutales > Opitutaceae > Nibricoccus > Nibricoccus aquaticus. The sequence continues at coordinate 4,119,521 of NZ_CP023344.1, read as the reverse complement.
TCGCGGCCCGATGCACCTTCAAAGTCCAGATGGAGCATCAGTAAATTTGGTGACTCACAGGACCACAGCGGCGCATCCAGCAGAGCCACTTTGAAAATGCCTTCTGCGCCAGAAACCGCCACGCGCCCTTCGGCCAGCGACAGCCCGCCTTCACGACGCGTCACCCAAAAACGCAACTCACCACCAGCAACGCCACTGTTTGCCAGCCCAAGCGTGTAATTAACCGTGATCTCTCGCGGATTCAGTCGCGGCTGGATGAATGCGTCCTCGATCCAGATTTGTTCGGTGCGCAACAAATGCACCGGCTGCCACAAGCCCCCAAACGAATAGTACCAACCCGCCTTGTAGGTCGGCAGCGCGGTCTGACGCAGCGGATGGCTGCTCTGAAGTCCTTCGACTGCGTATTCACGCGGCGGATCGATCACACGCACCAGCAGTTCGTTCTCACCCGCACGCAGCCATGGACCAAACTCTACAACAAAGGGCGTATACCCGCCGTCATGCGCGCCCAACGAGACACCATTAAGAAAGACCTGCGCACGATAATTTACTGCCGAAAACCGCACGCGCCAAATCTGACCCAATGACCCCGCACCGGCATTCACCACGCACCGATACCACCCCGCTCCGTCATAACCCGGACGGATTTGCTCCCACACGTGCGGCACTTTTACGGCAACCGCTTGATCCCGCCAACCTGCTGGCAATCGTGCGGGATCTTGTACGCAGGATGGATCAAAATAGAGCTGCCAGTCGTCGAGCCGGACGCTGCGCGGGAGAGGGTCTAACACGGGTGCGTTCATCGATGATAAAATTATACCTTCGCAACTGCTGAGCATCGAGCGTTCAGCCACAGGAGCAATCGCCGGGGCCAGTCCCCGGCTTCAGTTCCAGTCCTGCCCAGCCCGAAGCCGTGGCCTCCCTCGGCAGGAAAATACGTCGTGCACTCCGCCTCCACACCGCGATAGGACGCTTGCAAAGCCAGCGAGTTCTCCACCGGAACGAGCGCGTCGTCCCGGGCGTGTACGAGAAACAATGGCGGAGCGCAGTCCGCAACCTGCCGCTCGAGCGAGTAATGTTCTCCGAGCGAGCTATCTCGCTTATGTCCGAGCAGCGTATCGACCGACCCGCGATGCGCCCACGCTTCGCACATGCTGACAACGGGGTAGATCATCGCGAGAAAATCGGGCCGTTCAATCTTGTCATCAGGCGGGACCATCAGCGCGGCGCAACCCGCAAGATGTCCGCCCGCCGAAAACCCCAGCACACCTACACGATCACGAGGAACGCCAAAATAGTCAGCTCGTTCTCTGACGAGACGCAGCGCCGAACGAATATCCTCGAGCGGTGCCGGCGCTCCAGGCTGTGGCACCCGATAGCGAAGCACGAACGCCGCAAATCCATGTGCGTTTAGCCAGTCCGCCACGTTGTTCCCCTCGTGTGCCGTCGCGAGAACTTCGTAGCCTCCACCCGGGCAAATGATAATCGCCCCGCGTGGATTTTCTACAGCACCTCTCCTCCAGGCGAGGGACGCTTCGACAACATCCGTCTCCAGGAACACCTCACGTGAAAATTCGCGCCCGGCGAGCGGCTTGTCCGCTGGCCAGCGTTCACACTGAGCGCGCAACCGATAGATTTCGTCATTCGGGCGCTGCATAATCTTTCGGTCCGCCCAAGCGCATGAACTTCCGGTACACGAAAAACGCGCACACCAGCGCAAGCGCCGCCAGCCCGCCTCCAAAAAGAAACGTCAGGCGATAAACTTTGCCCGTCGCATCGATCGTCCAGCCGATCGCCGGTGCCAGCACGATGTTGGCCAGGGACAGGAAGATACTCGAAGCGGAGAAAAACTGTGCATACTTGTGATGCGGGAAAAGCCGCTGCCCGAGCGAAGCCACACAAGTGTAATAGCAGCCGGAGAAAACACCGTGCAGTACCCACGCGACCAAAAACGCATTGGCGGTGGTGGCATAAAGCGATCCTGTCAGCGTAACCGCGGCATACGCGGCGAGGGAAACCATCACCATTCGCAGCGGATGAAATTTATCCACCAGCCAGCCCAGAAAGTAGGAGAATCCGAGTGAAACCAGAAACGTCAGCGCGAGCATCTTGCCGTAAAGATCCATGTCCACGCCGAGACTCCGGGCATACGGAAGCGCAAACACATTGACCGGCTGAAAGCAGAGGCTCGCGAACATCCACATCACAAATACACTCAGATAATAGGAGTTCGTGAAGCACTCGCGCACATAACGCCTCAGATCGGTCCACCACCCTTTCAATCCGCGACGCTCCGGTTGCGGCTCCGGCGGCGGATAGTCCCCCTCCTTCACCTGAAAACACATCCACATAAACGCGACGGTGTAGGTGATGCCGATGATGACCAGCATCAGCGTGAAATGAGTGGGCACCTTCCCCATCAGCCAGAAATTGAAGATCATCCCATCGATCAGGCCTACCGCGCGAAACAGCCCATAGAAACGCCCGAGCAGCGGTTTCGGCACGACATCATTGATCAGCCCGCCAAGCAGTGTTGGCACCGCGATGGTGGCGAGTTCGTACATCGCCCAAAAAATACCGAAGCAGCAGACAGCCACGATCCGCTCATTCTGCAGTATCTCCAGCATCCATGCACCCGCTGCCGTGCCATCGAGCGCGCCGTGCAAACCACTCCCCCACGCATGTTCAGGTGCGAGCACCGCATGCAACCAGCCCGCGAGCAGCGGCGTGAGCCCGATACCCACGATACCAAGCCCCGCGAGCGGTGCCATTGTCAGCAAAAACGGGATACGACGACCGCGTGGACCACGGTGGCGGTCTGATTTCATGCTGATGATCGGTCCTAGGACCAACCACAGCGCCGCCGGAAAAGAGGTGATCAGCAGCCCGAACAGCAGATTGGGAATCTGGAGCGAATTAAGATACCATTGGGCCATCGGCCCCACCGATCGCTCCCGCGTAGCCCACGCGAAATCGCCAATCAACAGCCACGCGAAAAGCGCCACCAGCGTCCCCAACGTGTACACACGCGTACCGGCCGACCACGTCTTGCGCGCCGCTGGTTTCTCAACGTTGGCCGATGAGTCTGCAGGATTGGGATCGGGCGTAGTCATGAAGGGGCCTTATGCCATCCAAGCCATCTGCTCCCGCCGCAAGCGCCACTTCGAATTGTTGCCCGCAAGGAAACAGTCGAGTTCCTCCACGAGAAAATGCCCCAACCGGCGGCACTCCTCGTCCATAGCGCCTGCGATGTGCGGCGTCAGCACGACATTTGGCAGTGTAAACAGCGGGGAGTCCGGCGGCGGCGGCTCGGGCTTGGTCACGTCGAGCAGGGCGGTCAGGTCAGGTCGCACGCGTAAAACTTCAATCATCTCCTGCTCGCGAACGATGATTCCGCGAGCCGTATTGATAAAGGTGGCACCCGTGCGCATCGCGGCAAAATGCGCGCCGGTGATCATGCGCTCTGTTTCAGGCAGCCAGGGGGCGTGCAGCGAAACAACATGTGACCGCTTGAAAACGTCATCCAGGGAAACCAGTTCGACGCCGAGCTCCGCCGCTTGCGCGGCCGAACACTGGGGATCGTAAGCGATCACGTGAAGATCGTAGGACTTGAGCATATCCGCCGTCCGCCGTCCGATCGCGCCCAAGGAAATGAGCCCGACCGTCGTGCGATACGCTCCGGGCATCGTTCCCGTCTTGGGAAGATAGCGTTTCTCGCGCTGCATCCCGAGCGCGTATTTCCAGACATGTTTCAGGCTGAAAATAATCGCCGCCACGGTGAACTCGGCAACCGGGATGGCGTTCATAGAATAAGCCGACACAATCTCGATCCCACGCCGCCAGAACGGCTCCGACACCACGGCCTTGACCGAGCCCGCGCCGAGAAAAACGGCGCGCAGTTTGGGAGCTGCCTCCAAAAACGTTTCGTCCATCACGCGCATGCCCCAGCCTCCCATGATCACTTCCACATCCTGCAACAGATGCAGGTTCTTCAGCAGCGCAGCTCCGTTGAGTGGAGGTGCGACGATCTCCAGACGCTGACGGACGGCGGCATCCAGCTCCTGCCCGTAAATTTGCTCGTAGGCCCAGTCGTCTAGAACGAACAGGCCGCGTGGTTTGGGAGAGTTCATGGGAAAAACATAGTTCAGAAAGAAACTGGCTCGGACGTTTTCCCGCCGGGCGGGCACACCAGGAAATAGTCACGCGCATTGACGCGTACGCGCACCGTGCGGCCTTCATGCGAAGGATCGCTGGCTCGCAGCTCACCGCGGTTGAAGATCAACAAACAGGGCGCATCTGTCTCGACGGAGAGTTTGTGTGATGGAACGTTAAATTTTCCGGCGACATAAAATGCGGCCATCCACGTCCCGTCCGCGAACCGCACGACCTGCGCCTCCGCATCGTTTCTCAGGATGCTCCACGAGGGCTTCTTCACCAAGCGGGCGGCCTTTCTCACGCTGTCGCAAGGTATCACCACAAACCCGCTCGCGACGCCTTGCGGTGAAAGTCCGTGCTCCAGCACTGCCAGAAAAATATTCTCCGAAACTGGATCGACCGGCCCGTTCAAATTGATGTCCCGCCACGCGCCCGACACCGGCCCCAGCGAGAATGAAACCGCCGCCGCGCCCAGTGGCACATAGACAAGCCCGTCATGGTGAATCCACGCCACTCCGCGTCGCTCCTGGCGGCCGGTCGGGAGCGTAGTGGTTCCCTCGGCATCCGCCACCGTCACCGCTCCGCGCAATCGCCGCTGATCGAGCGCCGTGCGCACCGGCTCTCCCGTCTGAGTGCTCGTCAGAGCGCCGATCAGTCCAATCACCACATTCTGGTGAGCCACCCAGAATTTTCGGGCGGTGAGAGTCACCGCATCCCCTTTGCCCGTCGCGTAATCCATGGCTGACGCGCCCGACCCCTGAGACTCGATCGCTCCCACGAAGGGTCGTCGTTGGAGGGTGTCGATGTCCGCAGCGGAAGTCACTCCGGGCAACAACTCCCAATCCCAGACCGGAGGCAGATCCACATAATCACTACGGGAGGTAAGCACATAATGATCGCCCCAGTTGAGCTTACGCCCACGCCGGTTCTCCCGTTGGATAGATTCTGTCAGCTCAGAGCGAGCCGACACCGTTTTCACGAAGAAGCTAAAAGCCGGCGCATGATAGGTCGCGAAGTCCGAATGAGGAAACGCTCGAAACCCCGCTTTTACCGCCTGTCCGTTTCCCTGCTTCCGCGACGCCGCCAAGAGTTCTTTTTTTCGTTCAGGCAAGAGATCTGCCAGTAACGCCAGCTCCGGACGCAGATCGGCTCCCGCGAGCGCAGCCGGGCGGCTCACCGCCCGATCCAGCGTGCCCGGTACCGTGACTATGCCGCGACTCATCCATACGCTCCCCTCACCTGCAAGATGGGCAAGGAGACGCACCTTGTCCTCCGGAAATGCCCAAGGCGTGTCACGCAGCAGCCATGCGATCCGAGTGGTATCTTGGAAAAACGAGCCGCCATAATGAAACTGCTGCAAGCGCGCACCGTGCTGGTGAAAACTGAAATCGGACTGAATACCTTGGGCCCCGCCCTTCACAACTTCCCCAGCGATCAGCCGGCTCATCTCCATCACGGTCGCGGAGTCATCCTCAAGCGCAGCCGCCATCAGCGCGAGTTCCGCGCTCCAGACCGTATTCGCGCCCACCCCTGCCTCCATCACTTTGAACTGCTTCAACACGGCCATTGCGTTTTCGCGTTTGTCTCCGGCCAAGCGCGCGCCGAGCAGCACGATGATGTCGCGCATCACCTGGGGCACACCGATCTGATTCTGCCACCAGTTCGGATTCTGGTAACGCTTCTCGGTCCAGTGATCGAGCGCACTAAAGAGCGCGCGTTCGGCGCTGGCGCTCCGATGGAGTGCGGATTTCGGATCGGCGGTTTCCCGGGCTAACACGCGGATCCGGCGCAGATGATCAACCACCGGCCACGCCCCTCCCGCCGTACTTGAATAATCGATATCCGACCAGCTGCCATCCTGCCTAATCTCGGAAATCCAGACTGCGGCCTGCTTGCCCTCCCAGCTTACCGGCGGAGAACCACGCGCGTAACCAGCCAGCAAAAGTTCGCGATACCGATCCACCATCACCTGAGGGCTCACTTCCGCCGCTTTTGACAACGACAGAAGAATCACCATGGAAAACAACGCTCCCATGACAGCACGGGAGCGTTGTTTCCATTGAGGAGAGATTAGTAAGGAGGATGCGGTCACTGGTACATGATGCGAAGTAGCCGGCAGAAAAGCCGCTTTTAGAAGCTGCCCTTGACCGAGAACGTCCAAAGCGCACCGTACAGATCTTTTTGAACGAGTTCGTCTGACCGGCCTGCGCGCTTCTCGATGAGACTCTGGCCGACGTTGCCGACATCGCGTCCCGCGAGCACGAGCGTCGCCCACTTATTGATGACAAAACTGGCATTCACATCGGTACGGATGCGTTCGTCGCGGAAACGCACCGAATTGGCTGTGTTCGTCCAGGGTGTGTCAGAAGTCCAGATGGCGTTGCCACCGAGTGAGAGCCGTTTGTAGCGGAAGGTCGCACCTGCATTGATCTGGTGCGGAGCCATGCCACCGCGCCGGACGTCAGCATAGGCGCGGGTATAGTTGGCGTAGACGTTGGAGCCGAGAAAGGGCTTGGGCAGAAAATAGAGGCCCTGGCGGTATTCCAGCTCCACGCCGCGGAAACGACGGGAGTTCTCGCTGTTGACCGTGGACCGGACGGTGTACGCGCCATAAGTCACGGGGTCGATCTCGGGGAATTCGTCAAACCACGTGCCAGGCGGACGATCAAAGTCGACGCGGAGATTATCGATGTCGATTTGGAAAACACCTGCTGAAAGCGTGCCGGACTTGGGAAGATAGTACGCCAGTTTAGCCGAGTAGTTATTGGACTCTTCGGGGAGAAGACCGGGATTTGGAGCGGAGATGATCAGCGATTGCTCGTTGAAGGTCGTGACACCGGCGATGACGGTCAGCGGCGGACGGTTGATCGCCTGATGCATACCCACTTGAGCGATCAAGTTATCGGTGATCGTGTATTTAAGCGCGGAGCTGAGGAAAACATGATCGTAGGAAGTCTCCTTCTCCAGATCAGGGAGTGACCGGAATTGATATTGCAAGCCGGGGATCGTGGTCGCGCGACCAGTTGCATCGAGAGTGTAACCGCCCGCAACCATCTCAGCGCGTGTGCGCTGCGTGGGCTGCTGGATCACATCGGTGGTTTTCTCGAAGCGGACACCAGCTTGGATCTGGAGTCGGTTAATGCGCGTGTTGGCGAGCACATAGGCCGCATCGACACGTTCATACACGTTACGATTGTTGCCGATGAAGGCCGCATAGTGATTCGCAGGGGTCGCTCCCGTCTGGGTGAACAGCTCAGGATTCGAGCGGTAGAGATCGGCGGCATAGCTACGACCGGGGAATGCGGGGGGCAGGTTGCTCAGCGAATTGAAATCGATGTCCAGTGCGCTCATGTCGATCGAATCGCCGGTAAGCGTATTCGCAGGGAAGTTACCCGTGGCGCCACCGCCGGGACCATCGTACCGCCAAGTGTACCAGCTCCGCCGATCCGCAAACTTGCGATAGTCTTCGCGGCTCTTGATGCCCGCCTTAAAGAAAGTGGGCAGCCCCATGATCGGGCGCTTCCAGGTGATGTCGAGACCACCGCTATAAACTTCATTGGAGTCGTTGCGGCCTTCATCGGTGATCCGCGGGTTCTTATAGTTCGTGACTACGCCCCAATCAGCTCCAGCTACCTGATTGAAGGTCCAGTCAGCAGAACCGATGGATGTACGGTTCGCGGTGTATTGAATGCCCGACAGCGCATCGACGACTGTGCTGCGCGCTTTGCCTTCCGAAATCGCGCGATACTCGTTGTCGGATTTCGACCAGCCAAAACGCCCTTCGACGGTCAGTGTGTTGGTCGGCTTCCAATCGAAGCTCGGCATGATGCTGGTCGTGTCTGTGAACTTGTCGGCACCGTCGCCGGTGAGCGTGAGTGAAGAGTTAGCAGCACTGGAAGTGAAGCTCACCATCGGGTCGGAACCGACAACTGTGGCGCGTGAGGTTGCGTTGTTGTTGGTCGAAGTCACGAAACGGAACTGACGGTTATCCCAAGTAGCGTGGTATTTCGCGAACGTGGTGTTCACGCCGAACGAGAGGCGGGGTGAGAGTTTGTAGTCGACGCGAAAGCCGAAAGTCTCGCGGTCTGTGAGCTTGGGACCGTCCGTGAAGGTGATGGTCTGCGGGACCGCCACACGGGGATCAGCTACGGTGGCCGTGCGATTCACCGTCGTCATCGAGTACTGCTGAAACTCGTTGTAGAGGCTCGAGCGGTTATAGGTCAGGATGATGCCGAGCCGCTTGTTGAGGAAGATGTCCGAGTACTCCAGTGAAACGGAGGGCAGCGCCTTGTGATGCTTATAATCGCCAGGGCCCGAAGTGCGCTCGAACTGGAACTCCTCGGAATTGGCCGAGAGGGAGGCTGTGTAGCTTATCCGCCGACCCGAACGATCAAAAGCACGCTTCGAGCGGAGATTGATAGTGCCCGCCGGCGCATCCGCATCAAGGTCAGCGCTGAGGTTTTTATAGACCTCCACGGAATCGACACTCGAAAGGGAGATAGACTCAAAACCAAAGGCGCGGCTGCCATCGGCACCCGCGTTATCTGTGCCCACGGTTGCGTTGAAGGCATCCGCACTGGCGAGTTTCACGCCATCCATCGTGACACCGACGTACTGCGGATCGAGACCACGCATACGAGGACCACGCGCGTCGAACTGCACATACTCGAGATCGACACCGGGAAGGTGCTTGAGAAACTCACCGATATTACCTTCGACCACATCGCCAAACTCGTCCGAGGAGACGTGATCGCCGATCGTCATCGAGCGGCGCTGATTCTGGGTAGCCTTCGCCTGCCCTTCCACTTCGGCAGAAATGATAAAGGCCTCCAGTTCGATGACCTCGCCAGCATCTCCCATCGTGCGCTGTTCAGCAGTATAGAGGCTGACATCACGCGTGACGGTCTGGCCTGCGACGACCGTTACGGTCGTCTTGGCTGTTTCATAACCGGTGAAGGAAACCTCCACGGTCACGTCGCCTGCCGGTACGCCGGTGAAGACATAGGAGCCTTCACGATCCGTATCAGTGACCTGGTTCGTTCCAGAGATCCGCACTTCGGCTGAACGAACAAATTCTCCGGTGCCAGGCTTGAATACCTGACCGGTGATGGTGCCCGTGGCCTGCGCGAATAGCGCGACCGGCAGGGCGAACAATAACCACAAAAGAAGATCGAAACGGCGCACCGATGAACGGGCCGGAGAACTGAGGTGGAGTCGGGGGGTATGCATGGTGTTGGGAAGAGAAGAGAGAATCGCCGACGGACAGGCCGTGGAAATCAACGAGGGGGGAAATCCGGCCGGGGGCGACCGCGAATAAACGTACCGTGCAAACGCTCGCAAAATATCCAAACCCGTCCGCGTTAAACCTGTTAAATTTTTCGCGAACGGGCGTGCTACTCGTTCATCGGTACTCAGGTAGAAACGCTTTCTCCGCAGCAAAGAGCTCAAGCGTCATCGCCTCGATCTGAGCCGGCGTGCAGACCGCTGATGTGAGCGGGTCCAGCAGCAACGCATGCACGGCCGTTTCCACGCTCCGGTTGATCGCCGCTTCCGCTCCGAGATCGAAGAAACTGAGATTGCTCGCGGAGACCGCCGCCATCTGCCGTGGCAACGCACCGTAGCGAATCGGCTGCACGCCGTTGGCATCGATCAGGCAGGCTACCTCGATACAACCCCACGCCGGTAGATTCGCGATGAGTGGCCCACCGCCATCGGTGGAATTCATGACGTTTCCATGAATCCGGAACGGCGAGTTCTTCTCCTTCGCCTCGATAATCCAGGACGCGTACTCCCACGAACGCGGCCAGTCCATCGCGAGTTCACCGCGCAGGATTTTATTCCGGTCGCGATCCGCATTTGCACGCCAGGTCGGCCAGTGCGTTGCGTAAAATCGCGAACCGCCGTCATAGCCACGGCGCAGATAGGCGCGCCCAGCCGCGCTCTTTCGATAGTACGGCAGGTACTCGGATAAATGCCCGGAGCTCTCCGTGATGAACGCGCCGAACCGAAGGCACATGTCTTTGCGCACGATGTCGCGATCCAGCGGCACCGGCTCGTATTCGGAATCAGACGGGCCGTTGCCTGCGGCGTGATCCGCCAGCGCTTTTTCCACGTCGCGGGCAAACCGGGCCTTGAGATCTGGATACAGATCGCGCCCGGCGTGAGTGAGCCGGGTGAACCACGCGAGATGATTGATGCCCGCGCACTCCCACTCCAGCTCCGTCACAGGAACGCCCGCATACCGTGCGAGCTGGTCACTCGTGTGCTGCACGCTGTGGCAAAGGCCCACGACCTTCATCGAGGAAGTTCTCGCCGCCGCCGTGCACAGCATCGCCATCGGGTTCGTGTAGTTGAGCACGAGTGCATCCGGGCAAAGCCGCTCACAATCCTTCAGCACTTTCAGCCAGACTGGGATGGTGCGCAGCGCCTTGAACAGGCCTCCCGGTCCGATCGTGTCACCGATGCACTGATCCACCCCGTACTTGAGCGGGATGTCGTTGTCCCAGCGCACGCATTCGAGCCCGCTCACCTCGATGCAGTTCACCACATAGTCGGAGTCTTTGAGAACCTCCACGCGATCCGTCGAGGTCACCAGTTTCCAATGAGCTTTCCCGATCGAGGCGAGCAACTGGCGTACGAGCCTCGCAGATACGCGCAGGCGTTTCTCATCGATATCGACCAGCGCGATTGTCCCGCCGCGCTCGCCCGGAATGCGCACGAGATCGTTCACAAGTCGCGGTGTGAAGAAGCTCCCCGCGCCGAGAAAAGCCAGTTTGATCTTACGTGAAATAGCGCCTGGCAGACCGCTCACCGCGGAGCTTTGCGTGTGCGCTGCATGGCCTTTGCCGGAAGTGGAGGAAGGGGATGATTTCGTTTTCATGGGATCGCCTGGAAGCTGCCGACATATCGCTCAGAACGTGCAGAGATAGAAGTTGATCGGAGCCCGTCATTTTGTGAACTCCCCCCCCTAATGCCTGCGGCCATCTATCCACGACTCACCGCCGCCGACGACGAAACGTGGAGCGACACGCGTTACATCTGGGACAACTCCCGGCGGCCGCTGACGGATTATTGTGTCGTGCAACGCACTCTTTCCGGCGCTGTGCGCTTTGAAATGGACGGCCAGGCAGAACTCGCAGCCCGCGGCCAGGCGCTCCTTTTCACCCACGATGAACCCTCGCGCTACGGCTTTCCGGCAGAAGCAACGGTTCCCTACCGGCTCCGCTTCATCGCATTCTCTCCCGGAGCACTGCGCCCTTTTTTCGACGAGTTGAGATCGGCGTTTGGATCGGTCGTGCGCATGCGCGACGGCGGAGAGGCCGCCCGCCTGCTCGATGAGATCATCGCGCGAAGCCATCGTCATGATTTTCGCGACCCATACCAAGTTGCGGAGATGCTGGGCCGGCTGCTCTTTTCGCTTCGTCGCGAACAGCTATCCGACCGCGATCCGGTCGACCCGATCGAATATGGCAGGCACCTGATGGACAACGACGCCGGCGGCAGGCTGGGCCTGAAAGACATCGCGCGTCTCACCGGGGTTTCCCGGGAATACTTTATCCGCGAATACACCAGACGCCACGGATGCACTCCCGGCGGAGCGCTGCGCGCGCTCCGGCTCGAAAAGGCCCGCGCCATGATCCTCGCTACTCCCCTGCCCTTGACCGAGATCGCTGCAGCCTCCGGCTTTGGCAGCGCAGATGCCCTGCGACGAAGCTTTCGCCGCCATTTCGGGGAAAACCCGCTCGCTTTGAGAGCACCGGGGCGTTGAACCCGCGAACCCGTTCAAGGCGCATGCCGTATCGGCGTCGCGCAAAGGCGAAGGGAAAGCAGTCATTTCCCCGGCGCCCAGACGCGAAAAAGGCGGACAATCGATGGTACGATTGTCCGCCTGATTATGCGGGCCCGGGCCGCTCCTCCGTCGAGGAGGCAACCCGGATCTCAAACATCAGCTTATTGACGGGGATCGGTGTAGGGCTGGGGTTGCGACAGGAATACTGCGGGACCGGCGGCCGCGTTGCGGCGCACCACTGAGACAGCCCGGGCGGGCGCGATCTCAAGGGTGGAATAGTCCGTAGCCGAAGCATCATCCTGCTTGAGCCAGGTACCGGCAGTCGTGCGCCAGTAATAGACCCAGCGAACTCCATCCCACAGACCGACATTATCGGCCTGCTGAACAGTCAGCCCGGACGTCCACGCTCCCGGACCTTCGAAGGCATAAGCGGAGAGCGGCTGCGGAACAGGGAACCGGCCCGAAGTCATCGTGGTGGCGCCGCCTTTCACGCGGAGGAGTTGTTTCGATTCGGGAACCACGCCCGTGAGTTGCAGCGTGAAGGCGGGACGGCCTGCACGACGTGTCAGCACCCACGCGCCTTGCGGAGGAAGCACGACGTTATCCTGAGCGACCATGCCCGTAAGCTGTCCGATCCAGGCATTCTGCGTGGTGGAACGATAGTAAGAGACCCAGCGGGTGCCGTTCCATAGACCGACGGTGTCGGCGGTGAACAACGAGCTGCCGGGAACGACCAGATCGTTGAAGAACGACGCGAGCGTATCGGCCGGGGCAACTTCGATTTGATCTCCGGGCGCCAGCGTCCAGCCGGCTGTATCCAATGCGACCACCTCGGCCGCTCCATCCGACAGATCCACTGTCAGCGTGTTGTTGCCGTTGGCGGTGATCAGGGCGTGGCGTCCTGCCTGCGCGCCGGTGAGCACACGCAGCCAATGCGGACTGGCGGCAAACGCTCCCGGCACAAACGGCGTTCCCGCCATAGTCACTTGTCCCGCACTGACATTCTTCACCGTGCCAAGGTAAAGCGCCGGTGCCAGCAATGGCTGGCCGAGATAAGCGCTCGATGCGCCGGCCGGCAGGCTATGCGAAACATAACCCGAAGGCTGGCTGCGCACCGTGGTGTCGCCGAGGACTACCGCGAGCCGGAAGAATCCACGTGAATCGGATGCTGGCAGCAGTACAGACGCTTGCGCCGATTGGGCATCGATCGGTGTGCCCGTGACGGTTGACGCACCTTGCCACACGGTTTCTCCCGCAGGCAGCGTGGCCAGTGTCTGCCATGTCGTCAGATTCTCGGAGGTTTCCACGCGGTAGGTGACCGGCGCAGGAACGCGGTGTATGAATACCAGCGAGAGCTGGGCGCTGTCGGAGTCGAGGACCACCGGAGAGGGGTCGGAGATGGTTACGGAACCGAGCGTCGCATACTTCAGTAGCAACGGCACGCCGTCATCTGCTGGTGTATCTGTGTCCAGAGTTTCAGCACTCAGACCCTGATCAACTTTCCATTGCTCGTAAGCGGTCAGAGCGGCCGACGGACTCCAGATCGAGAGCAGGTAATCGTCCGTAGGCAACGGCACGCCGAAGTCTTCTGGTGTGGTTGTGAGAAGAGTCGGATCAACCGTCCAGGCTCCGGTCGCCCCTAGTGCGAGCGATACCGGTTCCGTGATGCGGGTGTTGACCACCATCGTCCATGGTGAAGCCGCATAAGGCATGCGGCCGATCAGGATCGAATCGTAGACCCTGAAGTTACCACCGCCACCGTTGAAAGTCTTGGTGACATCCAGCGGGTTAGGAGGCGTGTAGCCTTGAGGAAACGGATAGCGGTGCAGCGCCGGGGCTTCCGCCGCGATATAGCAGTGATCGATCTCCAGTCCGTCCAAGTCCCCGGTCTGGATCGCGCAGTTGCTGCTCGCGAAGATCACGGAGTCTTTGAACTTCATGTTGGAGTAGCCCGAGGACCCGAAGAACTGGAACGTGTCCGTATGGGCGCTGCCGTTCGAGCGATAGCGCGGGGCGATGTAGCAACCGATGAACTTGAAGTTCGAGAGCGCGCCGTTGGTGCTGGAGGCGGCTTGGGCGCTGTCGACGTCGCGCACCGAATATTCGGGCAGCACCACTTCGACGAACTCCATGTTGGAGCTGGCCATGTTGGTGGAGGCGGAAGCGCCTAGCCAGTTGGTGATCTTGGTCCAGGCGATGGCGGAGTTGACGCAGGCGCTGGGGCGCAGCGAGTAGGCGACGAAGCCAGCGAAGCACACGTTGTTAACATTGTGGATACGTGCGCCGACGCTGCCGCTGATGCCGATGGTGACGGTGCCGTAGCCATCGCGGGGGGCGACGGTAATGCGTTTCGTCCAGGCGGTGGAGCCGAGGTTCTGAAGCACGGGAGTAGAGGTCGAGCCCGAGCCGTTGCCGGGAAGATCGCCGGGAGCGACGCGGATCAGCACTCCGGCTGAAACCTGCGCGGGTGTGAGCGCCGTAATCGCGTCGCGAATGGCGGTCCATGTGCACGCTACATCGATCACATGCGGCACCGTGGTGTCGTACAGGAAGGGAGTGGGCAGCATATCCGGCCAGTGCGTGCCGTTGGGACCGAAGGATCCGAGCGAGAGATTCCCGATCCGATAGGTGGCACTGACCACATCGCTGTCAGGTACGCCAGTTTTGTAGGAGATCGCTTTCAAGGTGGTCGTGCTGCTGACCGCGATGGGAGCGGTGTAGAGTTCGCCCATGGTCGGCGATGGCTGCGATCCATCCGTCGTGTAGCGGATCGATGCGCCCTCAGTCGCCGAGGAGAGCGTGACGGTCTGGGCAGAGGTGAACGTCCCTCCGGCTGGGCTGAACTCGGGATTCGCCACGGGAGCCACGAGGAAGGTGTACGAAGCATTGGCGACCACGCTAGGAGACATGCCCGTTTTGTAAGCGATCGCCTTCAGGGTTTTGTCGCTGCTCACCGCGATCGGCCCGGCATAGATCGTACCGGTGGTTGGAGTTGGGTCCGTGTCGTCATCCGTGTAGCGGATACTCACATCCGAGGTCGCAGTAGAAATAGAGACCGATTGGGCGGTAAAATAAGTGCCGCCCTCCGGAGTGAATGCAGGCGCCGATACCTGAGCCTGCCCGAGAAGCGTTCCGATTACGCTAAGATCGTCGTAGCTCGCGCCGTCATTATTTGTCCCATAGCCGACTTTACCGAAGCCGAAGGATGCGTCGTCCGCCGAGGCGATCTCGACGTCGTCAAGAAACACGACGATCAACGAACCCGTGCGCTCGATCTTCAACCGATAGTCGGTATCGCTCGCCACCACGGCCGTGATATCGGCGAGCTGCGTCACGACGCCGCCCTGGACCTTCAGGATGCCCTTCGTGTTGTCGTCATTACTTTCGTTGAGCGAAACGTAATAGAAGTTGTTGGAGTCTTGATAGTGGAAGACCACGGCGGCGTCGTTCCAAAGCGCACCGGTCCCGGTGATGCGCATCACCGTGCTTAGAGAAAAATCACTCTGGATTGCGGTGTTATGCACGCTGAGATTGCCCAGGAATCCGGGGCTGGCGCTCGCCGGAGCGGAGAGAACGTAACGCCCCTCGTTCACCGTCCAGGTACCCCCGGAGACCGGTGTGAAATTACCCGCGGACAAGGCAAAGTCCTCGGAGATGCCCTCCGTCGGTCCAACGCTGCCGACTGCGTCGCTAAAATTGTCCGCGATAAAGAGTCGGGTAAAACCAGATACAACAGGCGATGTGCTGACCTGATTCAGCAGTGGTCCGGGAATTCCTGTGTCCCAGTCCGTGCCTGCCACATGTCCCGAGATCACCGCGGCGTTATTGCCTTCGGTGGCCTTGTCCACGCCGGCGAGATTCACAGGGAAAACATATAAAGTGCCCGGGTTGTTGACCGTTCCCGCCACGACATCGTAGCGCAGCACCGCCCGATAAGGGGTGCCGAAACTCAGGACCTGCGTGCTCCAGACGATGGCCGTTCCGCCATAACCGAGCACATAACCTGCGTCCGCCGACTTCGCGCGAATTCCCGCGCGCACGCTCGAAGAGTTGGCGGCCAGGCCGAAGAAAGATTCCCCAGCGGCACTCGCCGAAGTGATGCTGAAATCGAAGCCAAAATAAATCGGTCCGGGACTGCTGGCTGCGATTGGAAACGGATAGTTGATCGTCCCGGCGCTGCCAAGCGGCAGATAGATATCCTGCCCGTTAATGCCGCCAAAGGAGACGGCCCCCTGATTCACGGTGATCTTGCTGCCATTGCCGCCACTCGAGCCGGACTGGCGATGCCAGCCGCCCACGCCGACGCCATCAGGCACATCCGTATTTACTATAATAGTACCGTCTGGATAGTTGAAAGTCTCCTGGTAAACGGCGGCGGGAAGTGTCGTGATAAAAGCGCTCGCAAGCGCGGTAAGCAGGACATGCCTGAGGCAGGTCCAGAAGTAAGATGCGTAACGATACGTCATGGTCTTTCGGGGGGGGGGATTAACGGTTGGGTGATGCAGGCGCAGGTGTCGGCACAAGCGCCATAAACGGGGAAAAATAAATGCGGGGGACTGAAACCAGTTTCGTCGGGAACGCGTAAAACCGCGGCTGCTTCGACAAAACCGGAAAGGGTGAAAGCTGTGCGAAACCTGTGAACCGCCGCGCAAGTTTCAAAGCATCCAAAGTTCAACCTGTTAAATCCGCGATGCCGTTGGAGCTCCCGGCGTGTTGTATCCAAATCGTGTTAACAGGTTAAATTTTCGTGCGATTGAGGCGTGCGAGGTTTGCAACACACCAGTGCTGTACTCCACGAAGCATACCCTCCTCCGAATCTGCTTCAGTAGACCAAGTTCGCGCCCGCACATCACGTGTCTGCGAACTTCAATCAACGCAGCTCACAACCACCACTCCTGACCCCATGAACATTCCTCGCAGCCTTCTCTTTATTACCGGCCTTGCCGCCCTGCCCCCACTCGCCACCGCCCAGCTCACCTGGACCAACGCCGGCGCCGATTATCTCTTCAGCAACTCCGCCAACTGGGCTGGCAATATCGTGCCCAATAGCGGCGCCGATCTCAGCCTGGCCTCCAGCGACTTTGTCGGTCTCGACAATGGCGGCGATTTTCTCGCCAACAGTCTGACCATCCAGTCCGGCGTCAGCGGCGCGTTTCTTCCCGCGGGTGCTGAGACGCTCAGCCTTGGCTCGGGTGGAATCTCCAATCTCGGCAGCGGCATCGACTTCCAGGTCGCGCTCAATGTAACCGCGAGCCAGACGTGGCATGTCGGCAGCGGCACCTTCCTCTTGAATAATCTTCTCGGAATCGCTTCTGGCGCGGTACTGACCATCAATGTCGGCTCCGGCGCGTGGTTCGATTTCGCAATGGCCGGCGACAATCCCGACTGGTTCGGTGCAATCAACTTCACCGGCGATCTCACCGGTGCATCGCTTTTTGCCAACGGTACGGGATTCACGGCTCAAAAACTCAGCCAGATCACGCTCGATGGCGTCGCCGCTCAGCTCGACGGCAACCGTTTCGTCACAGGCTCCGTGCCCACCGCAGTACCTGAGCCATCCACCTACGCGCTCACGGCTGGTGGCGCCCTCCTCTGCCTCGCACTCACGCGCCGTATCCGCGCGCGCCGTATTCGTACATCAAATTTGCCAGCAACAATCTGACTCATTGGTTGTTCGGCTTAGGGGAAAAGCGGAGCCATGACAGCTCCGCTTTTTTGTGCCCGCGTACAGGCGGTCAGCTGCTCAACAGGACCGCGACGCGTGCAGTCTCCTCATCGCTTCTTCGTCCAGAGCCGTGTCGTACACCGCCAGCCCGCCCAAACGGCCGACAAAGAAATTGCCCATCTCTCCCCAGCGGTACACCGCGCCCACCGTGAAATCCGAGCCGCGCTCACCGACTTCATTGATCGTGCGCGGCCAAAAATAAGGACTGAGCCCGGGCCGGTAATCGAGCCGTCCATCGAGATAGACGCGCACCCAGTTTCCATCGAAGGTGAACGCCACCTGGTGCCACTCGCCGAGCGCCACCGGCTTCGCGCCGATGCCGGCTTCCATGCAGTATTCATAACCTGGAGATGGCTTCCCCGTCGCAGAGACGTGGCCGCAAACCGAGTCCGCGCTGTCCCAGATCGTCAGATCGAGGAACAGACAATACTGCCGCGTCTCACCCGTTTCGTTCCACATGCCAGCAACCGCCTGGCACTGCTTGAAACTTTTCGGCGCGCGCTTCACCCAGGCCACGACCGAGAACGGCTGCGGGCCGTGAAGATTCAGCCCGGCACAGCCAGCGCGTGGCAGGTTCAGCCACTGTCCCTCGCGCAGCTCCATGCTGAAGCGCCCGCAAATGCCGTCTTCAACACGGGTGATCGGTCCTTCGCGTTCCACCAGCTCGTAGCGATGCCACCCCTCGGAAACGCGCGGGGTACCGGTTGGTTCCTGAAAATGCCAGCGGCAGAGCGGTTCAGTCGTGTTCATAAAAAATTACGCGGCGCGGCCGAAGTCGTCCCGTTGATCTACAAGCCAAACACCCATCGACCAACCGTCCACATCAGCAATGGTAACAGCAGCGCAAACAACAGATCCACACGCAGCCCCGCGCGTAACATGCGCGGCAACGTGATCAGCCCTGAGCCATAAGCAATGGCATTGGGCGGTGTGCCCACCGGCAAAGCAAAGTCCGCGCTGGCCGCGAAGGCCACCGGCACGCAGAGCAGCAGCGGAGGTTGGTTCACTCCAATGGCCAGCGCGCCGATCACCGGCAGGAAGGCGGTTGCGGTGGCTGTGTTGCTCGTGAGCGCCGTGGCCACGATCATCACTGCCGTCACCAAGAAAACGATACCGATCGGCGGCCAGCCGGACAATCCCTCGAGCGCGGTCGCCAGCGCGGCCACCAGCCCGGTTTTCTCCATCGCAGCCGCCAGGCTGAGACCGCCGCCGAACAAAATGAGCACATCCCACGGCATTTTCTTCATGCATGTCCAATCAAGCACAAAGCCGCCCCGGCTTCGCCCTGCGGGGATGAAGAAAAGCAGCAGCGCCATGCCCATCGCGATCACTTCATCGGTGATGAGCGCGCCTAGGGGCCACGGCGCATCCGGACTTTTAGGCGCGGGCGCTTTCCACAGTTCGCGCGAGATCCAAAGGGTAACCGCTCCCACAAAAGCCCCCGTCACCGCCCACTCCGGCCAGTTCATCCGACCGAGCCTCGAGCGCTCCTCGGCCAGCCGTTCCCGCACGCCGGATACCTCCGTGTTTTCTACGAGAAAGCTCCACCGAGTAAGGATCCAATAAACGAGCGGCAGCGAGACGATGACCACCGGCACGCCGAAAAGCATCCACTGACCGAAGCCTATTTCCACCCCGTGCGCCTTTTCCATGTAGGCCTTAAGAACCGCATTGGGCGGTGTGCCGATAAGTGTGCCCATGCCGCCTATGTTCGCACCGTAGGCGATGGCGAGCATCAGCGCAGCGCCAATTTCACCACCGGGCTTTCCCGCTTTTAAGAGACCATAAACGCTTACACCGATGGGCAGGAGCATCATCGCGGTTGCGGAATTGCTCGTCCACATGCTGAGAAACGCAGCAGCGCAGAGAAAACCGAGCACCAACGAGCGAGGCTTCGTACCGACCGAACCGATGATTGTCAGTGCGATCCGGCGGTGCAAATTCCACCGCTCCATGGCCAGCGCCAGCATGAAGCCTCCCATGAAAAGAAAGATGATCGGATCGGCGTAGGGCATCGCCGCTGACTTGATGGGCGCGATTCCCATCAGCGGCAGCAGCACCAGCGGTAGCAACGCCGTGGCCGGAATCGGAATCGCCTCCGTGATCCACAACACGCCCATGAGCAGCGTGAGCAATGCCACGCACGTACCTCCCTCGGTTAGCCCGGGAAAAGCGGGCGTCCAGACAATTGCCGCGAGCAGCAGCACCGCGATAAAAAGTCCGACCCGTCGCGGCCAGCCGCTCCCTTCCGACGACGCAACGTGTTCGTCGAACGAGTGCGGGGGCTGTTCACGTGGGACGTTATCCATGGGGTGATAAATACTCGGCGAGCGTCAGGGGCCTCAAGCGATCTGCGCCCGTTCAGCATCTTTCCGATAACTCAAGCAGCAGGCCAGCACGAGACACACCGCCCCGAGCGCGTAGCCACTCGCACTCCACGCCAGCGCCGCCCCCAGTCCCTGCGATTTTGCCAGCAGTCCCACCAGCCAGGGCGCGAAGCCACCGCCGAGAAACGCGAGCGAGATCATCAAACCCGTAGCCAGTCCACGGACACGCGTCGGCATCACTGCGAACAGCGAGGTGAACAGCGCGGAATCAAAAAGCCCGCGACAAATCCCAAAAAGCCCCAGCGCTCCGTAAACGACGATCTTATCACCCGACAGCCCGAGCAGCGCGATGAACGGAATACCCAGCACCAGTCCCACGATCTGCGTCAGCGGCCGCCCGAGAATCGTGCGGTTCAACCACGCATCGGAGAGTTTCCCGCCGAGCAAGACACCGATCAGCGCTCCCGCCTGATGATAGATCGCCGCATGAAATCCCGCCGCCGACAACGTCAGCCCGAAGCGTTCGTGCAACAGGGTCGGCATCCACGCGAGATAAGCCGTGTTGACGAGCAGCATTCCGAGAAACGCGCTCATCAACCAATAAAAACTGGGCACCCGCAGTACCGCGCACACGCGCTCGCGCAACGGGATCGCGCTCTCCGCCACCCCTCCACTTCGCGGCGCATCCGGCAGCCGCCACGCCAGCAGCGCCGCCACGAACACACCCGCCGCACCAAATCCATAAAACGCCTGATGCCAGCCATACGTCTCGCCCACCCACCCCGCGAGCCAGCCCGCGCCCGCCACACCGACGTAGTTCGCCGACTGATGGATCGAGAGCACCAGCCCCGTGCGTTTCGGCGCATGCAAATCCGTCAGCAGCGAAGCCGCCGCCGGAAAATAACACGCCTCCCCCGCCCCCGTCGCCGCGCGCATGAGCACGAGAAACAAAAAACTCCCCGCAATGCCCGACAATCCCGTCGTCACACTCCACGCGACCAACGCCACAATGATCACGCGTCGCCGGCTGCGCCGGTCCGCCAGCCATCCCGCAATTGGCACCAACGCCGCGTAGACCCAGTGAAACACGGAGTTGAGCAATCCCAGCTGTCCCGAATCCAGACCGAACTCCGCTTTCACCAGCGGCAACACTCCGGGCAAAATCTGGCGGTCCGCCTGATTCAGAAAAAACGCGAACCACAGCAACGTCAGCGCGCTCCACGCTTGTGGATGAGCGGGACGACTGGCGGCGAACGGAATGGATGCAACAGGAGACGCGATGGCCATGTTGGGGGTATGGGCGGTATCGACCAGTCTCAGCCGGACACCGCACCCTCAATCCACACGCGGTTAAACCTGTTAATCGCTTCCGCCATTCACGTTGTTCGTCCGAGGGAAAAGCCACGTCAGGTGGTCGTTTTCCCAATCGAGGACGAACGCTATCGCAAACACGCCGGTCCACGCAAAGCGCCGCGCCCCGAGTCCCTCGCCCGTCTTTGAATCGTAATACTCCCGCAAGAGCTCCGGCTCCGCGGCAACCCACCCAAGCAGCTTCGCCCGCATCGCGTCAGCCACCTCCGTGTAGCCGTAGTCGCGCAGTCCCTTAAGCGCGAAAAAAGACGTGTTCAGCCAGGCCGGCCCACGCCACATCGCCCGACTGTCGTAGCCCGGCGTGTCGTACGCCGCCGTGGGCATACCGGGAAAAAACTTTTCTGGATTAGCTGCGGCAGCCGCAACCCGCGCCGCTCGGTCTTTCGGCGCGATCCCTGCAAACAACGGCATGAAACCCGCCGGGGAAAGGACCTGACTCGGGGCTCCAATCACACGATCCCGATCCACATAAAATCCTTTCTCTTCGTCCCAAAGCTGATCGTTGATCTGCCGCGCAAGTTTCTCCGCCCGTTCGCTCCATCCGGCTGCCTCTGACTCACGATTCAACCGTGTCGCGAGATAACTCAGCGCGCGAAAATGCGCGTAGAGATAGCATTTCAGATCGATAGCCCACAGCCGCTTCTCGTCGCTCTTGGAAAGCTGGTACCCGCCATCCCAGCGTACGGAGTTGTCCCAGCCCGACTCGTTGCCCGGGTGACCGCCCGCGTAGAAATAAAGTCCGTCGCTCTTCCCTCCGCGCTCCTGATCCCAAAATTGTCCCAGTCGCACCAGCTTCGGATAAACGCGCGCAATATACGCGTCGTCGGGCGATCGCCGGTCGACCACAGCCACCGCCCATGCCATGACCGGCGGCTTTCCGTATTCGCTATTCAACTTCCCGTTCTGATGGAGAACATCGGGCAGCATCCCATTCTCGAGCTGGCGGTCCAGGATGATGTCCATCTACTCGTGCGCGAGCTTCGCGTCCCAATGAGCGACCCCGACCGCGTGAAATGCCGCGTCCCAGTTCCATATCCCGCGATAAACCTTGGGCGATGGGACAATACCACGGTACGGCGCCCACGCCGGACTTTCCGTCACGTTGCCCAATAGTGTCGCGCGACTCCTCGCCAGCAGCGTGCGCTCGGCCTCCGTGTGTTTCGAACCTGCCACACTCGCCCACGCTTCCGCCTCGGCACGCAGCTACGCTACTTTCTCCTCATCCACCGCCGTTGTCGGTGCCGGTGGATTCGTGTTTGCCACAGGCTCCGCACTCGCCGCTGGCGCAGCGTGAAAGGCTGCAACCCCAGTCGCTGCGACCACGATACGAACGGCGAGCGGAAGACAGAACTTTTTAGAGAGAGTATTTGGTTTCATAAATGGGCATGCCTTAGCCGCCTAAGCGGCCCTCGATGCGGGAGAAGTCCACCGTGCGCTCTTCCCCGTCTTTGAAGCACACCGTAACACCAGCCTCACAGTCTGTGGCCGGCACGATCTCTCGAACGAGATCAGTCTCACTCGCCGTCCAATGCCTCCCATCCGTTCGATGCAGCATCAACGTCACGAGAAGCGAAACCTCCGCCATTCTTTCTCCACGGGATCGCACCGCATAGAGCACCGTGCTCGTCTCGGCTTCTACATTCTTGCAGGTGTGTACCTGCGCCGCGACACCGCTCCACCCGCGATAAGTCGCAAGCAAAAGTCCCCGCTCTCCGCATACCGCTGTCGCAAACTGCGCCCCATCTTCCCTCCATTCGCGAATTTCCGGTGCCATTCCGTGCAGATGCGGCAGACCAAAATGTCCGAGCCGGAGCTCACATTCTCCGTCCGCACGCACACGATCGACCCGCAGCACTCCGCCGGGGATTACGATATCCGCCAGATCGATGACCACGTCCGGCATGGGCGAATTTCTTCGAAAGATAATCTGCCGGTACAACACCCCATCGCGAAACCCTCCGTGCCGCATCGCCACCGGCGTCGCCCATTTGCCGGCCGCCTCCGAAGAATCTTCGCCCAGCCGCCGCAGCGAGTAACTCATCGCCGTCGCCCCCGCTTCATCGTCCGCTTCCCACGGAAAAGCCGTGTTGAACGCGAGGCGTTGATACCACGATTGCGCCAGCGCCAATTTTCCCGGGCGACACTCCGCCGCGCCAGTCGAGCCATGGATCGTCGCCATCAGCCCGGGCCTTTCCAGCAAAACCGTCTGCACGCCACTCCCCAACCGCGGCCACTCGCCTTCGTTTTCAACTGCGGTCCAAAATGGGGAATCCTTCGGCAAACTCAGCGCCTGAAAAATCTTCGCGAGCCAGAACGGACTCGCCGCGCAGCTGTAGCTTTGGAGAACCGGATCGCACGGGCCGAAAAATCCGAGACTCGGAATCTCATCCATCCAAAGATCGTCGCGTCCAAGAAACTGCAGAAGATTCCCCGACGCGATGCGTCGCGCCCAGCCGGGATCTATTGGCGTCTCCCTCAAACGAAAAGCGGCGACCAGCGGCGATGAGGCGGCGCAGCGGTAAATCGCGCTTCTTCCCCAAAGCAGCGACTCCCCGTTACGGCCAAAAAAATGCGGATACACCGCCATGAGCTCCCCGTGCCTTCGCTCGATCATCCGGGCGGTTTCCGGTCGCCTTTGATACCCGGTCCAGTCGCACCACAAAGCGCCGTAAAATTGAAAGGCCCACGCCGAATAATAATCGAACTCCAGTCCGTCCCGGTACCAGCCGTCACCCGCATAGAACGCCATCAACGCATGAAGGTGCCCATCCATCGCCACCGCATCCACAGCCACCTCGTTCGCTTCAAGAAAGGCCCCCGTGAGCACGTTGAAGAACCGCCAGTTGTGCGGATGCGTTTTCCCATGCGCATGGTCGTGAAAACACGCCGCGATCGTCGCACGCTCCATTTCAGAATACTGGCTCCAAACGCTCGTTCGCGCGCTCATCAGCCCGATACAGAGCGCAGCGACTTCCACCAGTTGCTGCGCCAGCTGTCCGCCATTCGCACGCGCGATATCCTCCGCATGGCCCATGAACGTCGGCGACGACGGATCGCACGCCTGCAGAATCTGGCGTGCGTAATAGTCGCGCACGTTGATGCCACGCACCATCAGGTCCGGATTTTCTTCGATCAGCGGCGCTGCGATTAAAAACGTCCGCGCCAGCCCTTCCATTTCCTGCGCGCGCAAGGAAACCCAAGTCGCTCCAGGCCTCGGATACGCCTCAGGGCTGCGCCGGGGAAAAACAAGCGGTTCGCGGACATTTCCCAGGTGGGCAAAAACGCCTTCCAATAGAAACACCGCTGCTTGCACCCAGTGCTCCCGCGCCATCCCGGAAAAGGGGCTGAGCCTGAAATCAGGATTCTCCGGTACGAATCGCATGAAAGGCTCAGCGCAGTTCGGCGATGAAGGGAGCCGCCGGCAATCCCGATGCGCTCCGCAGATCGCAGGCAGGATCGTCGCCCCACGCATAAACCACCCGCAGCGGTTGCACGCCCTCCGGCACGGTCAACACCACGCCCGTACCCTCGATCCGCGCGCTCACCGCCACGTAATTCCCCTCCGCTGTCGCCAGTTCAAATCCGCCGAATCGCTCCGAGGCGCTCACCAGTGCTTCACCCCAGGTTTCAAAATTCACGCGCACCGCCTTGTCGTCTATGCGTTCCGCAGATCGAAACCTCGGCCCGGAAAAAATCAGGTTCTCGCCATAAACTTTTGCGCGCGCGATCGCCGCCAGCCGCGCACCCACCTGTCGTTTGTTGAGCGGATGCACGTTGTTCGTCTCCCCGATGTCCACCGTCACCGCCATCTCGGTGGCAGGCAGTTTCAACGCCTCCGCTTGCGCCAGTCTCAGGCCCGCCCGGTCGTAGCCTGACGACTTCGGATCGAGGAAATTGGGCGCCTGCACGAACAGGAACGGCAGTTGGCCTCCGTTCCACTTTGTCCGCCAGTCCTCGATCATCGCGCAAAAAAGTCTTCCGTATTCGCTGTAACGCGACGCATTGGCGCCGCCCTGATCCCAAAGAGTTCCCCGGATCGCATAGGGCATGAGCGGATGAATCATCGCGTTGAAAAGGCTGGACGGCGTATCCCGGTTTCCCGGCCCCGGCGGCATCGGACCTGGCCGCAGTCCTGCGCGCGCCAGCTCGAATCGTTCCGCCACGGTCACCGCGTTCCAGCGCGTCCTGGCCTCGGTCACGGCTTGGGCAAGTACCGGATAATTCGCCAGTGCTTCCGCCCAGCGCTGAGCCACCACCGCAAAAGCGGGATCTGAAGCCAGCGCCTCGGCGCTCATCCACGACTCGATCTGCGTGCCTCCCACACTCGCATTGATAAGCCCCACGGGCACGCCGAGCTTCCGCTGGAGTTCACGGGCAAAATAATAACCAGTCGCGGTGAAGCGGCCTACCGTCGCCGGGGAACACACCATCCATCGTCCTTCCACCGATTCAGCCGGCTCCATCGCCACAGCGATGCCCACGGCAAAGTGCCGGATATCTGGATACTCCGCGGCCGCCTCCTCCTCGGGTTCGTCCAGCTCTTCCACGCGAAAAGCCATGTTCGACTGGCCCGAGCACAACCACACCTCGCCGAGCACCACATCACGCAGCCGCACTTCATTGGTACCGCGCACAATCATCTCCGCAGGCGCCCCCGCCTCCATCGCGGGCAATTTTACCTGCCAGCGCCCGTTTGCGTCAGCCACGGCTCGCGCCGTGTGTGCGCGAAACTCCACCGACACGTTCTCCCCCGGAGAGGCCCAGCCCCACACGGGAATTTCAACCCGGCGTTGCAGCACCGTGTGATCGGTGAACAACGCCGCCAGACGCACTTCGGCCGACACATTCGCCGCCAGGATCATCGCCGCGAAATAAAGAAACGGTCTCATGGCAGTTGAGCTCCTTCGGCGGCGACGAAACGCACTTCACTGAGGTTATTCCATTCGTTCATTGAGTTACCAAAGCCCACGTAGCGCACAAAGCGCGCCTGCACCCGCTCGATTCGAAAACGCTCGAACCCCGCCGTCTTCCCGCCCGACGCGCCTTCGAATACTTTTTTCCAGATCGCTCCATCATCCGAAACTTCCAATCGGAAAAACGCGTT
Source organism: Nibricoccus aquaticus (assembly GCF_002310495.1). Lineage (GTDB taxonomy): Bacteria > Verrucomicrobiota > Verrucomicrobiia > Opitutales > Opitutaceae > Nibricoccus > Nibricoccus aquaticus. The sequence goes on along the minus strand of NZ_CP023344.1, from coordinate 4,093,050 downwards.
CCTCCGATCGCCTTGCCCGACTGCCAGATCGATGGCGACGAGTGGCTGCCCTCGTCCAAAATCGAAGCGAATCCACGGCCCGTCGTTCGGCGCCGTCCAGCGTGTCTCCAGATCATCGTCGCGTGTTTTCTCCGGCACGAAGCGCGACTGATAGTCACTCGCATCTACCGCGACCGTCTCCAGCCACCTCTCGCCGGCTTCCAAACCAGGCGGGCTCTCCGTCTTCTCCAGCGTCACCCAGACTTTCTCCGTTCGAATTTCTCCGTTGAGCCGCCAGCGCACGATATACTCACCCGCTTCACGCTTCTGACTGCGTGGATTCACGCCGTCCCACGACGGCATCACAATCGTCGCATCGCCAGACACCTTGCGACGATAGAGCTCTCCCAACACTACGCGCCCCGTCCTATCGAGGAGATCGATCGTCAACTCCCCGGCAGCCCTTGTCTGCGTCACCAGCCGCACGCCCTCGGAACTCTGAGCACGAATCGCATTCGGAATAACCACTGTCGCCGAAAGCACCGCACCCGGTTGTGGCGGGTGATAAAAGACGCGCATCGCAACCGCCTCCTTCACGTACCGTCTGCCCCAATGTAGCTCTCGCGCCGTCACGGTGTCGTCGTAAGCGCGCTCGATTTTCTCATGCGGCTTGTCCGATTTCTCCAGCGTCGCTCGCCACAGTTCGCGGATCTTCGGATCAAATCGCGCAAGACTGCTCCAGATTTTCCCCGACTCAGCCGAACCATCCGCCGTCCGCCATTTTCCGCCGTACGCTGCCGGCATCATAAAGTGATTGGTGCGGATCAACCGGCGGAGATCGTCCGCATCGAACACCACGCCCGAATCGTATGCCTCCACCATGCGGGCCACTTCCTCGGACTGGTAATTCGGCCGTTGCGGGTGCAGCCCCACCCAGCTCGCCAGCTTCTCGCCGCGAATATCCAGCGGCGCATGTGGCATCCAAAAATTCCATATCACCCGGTCCTCATCGGGCAGATAACGAAAGAGTGACTTCAGCCGCGAAAAAATTTCCTCCGCGCGAAGACGATACTTCATTTCTCCCGTCACGCGCCAGAGTCGCAGCATCACAATCCCCATCGCGGAGTGCTTGTTGAGATTCTCCGTCATCGGCTCGACCGCTGCCGCGACCCACTGCCCCTTCTCCTTGGAGATAAACCGTGCCGGCATCTGGTAACTGCCGTAACCCGCCGCATCGCGATAATACGCGCCGCGATGATTCCACTTCTCCCACCCGATCTTTCGCGCCTTTTCCAGATAACGTTCCGCCGATGCGCCAAACCGCACCGTCAACGCGGGATCTTTTTTCACGATCTCCGCAAAGCCCACCAGCGGCGCCAGCAGGATCGCGTCACCCACCACCGCATCGATTCTGTAGTCATCCAGATTTTGCCGCCCCGGTGTTCCCCAGATCGAAAGTCCGATCCAGCCTTCGTAGCCGTCGGGATCACGCGTCAATTTTCCGAGTAGAAAATCGTAATATCTCTCCGCCTCTTCCAGCCACCTCGCATCGCCCGAAGCCGTATAACCACGCAAAAAATCCGCCGCCGCCCCCGATGCGTTCCAGCAGAATAACTCGCCGTCGGTGTTTGCCAGATTCGGATTTGCGAGCGCGCTCTTACCAAACGCCACCGGGTCGATCGCCACGGCCATCTCGGCTCTTGCGCCAACCAGCGAAGTTAAGAGAAGCGCAAACAGACAAAAAAACTTTTGCGGGGTTAGCATAAAAGAAACGGGAGCCGATCCGGCCATCCGGATGGTGAAGTCGGAAGTGATCCTGCGCACAGGTTGACGAAGAATGAGGTTCTTAGGATTCATCGATTTCATTTTCTCCCGCACTTAGCCGGCGTGTCTTTTCGTTCCAGTGGAGTTCACCGCAAATGCCTTCGGGCAAGACCAGTCGTCCTTGCAAACGCTGGCCGTCACGTCGCAGCACGCATTCGATATTTCCGCGCGGATGCCGCACGACCACATCGATGGACGTCAGGGGTCCTAACAGTGGTCGCACCTCAATCCGCGCAAATCCCGGCGCCGCTGGCCGCACACCGGCGACCGACGCGGCGAAGTGCCAGCGCAGATGCGCGCCCCAGCCATGACAATCGCTGCGTGTCGGTTCAGGAGCTTCTGGAACGGTGAGCAATCCCCGCAGCGGGAGATCGCGCCACATGTCCGCCCGCTTCAGCAGCTCGTCTCCGCGGCCGGCAGCCCTCAGTGCTTCCATCACGTAGAAGGAAAAATAGACCGTGGCACGCGTGAGCGTCGGAGCATTCAACCAGTTTTCCACCCAACGCTCCCGGCTCAGCGCCAGCGGCAACTCGGCGGATAACCCCAGCGCCTGCGCGTGTTCGCTGAAATCAACCTGCTGGCCTGTGTCCGCGAGAAGTCCGTGCCCGGCAGACCAATACCGCTCGACGATCGCTGCAGCAATCCGATCGGCCCTCCGCTTCGTGAGGGCCGCGAGTTCTGGTTCGCCAAAGTGTTTTTCCAACTCCGTCTGCGCGCGCAACGCGAGCAACCAATGGAGATTCACCAGGCATGAATCGCCTTCGCGCACGCCCGGTCCGCAGCCGTTGGTCCACTCCGGTACCCAATCCACAAACGACCATCCGGGTAAAACTCCAAGAAGGCCGTTTTCACCCGCCAGCGAGGCGATCTCGTCGTTCAGGGCACGCACGCCGCGCAGGCGCGCACGCACGAAACTCGCATCATCGCGCCACCACGCAAAGTCCCGGACCATCAGCACCCAGAGCAGCGCGTAAGTCACGCTCACCTGCGTCCACGTCCCGGGAACACGCATCGCCACCAGGCCCGTTCCCCTGCGCGAATCATCGAAAAGCTCGAGCATGCGGCGACTCAATCGGTCGTCCGAAAACACCGCGTAGTTGACCAGCGCCGCGAGGCGGCTGTCACCCACATAGGCCATCTGCTCGTAGTAGGGGCAGTCGGTCCAGATCTCATGCGCGCACGCCCGTGTGGTTCGTTCGCAGATCGCCGCGAGTTCGTTCAGTGCCTCATCATTCGTCGCCACCCGGGCCGCGTCCCCGAGCGGATAGCCCGTCGAGATGATCGCGAGCGATCTGATCGTGAGAGACTGTGCTCCGGTGCGCAGCCGCACTTGAAGAAACCGACCCGAGCGCCACCAGAAAGCCGGGAATTCAACTTCATGCGCTCCCACCGCAAACTCGTCGCCGAAGCCGCAAAAAACTTTCCCGTCGATCGCCGCGCGATCCCCTTTCCGGGTGCCTCCAGCCACACACTCGCACGAAATCGCTTCGTGCAACGCCTCCGCCCAATCGACGCGCACCTGCGCACCGGCTCCCGAGGCAATCAGCCGCACATAACCGCAGACATAATCTTCAAAATCCCAGAGCAGCGTTCGCTCGCTGTCAGGCGGGACAACCACGCTGCCTTCCCCTCGAAGTAACAAACTCCAGTCATTCACACCGGCGTCTGTCGTCTCCTTCAACTGGCCGGTCTTCCACGACCCCGCGAACGCACGGACCCGACCTCGATTCATCCGCGTGTATTCCTGCTCCGGCAAACTGGCCGGGGCGAGACGCCAGCCGGGACGCTGCACGCCATGCGGATTACCACGCACATGGCCGGCGACGACAACCGCCGTTTCCCCGCTTCTCACCAAAGACCAGCGCCCCCCGTCGATTTGGAACTCAGGTCCGATATCGTGATACACCGGGAAAACCGGCTGCACCAGTCGCACCGCATCGGTCAAATCATCCACGCGCCACGGTGCCTGCCCGCTGTTGAGCCGCGGAGCCATCGCTCCGTCGCCTGCAAATAAAAATCCTCCGCGCCACGTCGTCTGCGCAACCGGTGGACGGCTCCGCAGGGCATCTCCGCCTGCGCTCGCGTCCGCGCGCAATCCCGTCAGGGAGCCATCGGCAATCCACCACACTAATGCTTCGAATCGATGTCGGCCGGCGGATAGCGCGAGTTCATGACTGGCCACCGGCCATCTCTCCACCACGCCACGATCCGGCCCGCGCCCGACCTCCACTCCATCGACGCTGAAAATGTAACGCTGGTCCGCCGTCACGTGAACGCGGATGGTTTCCGTTTCCATCAAGAAAACCTCGATGCTGAATCGCAAAAATGCCGTCTCTCCCGTCACGCGCCACGGATGCCAGATCCATGCGGCGGCATCCGCGGGATGTCGCGGCTGCACATTCGCATCCGCGTCCAGCCCTGTCATCGGAGGTAGAAAACGGGGGATGCTCATCGCTGGAGCCATTGGGGACAGTGGACGCATGTGAGCGACATTCTGGGGATGGATGACCAAGCCTCACCCGGCGTCATTTGCCAAATCGCTACGGGTTAAACCTGTTCAACGAGGCAGTTTGAGGCGCATCCGTTAACGGGTTCAACATCCGCGCCCTTTTCTCAACACACCGATGTGAGCAGAAGTGCCGTCGTCACCTACCCCTGCAACGAACTGAATCCGTCTCGACCGCAACGGTGACTCACCGGTCGCTACGACTTCAGGGCGTTGATATGAAGCAACCCCTACCTCAGCCCTTCCGCGTCCGTCGCATCCTCCCCGGATGCCGCACCGGTTCGCGGAGCATACTCCCGAAATCATGAAAACTTCTCTGACTTCCTTCAGAACCTGGGCCTGCGCCTGCCTGCTTGGCGCGCTGCCTCTTTCCGCTTCCGCCGCCACCGTGATCAACGAGGCCTTCACTTCCAGCCCGGCCGCCAACTTCACGGTTGTTTCCGGCGGCACGTGGGCCGTGAGCAGCGGCCGCTACGTCCTCAGCGTTCCGGCAAACGGAACGATCATGGGCAACCTCACCCGCCACAATACCAGCGTATCGGGGGACTACACCCTCACCACCACGCTTCGCATCACCGGCACATCCGCGTTATGGAACGATGCCGCAGTGGTTTTCAACTACGTCGACGCGAGCAACTACTACTTCGCTTCGTTCAACGAGGCGAACGACGGCCTCACCAACGGCATCTTTAAGGTGCAGGCTGGCGTGCAGACCGAGCTTGCCGACTTCTCCGCACTTTCCACCGCTGACACGGATTACGCCATTGAGGTGACCCGCGCTGGCTCAAGCATCACCGTGAAACGCAACGGCACCACGCTCGGCACCGCCTCGGACGCCACGTTCGCCGGCGGCTACGTCGGCTACGGCAGCAAAAATGACGGCGCCCAATTCGACAATCTCCTCGTCAATACTGCGGGCGGAGATGTCACCGCTCCCAGCGCGCCGAGCGGTCTCCTCGGAGTTGCCGCTTCCAGCTCGCAAATCAATCTGAGTTGGAACGCATCGACTGACAACGTGGGCGTCACCGGCTATAACGTTTACCGTGGCGGCTCGTTGCTCACGAGCGTGACCGGCACGTCTCATAGCGACACCGGCCTCACCGCCTCCACCAGCTACACCTACAAAGTGAAAGCCCGGGATGCCGCCAACAATCTCTCTGCGGACAGCAACTCCGTCACGGTGAACACGCTCTCATCAAGCGGCGTCCCTGTGGAAGTTTCCTCCTTCGGTCCCAACGGCACACACTGGCCCTCGGTGCTGGCTACACCGTTTCTCTACGACAACTCGGTGCCCAACATCGTCAACGTCGCCTGCTCCTGGTCCGCCATCAGCAGCGCGATCTCAACGCTTACACCTGCCCAGGTTTCCGCCGGCGTCCTGATTCGTGTGGCTCCCGGCGATCTTCCTGGCAACGGCTCCGGCTCGGGCTCCACTCCCGTGCTTCAAAACTTGGGTTCCACCTCCTGGACTAAGCGCGTCACGATCGCTCCACGTGATGGATACGGCACCGTCACCATCGGCATCAGCGGCAGCATCGGTGCGCGCATCCACAACGTAAACAATGTGTGCTTCGCCGGGTTCATCGCCTATTCGCTTCGTCCCAGCGCCTGCAACAACTCCGCCATCGCCTGGACCAAGATCGTTAACTGGCTCGGCGTTTCCGGCTCTACCAACATGGCGAGCTCCAACATGGAATTCGTCGAGGTGGTTTTGCCTGAATACTCCGTTCGCGACACGGATAGCGCCCAGGCCTCTTCCAGCACCAATGGCGCGCTTTCAAACTTCCAGTTCATCGGATGCTACATCGCCCCGCGTTACCGCTCCAATGGCAGCGCTCATACCGACACGTTCCAGTTCTTTGGTGACTCCGCTTACAGCAACATGACGTTCAAAGACACCGCGATCTTCGCGAGCAGCAACTGCGCGATCCAGACGGGTGGCTTGAACGGCCTCGAACTCCGCCATTGCTACATCGCCGCGCAGGGCCCCGCGCTGTCGCGCTATCCGTTCCCAAGCGGCTACACGCCTCCAAACTCGCTCGATGTCACCAAGACCTTCAATGGCGGCGGCACGAACTTCAAAGCGTACGACTCCATCTTCATCGGTCGCATGCCCTACTCCACCTCGCCGTGGACGCTCGTGAGCAACACGGTGGTCACGGAAGCGGTGGCCCTGGCACCGGGCGGCACCGGCTCATGGACGGTCAACGCCAGCCTCACCAGCACTGTCCCCGATGACTTCGGCGTGACCCTACCCACCGATGCCTACCTCAACTCAATCTGGCAGTGATGCCCTGAGTTTCTGCACAAGCAGTTAACTAACTGAAAAAACAGCGGCCCGATTGATCGGGCCGCTGTTTTTGCGTCCGTTATCTTCGCAAGACCGCTCAGGGCCTTACCGGAGATGCCGATTAAAAAACGCCCGCGTCTCCGCCATCATCTCAGGCGGAAAACGCCCGAATCCGTGTACCGAAGTTTCAACCACGATCAACCGCGACTCCACACCCGCTTGACTGAGCGCACGCTGCAAACCTTGTCCTTGCACGAGCGGCACCAGCGGATCTTTTCGCCCGTGAAAAAGCAGAAACGGAGGATCGTCCGTCGAGACATGCGTGACCGCACTCGCCATCCGCACCAAGTCCGCATGTTCGGGCAACGGCCCTCCGAATAACTTCTTCATCACATAAGCCCGTGCGAAGGTGAACTTCGCCTCCTTGAAATTTCCCGTCGTGAAAAGCTTCGCCCAAAAACTCCGCTCGCTTCGCTTAGTCAGCATCTCCGTAAGATCCGTCGGCACGCACAAACCAACCACCGCCTGAACCCGGCTCGAAAATTCCAGGTTTCCGCCCACGCTCCCCTCCAGGTGCGGCATATCGCCGGTCACTCCGAGAAGTGACGCCAGCATGCCACCCGCCGACTCTCCGCACGCTCCGATATGTGCGGCGTCGAAATGGTATTCCTCCGCATGGGCTCGCAGCCAGCGCACCGCCGCTTTGCTGTCTTCGATTTGCGCGGGAAACTTGGCCTGCCCGCTCAAGCGGTAACTCACGCTCGCCACTGCGAAACCCTCCTTCGCCAGATTCGCTATGGGACAAAATCCGCGCCCGCCTTCCATCATCCCGCCGGCATGAAACCAAAGCACCACAGGAAGCGGCGGGCCGTCCCGCTTCACGGGTAGATGCAGATCGAGCTTAAGCTCCAGTTCATCCACACGCGCATAAACGAGTCCGCGAATGAGCTGTTTTTCCGCCAGCTCCTGCGCTCGTGCGACGAGAGTCAGCGCCAGCATCGCAAGCGCGAGGCCTGTGGCTCTCCACCGGTTACAGCCGTTCATCGAAAAACTTTTTGATCCTGGCCATGAGTTCAGGCTTCGGACGCCCAAAACCGTGTCCCGCGCCAGCCACAACGACGAGCTCCACACCCACATTGGCGCGCTGCAACGATTCCATCAGCAGCACACTCTGCGACAGCGGCACCAGCCGGTCGTTGTCACCATGCACTAAAAGAAACGACGGATCGTCGCTCGTGACGTGGGCCCGCGGACTCATTATGCGTGCGAGTTCGCGCCGTTCGGCAAGAGGTCCGCCAAGCGCCGCTTCGAGCACCGTGCGGCGTGAACGGATCATTTTTCCAAACGCCACTTGTTTGGGGTCGGCGCTTTTGAGCAGCCCGGGCACATCGTCCTGCTCTGGATCGTCGAGCGTGAAATCGGTCGGCGGGCACAGCGCGACGACCGCGCGCACCGCGCTTGACGTCGCACCTTCACCATCACCCCACTCCGCAATCACCGGCGCCGTGCCGAGCAACGCGGCAAGCGTTGCACCTGCCGATTCACCGCAAACCCCGATGCGCTGCGGATCGTAACCATACTCGTTCGCATGCGCCCGCAACCACCGCACCGCGGCTTTGCAGTCTTCGATCTGCGCCGGAAACGTCGCGCGGTTGGTGAAGCGATAGCTCACACTAGCGACCGCGTAGCCTTCGCGCGCAAATGGTGAGATCGGGCAAAAACCCCGTCCGCCCTCTCTCCATCCGCCCCCATGCAACCAGATCACCAGCGGCACCGGCCCTTTCGTGTCACCAGCAGGTAAATACAAGTCCAGCTTCATGTCCCCATCGCTTGCGGGCTGGTAGACCAGATCACGAATCTGACGCACGGATGGAGCGTCCGAAGCGGCCGTCGCGGGTTGAGGAACTTGAGCGGACAGACGCCCGCCACCGACGTTAAAAACGGAGCAAACCGTGATGAAAAACAGGAGTTTGGGCGCGGCAAAGCCAGCCGCTTTGTACGGGTGATTTTTCAAGGGAAAAACAGGAGATTGAATTTGACCGGACACTATCCAAGGCGCACCTGACTGAACCTGTTAACCCTGTGATTACCCTCAAGCACATCGGCGACGCCTGCGCCCTGTCCAAAGCCACCGTCTCGCTGGCGTTACGCGACGACCCTCGCATCCCGGAAGCCACGCGCACTCGCGTAAAACAGGCCGCCCAAAAACTCGGCTATCGGATGAATCCGCTCGTCGCGGCGCACTCGACCTACGTACGTACCGCGCGCGAAAGCAAAACCACGACGGTGCTCGGCTACCTCACGAATTGGGCGCCTTCTGCCCAGCCCGCCTCCAGCCTCGTGAATCAACGCATTCTGGCCGGAATGGACGCGCGCGCCAAAGAACTCGGCTACCGCGTTGATCGCTTTCAATTGATGCAGCAAGGCCGCACCGAACGCCGCCTCAGCCGCATTCTGGCCGCGCGCAATATCATGGGCGTCGTGATCGCCGATCTCGCCAAAGCGCATAGCGCGCTCGACCTCGATTGGCAGAACGTCGCCTCCGTCGCGATCGGCTACGGCCTGCGCTCCCCGCTGGTGGATCGCGTATGCCACGACCAATACGGCTCCATGCGGCTCTTGATGTCAGAACTGACGCAACTGGGCTACAAGCGCATCGGCCTGGCCATGGAGCACCGGCAGGACGAGCGCACCAGCAACATGATTCTCGCCGCCTATCTCGCCCATCAACAACTGCAGGGAAACGACCCTGTTCCGCCGCTGCTGCCGGCCGAATGGAACAAAGATGTCTTTCTTCCATGGTACCGCCGTCAGAAACCAGACGTGATCGTTAGCGTGCTGGATGACGTTGTAAGCTGGCTTCGCGAAGAGGGCGTCAGCGTTCCCAACAAGGTCGGCTTCGCTTCAGTTTGTGTGCTCAAAGCCGGCCAATCCGGCATCTACCAACATTTCGAAGCCATCGGAGCCGCCGGCGTGGATCAACTCGTCTCCCAGCTGCACACCAATAAACGCGGTCTGCCCGAACATCCGGCGACTAATCTCATTCTGGGTTCCTGGCGCCTGGGTGAATCCGTGCGCAATATCACTTCATCGGAGCGGCGCATCGCAAAAAAATAGCACCCAATTCACCGCATCCGAAAAATGATCGCACACGCCAGTCATAGCCTCGCGAGTATCGCGTAATACCGATATGGAAACCGTCCCGGAAAAAGAAGGCGGATCATCGAGCAATTCTGAGGCGCATCAGGCGTTAACTGAGCGCTGGGTGGCCTCAGCAACCTAGTGTTCAACGCAGCGGATTAAGCATATTCAAAGCCCCGATTCTGGACGTCTTACGATTCCATTCACTTGGTTTCGGACATCTTTTGAATCCAAGGGGGAAAACCTGATATTCGGCTTCCATCGAACCGGCGGACAACTTGTCGTTCCAGAAGGCGGCAGATCATGGTTCAATCGACAGCCGGGAAAACGAGATAACAGGGGCAAAGTCCCTTTCTCTCTCCGCATCGCTCCCTGCTCAGCCCCCGCTAGCCCATCCGCTTCCGCCTACTTAGGCTTCGACGTGTCACCCGCACTTTTTTCGCTGCCATCGCTGTACGACAGCGACGCATAGACCACCCCCACCAGATTGTCCCGAGTCACCCGCTCCGGATCTTCGCGCTCGTTATTGATCCCCTGCACCCGCCAGCCCTTCGTCTCCCGCGCCAGCGTCTGGTGAACCACCAACTTCGCCCGCCGGTTGGTATAGACCACATTCATGCCCGGCTTCAGCTCGTCGTAGCTAATCTTGCTGAGCACCAAAATCGTGTTCTCCCCGTAAACCGGCTTCATCGAGTCCCCCGCCCCGATCACCTCGGAACGCCCCGGAGCCAGCGCCGCGATCGCCTCCGCATCCTTCCATGCCTGGAGCTTGCTTGCATTCGCACTCGGCGCAGTCGGCGGCGTCTTCCCATGCGAAGCCGGAGCCTCCGCCCGCCCATCCACCAGTAACAACCCCATCAGCCCAAATGCCACCAACCACTCGCACATCACCTTCACGCCCTGCCGGCTTAACCGCTGAAAAACCGGCCGCGCAAACGACAACAACTTCATGGGCATCATCTCGCATAAATCGGCCATCCACACCCGCTCTGAAATTTGCCCCGTAAAATCCATGTAAATGACCTTTAACTAACGGACGACTATGCGTTTTGCGTTCAGTGTACGCCCGTTGTCGCCGAACAGGGATAAGTAATAGTGCCTATGAAACGACTCGTTATCATCGAAGACCAGACTGCCATCCGCGAAATGCTCGTCGAGATCCTGCGCAGCGACCCCAACTACCAGCTGGTCGGCGAAAGCGGCGACGGCCAGAGCGCCTACAACCTCTGTCTGGACGTGAAGCCCGACCTCCTCGTCCTCGATGCCAAGCTCCCCGGCCTCAACGGTGTCGATCTCCTCCGCCGCATCGGCAAACAGCTCAAAAACGTCCGCGTACTCGTTTTCTCAGGACACGAAAACCCGGTCCTCGTCCGCGAAATGCTCGAAGCCGGCGCCCACGGCTTCGTCGAAAAGACTGCCGGCCTCATCGAATTTAAGAAGGGCCTCGAAACCGTCGCCGGTGGCGGCACCTATTTCGGCCCCGCCGTCGCCGCACTGCTCCGCAACGTCGTCGCCAATCCCGCTTCCAGCTCGACCGCCGACTTCCTAACCGACCGCGAACGCGAAATCCTCCAGCTCGTCGCCGAGAGCCACAGTACCAAGGAAATCGCCTCCAAGCTCGGCATCAGCGTGAAGACCGTGGACAACCACCGCACCAATTTGATGCGCAAGCTCAACCTCCACGACGTCGCCAGCCTCACCCGCTACGCCCTCGAAGTCGGTCTCATCGAGCCCCGCAAGCTCGCCTGATCCATCCTCTCACTTTCCTCGTCCCACCAAGCCGCACCACCCGTGCGGCTTTTTTATTTCTCCGAATAGAGGGACGACCTCCGTGTCGTCCGCCACCCATCGCAATCCGCGACCACGTCGCATCACTCTCGCCTCCTCTACTTACCTAATCACCCCACCCGCCCAGCCGCCTCCCGATAACGCTCCGCCAGCACGCCGATCACCCGCGCATCCGCGCCGATCGTCTCCGTCATCCAAGTACGCAACCCTGGCCGCTCCGCCTTCGCCGCCTCGCAAATCTCCGCGATGTCTCCGCCAGCGCCTGCATGACGCCCCGGCGATAAAAACTGCAACGCCAGCACCACGTCCCCCGCATCGAACGGCGCCGCCCTCAGCCGCTCCGCGAGCAACGGCCGGTTAAACGCATACTCCGCCCCCTCGCGACTCTCCATCGAGGCCATGCTCACCTCCGCGACTTCAGCACCTAGCAAGCCCGCCACCTGACACGCGAGATGATCCCTCACCTGCGCCACACCGCGCAACGGACTCCCGTGATCGACCACCACGACTTTGGCGCTCGTCAAATTCTCCCGCCGGATCGTCGCCCGCACAGCGGCCGCCAAAGCCCCCGCCACCCGGCCATCTTCCAAGCCGACATCCACCAGCCAGCCCGCCTGCTCCAGCCGCGCATCCGGAAACTTCGCACGCAGCGCCGCGACTCGCTCCGGTACGTAAACCGTCAGCGCTGCGCTCGGCCCAAAAAAGAAAGGCAGCAACACCGCCGGCCCCTTGGCCCCCTCCGCTAGCCACTCGCTCAGCGCTGGCTCCAACAACTGCGCCCGCTCTCCGCCCAATTCGCCCGCATCCACGCCGCTCGAATGCAGCAACGACACCGCCTTCACCGTCGCCCCGATCTCGCCTTCCAATGCCTTCGCCACCGCACGCAAATTCAGTGTCGATGCCGGGCGCAGCGAACCATTATCGAACAGAAAACACGTCGGCAGATACGGGGATTTCACGAGTCAGTGGCGCACAGGGGATAAATGACTTGCCGACGCAATTCCGTTACTCAATAAGGTCAACCACTGCTGACTTTCCACCATCTCATGAACCTCTTCTCGAAGTCTCTTTCCCTCGCTCTTCTCAGTGCCGTCGTCGCCCTCACCGGCTGCGTTAAAAAACCTTCCCGGCCTGATCCGAATTCGACCGTCCTCGGTCAACAAGGTGGTGGTCTTGGCGGTGGCGTTGGTGGCGACTTCGGCCAAGGTCTCCTGGAGCCAGGCACCGACCTCACTGCCCGCACCGACGGCCTTCTCGTTGACGGCGACCTCCTCCGCGGTTCCGAACCCGTTTTCTTCGACCTCGACCGCGCCGGCATCAAAGAAAGCGAACGCGCTAAGATTCAAAAGGCCAAGGCCCACCTCGACGCCAACCCCACCCACCGCGTCCTTTTCGAAGGCCACTGCGACTGGCGTGGCACCGCCGAGTACAACCTCGGCCTCGGTGACCGCCGCGCTGCCTCCGCCAAGAAGTACCTCGAGACCCTCGGTATTCCCGCCGCTCGCATCGAAGTCATCTCCAAAGGCGACATCGACGCCAAAGAAAACGCTTCCGACGCCGACATGGCGAACGACCGCCGCGCCGACATCATCTTCATCACGAAGTAAGCCCCTCGCGCACTTCTCAAAACTTAAAAAGCCCCGGAGCAATCCGGGGCTTTTTGTTTTCTATATTTCTCTTCGCGCGCGTTTATCGCGGCCTACTTCCTCGCCGCTTCGCTCCACCGCTTCAACGCCACGCCCGTCAGCGAACGCTCCGCCTTCTCTATCTCATCGCGCGTCCCTGCAAAAACAATTTCTCCACCCGCGCTTCCGCCCCCCGGCCCGAGATCGATGATCCAGTCCGCCAGATTGATCACGTCCAGATTGTGCTCGATCACGATGACCGTATTCCCCGCGTCGCGCAGTTTGAAGAGCAGATCCATCAAGTTCTGGATGTCCGCCCAGTGCAGCCCCGTCGTCGGCTCGTCCAAAATATAGAGCGTGTGCCCTTGCTGACGCTTGCTCAGCTCAAGCGATAGCTTGATGCGCTGCGCCTCACCACCCGAGAGCGTCGTCGCCGACTGCCCGAGTGTGAGATACCCGAGTCCGACCGCATTCAACGTCTCCAGCTTGTCCATGATCCGCGGGATATTCCGGAAAAGCCCCATCGCCTCGCGTACCGACATTTCCAGCACATCCGCGATGCTCTTGCCGTGAAACATCACTTCAAGCGTCTCACGATTAAACCGCTTTCCGCCACAACTCGGGCACGGCGCATACGCATCCGCCATGAACTGCATATCCAGTTTGATCACGCCATCGCCCTGACACCGCTCGCAGCGTCCACCGCGCACGTTAAACGAAAACCGGCTCGCCTTATACCCGCGCACTTTCGCCAGCGGCACCTGCTCAAAGAGATCGCGTAACAAATCCAGCAGCTTCGTGTACGTCGCCGGATTCGACCGCGGACTCCGCCCGATCGGCTCCTGGTCCACCTGCACCAGCTTCTCGAAGAAATCCAGATTCTCGATATGCCGGTGTTTCCCCGGAATCGACTTCGCGCCATTCAGCTTCCGTGCCGCCGCCGCAGCGAGAACGTCATTCACCAGCGTGCTTTTCCCCGAGCCTGAAACGCCCGTGACACACGTCAGCAAACCCACGGGAAAACGCGCATCCACGTCCCGCAAATTATGCTCCCGCGCCGCCCGCACCGTCAGCCACGTCCCATCCGCGATCTTCGTCTTCGCATCTTTCGAGACCGACATCTTCCGCGCCAGATAAGCGCCCGTCCGTGAAACCTTGTACGGCTGCGCCATGCACTCCGCCGGCGTGCCCTGAAACAGAATACGCCCGCCCTCCGCTCCCGCCTCCGGCCCGAGTTCGATGATCTCGTCCGCGATCCGCATCGTCTCTTCGTCGTGCTCGACCACCAGCACCGTGTTCCCGCGATCGCGCAATTCGATGAGTTGCTTGAGCAGCCGGTCGTTATCCGCGGGATGCAATCCGATGCTCGGCTCATCCAGCACATAAATCACGCCCATCAGCCCCATCCCCAACTGTGTCGCCAGCCGCACGCGCTGCGCTTCGCCACCCGATAGCGTGTCGTAGTCGCGATCCAACGTCAGATAACCCAGCCCCGTCTGCAGCAGGAAGTGCAACCGCTGCTCCACGCCCGTCACGATCTCGTTCAGCGCCTCATTCCCTGCCAGTTTCGCCACCAACTCCCGCCCAAACTCCGCCGCCTCGTTCACGCCCAACGCAAAAAACTCCGGCAGCGCTTTCCCGCCCACGCTTACCGCACTGCTCCGCGCGTTGAGCCGTGAGCCGTGACATTCCGGGCACTCCCCCGCGACCATGTACGTCGTCAGCCGTGCCTGAAACCCTTCGCTGTCCGTCTCGCGCCAGCTCTCTTCCAGCATCGGAATCACCCCGGCAAACACCATGGCCTTCGGCTCCCGCATCCTCTTCAGCTTAAACGCAAACAACCGCTCTCCCGCTCCGCGCAGCAAAATCTCCCGCGTTTTCTCCGGTAGATCCTTCCACGGCTTCTCCGCGTCAAACGGCAGCTGCTCCGCGAGCTGCTTGAGGATCGCGTTGTGTTTTATGATCAGATTTTTCCCGCCGATACGCCACGGCTTGAGCGCGCCTTCGCGCACTGACTTCTCTGGATCCGGCACCACCAGCTCCGGTACAAACCGCAGCTTCCGCCCCAGCCCGCCACATGTGCCGCACGCGCCTTCATTGTGGTTAAATGAAAAATGCCTCGGCGTGAGCTTCTCGAAAACGTCGCCGCAAATCTCGCACGCCAGCGACTGGCTGAGCGTGATTTCCCGCCACGGCGCATCCGCCGTTTTCTGCGCCAGCACGACTGCCCGATCGCGTCCTTCGCGAAACGCCAGTTCCAGCGAATCCGCCATCCGGCTACGCTGATCCGCATTCGCCACCAACCGATCCACCACCAGATCCACCGTAATCTCCTTTGCGCCGCTTGGCACCAGCTTCGGATCGTCGAGACTCTTGATCTCTCCATCCAGCCGCACGCGCTGAAACCCGCGCTGCCGCAACCTCGGCAGTTCTTCCCTCAACACACTCGGCTTCGCGTTCATCAGCGGCGCCAGTAACAGCACACGTTCCCCCGGCACTTCGGCAAACACGCGCGCCACATTATCGTCCAGCGACCGCTGCGTCACCCGCCCGCCGTCTTTCGGACACCGTTGCTCCCCATGAAGCGCCCACAGCAACCGCGCATAATCCGCGATCTCCGTCACCGTCGCGATCGTGCTCCTCGGCGAACCGTTTCCCGTCCGCTGCTCGATCGCCAGCACCGGCGACAGCCCATGAATAAAATCCACATCCGGCCGCTTCAGCTGCTCCAGCACCTGTCTCGCCTGCGTGCTGAGCGACTCCATGTATTTGCGGTAGCCCTCCGCGTAAATCGTGTCGAAAGCCAGCGACGACTTCCCCGACCCGCTCGGCCCCGTGAGCACCACCAGCTTCCCGCGCGGCAGACGCACCTCGAGATTTTTGAGGTTATGTTCCCGGGCTCCTTTAACGTGAATGTGTGTCGCAGCCTGCATGAAGATAAACGCGCACGTTCGTCATTTCGCGCCGCGCGTCAAAACCCGACCAACAGTTTTCACACCCACCCGCCAAAGCTTCTTCCTTGAACGGCCTCCATCCCTCTCTTTGCTAACCCGCACCACCCCGCATGTCCGCCGCTCCTTCAGCGGCGACACCCCAGATCTCCCGCGACAGTTTTCATCCATGTCCGCGAAACTTCCCATGCGAACTCCCGCCACCGCCTGTCCCGCTCTCAGCCTCCGCCCCACCGCCCGCATCGCCACCAGCCTCGCCCTCGCCGCGTTTTCCGCTTCCGCCGCCTTCGCCGTCTCCTTCGACTGGCACGGCCTCACCGGCAGCTTCGACAGCACCTTGTCCGCCGGCGGCATCTACCGGCTCCAGGCCCCCAACCCCGAGTTCTACGGCCTCGCCAACGGCGGCCAGCAAAACTCCGTCAACGCCGACGACGGCAATCTCAACTACCCCAAGGGCTGGGCCTCCCAGGTCTTCAAAGGCACTCACGATCTCGAACTTCGCTACAACAACTTCGGCGCCTTCGTCCGCGGTACTTATTTCTACGACGTCGAAAACAAAGACGCCGACCGCGCCCGCACCCCGCTTTCCGACGACGCCCTCGACCGCGTCGGCTCCGACGCCCAATGGCTCGACATGTATGTGCGCGGCCAATTCGAGATCGCCGGCCGCTCCCTCGATCTCCGTTTCGGCCGCCAGGTGCTAAGCCTCGGCGAGAGCACCTTCATTCCAAACGGCATCAACGTCATTAACCCCGTCGATGTCTCCCGCCTTCGCGTCCCCGGCTCTGAACTCCGCGAGGCATTGCTCCCGGTCAACATGCTCAAGGCCGCCGTCGGCCTCACCGACACGATCTCCCTCGAAGCCTTCTGGCTCCTCGAATTCCGCCGCACCGAGATCGACCCTGCCGGCACGTATTTTAGTTCCAATGACTTCGCCACCCGCGGCGGCCGCAACGTCTACCTCGCCTTCGGTGCCCTCTCCGACCAGCAACCGCTCGGCGGCATCCCCCGCGACCTCGATCACGAGGGCAACAACTACACCCAGTACGGCGCCAATCTGAAACTCTCCGTCCCCGCCCTAGCCGACACCGAGTTCGGTCTCTTCTTCGCCAACTACCACAGCCGCCTCCCCGTCATCAGCGCGGTCACACCCACCGGCTCCATCAACACCAACCTCACCGGCCCGCTCACCGCCGTCTTCATGCGCGCCGGCCTCGACTCCACCACCGCCGCCGCCCAAGCCGCCGGACTTTTCCAGATCATCGTCCTCGCTCAAACCAATCCCGGCGCTCTCACCTCCGGCCAGATCTCCACACTCAACGCCCCGCAAAGTCAGGCCGCCATCGCCGGTGCCCGTCAGATCGCGCTTCTCACCGCCGCCGCCACGGGCCGCTACTTCATCGAGTACCCCGAAAACATCCGGATGCTCGGCCTCAGCTTCAACACCAGTCTCGATTCCCTCGGCATCGCCTGGCAGGGCGAAGTCTCCTACAAGCATGGCGTCCCGCTCCAGGTCGACGACGTCGAACTCCTCTTCGCCACGCTCTCCGCCCTCGACACCACCGGCGGCACGAACTTCGGCGCCAGCAACCAGCTCGGCAACTACCGCGGCCAGTACCGCGCCTACGTCCCCGGCTTCAAACGCGAAGACGTCTGGTCCGTCCAATCCACCATGACCAAGGTCTTCGGCCCCATGCTCCGCGCCAACCAGCTCACCGTCCTCGGCGAGGTCGGCGCCATCTACGTCCCCGATCTCCCCAGCCAGAACACCCTTCGCTTCGACGGCGCCGGCACCTTCACCGGCGGCTCCCAAGCTATGATGAACAGCGCCGGCTTCAGCACCGTCCCCGCCACGCCCACCGCCGCCTTCCCCGACGGTCTTTCCTGGGGCTACCAGCTCCTTGCTCGTCTCGATTACAACAACCTCTTCTCCGGCGTGAACCTCGCCCCCTCCGTCGCCTTCACCCACGACGTCCGCGGCAACACCCCGCTTCCGCTCGGCAACTTCATCGAGGACCGCAAGTCCCTCAACGTCGCCGCCGAGTTCACCTGGCAGAACGCCTGGTCGTTGGAGTTCCGCTACGTCAACTTCTTCGGCGGCGGCCGCTACAATCTCCTCGCCGACCGCGACTACGCCTCCACCACGGTCAAATACTCGTTCTAAGTCCACATTCCCGTCGGCACCTCTCGATTCAAAATCAGACGAGTGCCGTCGCACTCCGACTGAAATCCCGGCTCCCCGTCTCCTCACCTCAGCCTCGACCGCCACACAGACATCACCCGCTTATTGGCCTCTCAACCCTCTGTGCCACCTCCGTGCTCTCTGTGTAATCTTCCGAAAAAAACTCACGTCACTCCTTCCGCCATGATGAACCACTCATCGCTCTCCCGCATTCGTAACCTGGCTCTTGCCTCCGTCCTCCCCCTGTTCGCGCTCACCGCCCTAGCCGCCATCTCCGACGCCGATCTCGCCCGCCTCGGCAACGAACTCACCCCCCTCGGCGCCGAGCGTGCCGCCAACTCCGCCGGCACCATCCCCGCGTGGGACGGCGGCATCACCACCCCTCCCGCTGGCTACAAGGTCGGCGATCATCACCCCGATCCCTTCGCCGCCGACCAGCCGCTCGTCACCATCACCGCGTCCAACCTCTCCGAATACGAGAGCCGCCTCACCCCCGGCCACGCCGCGCTCCTCAAAGCCTACCCCACCTACAAGATTGTCCTCTACCCGTCCCGCCGCAGCGCCTCCTACCCCCAGTCCTTTTACGACGCCACCAAGAGCACTGCCGGCACCGCACGCCTCACCGACACCGGCAACGGTCTTCAGGGCGCTTTCATCGGCACGCCCTTCCCCGTCCCCCAAAACGGACTCGAAGCCATCTGGAACCACCTCGTGCGCTACCGCGGCGAAGCCGCGATCCGCTACGTCGGCCAGGCCGCTCCCCAACGCAACGGCAGCTACAATCTCGTCCAGTTTAAGGACGAGTTTCTTTTCCACTACAACCACCCCGGCGTCACCGAAGCCACCCTCGACAACATCCTCCTCTACTACAAGCAGTCCACCACCGCCCCCGCCCGCCTCGCCGGCTCCATCCTCCTCGTCCAGGAAACCCTCGATCAGGTCAAAGAACCCCGCCGCGCCTGGATCTACAACGCCGGCCAGCGCCGCGTCCGCCGCGCCCCGAATGTCGCCTACGACTCCCCCGGCACCAACTCCGACGGCATGAGAACCAACGACCAGCTCGACATGTTCAACGGCGCTCCCGACCGCTACGATTGGAAGCTCGTCGGCAAAAAAGAACTCATCGTCCCCTACAACGCTTACAAACTTCACAGCGACTCGGTAAAAGTCGCCGACATCCTCAAGCCCCTCCACATCAATCAAGATCTCGCCCGCTACGAACTTCACCGCGTCTGGGTCGTCGAAGCCACGCTCAAGCCCGGACAGAGTAACATCTACGCGCGCCGCACCTTCTACATCGACGAAGACAGCTGGCAGATCCTCGCCGCCGACCAATACGACACCCGCGGCCAGCTCTGGTACGTCTCCGAGGCCCACTGCATCAATTACTACGAAGTCCCCACCTTCTGGAGCACCCTCGAAGTCCACACCGACCTCGTCTCCGGCCGCTACCTCGCCTTCGGCCTCGATAACGAAAACAAGATGTACGACTTCTCCGTGAAGCCCGCCCTCTCCGACTTCACCTCTAGCGCCATCAGCCGCGAAGGCGTCCGCTGACGCAGCCTCTTTCTCATACTCTTTCGTCAGCGCCCCTCCCGAACCGCGTGGGCAACGCCTTTACGCGGCGCGCCACGTCTCCCGCCTTGTCATCCCGCCGCCAGCCCGAACACTCCGGCGCCATGCGGGCCCTCGCAGGCAACTCCCACCAGTCGTCCACGCGCTCAGTCCGGAATCCCCTTCCGCTCACTCTGCGCCAGCTCATCGTCCTCGTTTCTCTGCTCGGTCTCGCGCTTGCCCCGCTCGCGCACGCCGCCTCGCCGATTCCCCACGCCGCCCGCGGACTCCTGCTTGATGCCGCTCTCAACGGCCACGCCATCGTCGCCGTCGGCGAACGCGGTGCCATCGTCCGCTCCGTCGATTCCGGCGAGACCTGGGAATCCCTCGCCTCGCCCACCCACGCCACCCTCACCGGCATCGCCTTCGCCAACCCCACCATAGGCTGGGTCGTCGGCCACGACGGAGTCATCCTCTACACCCGCGACGGCGGCGAAACCTGGACCGAACAATTCCACGCCGAAGACCGCGAGACCGTCTTTCTCGATGTCGCCGCCATCGACACCGCCCGCGCCATCGCCATCGGCGCTTTCGGCGTCTGCTACACCACGCGCGACAGCGGCCGCAACTGGCTCCGCCAGCACCTCTCCGAAGAAGACAACCACCTCAACCGCATCACCCACGGCCACGACAGCGAGCTCTTCATCGCCGGCGAACGCGGCACCCTCCTGCGCCTGCCCGCCTTCAACAAACCCGCCGAGCGCCTCGCCTCGCCCCACGAAGCCTCCTTCTACGGGCTCACCCCCGTCTCCACCGACACCCTCCTCGCGTATGGACTTCGTGGGCACATCTACCGCTCGCAAGACGACGGCTCCTCCTGGCAGCGCGTCGCGAGCCCCCTCCCCGCTCTTTTCTCCAACGCCCTCCGCCTCAAATCCGGCACCATCATCCTCTCCGGACAGGCCCGCGCCTTCCTCGTGAGCCGCGACGCCGGCCGCACTTTCCGCGCCTGGCAGCCCCCACTCACCACCGCCGTCGCCGAACTCCTCGAAGCCCCCAACGGCCTCCTCCTCGCCTTCGGTGAAGCCGGCGTCACCCGCCTCGAACCGCCCGATAACAACTCCGCCCCCGAAGCCCCGGCCCCTCTTTCGCCGTGAAGACCAACCTCATCACCGGCTTCGTCGAAAATCTCGTCTTCCGTTTTCGCGGCCTCGTCATCGCCGCCTTCGTCCTCCTCACCGCCTGGTGGGCCCTCTGCGCCGCGCGCACCCACGTCGATGCCAGCTTCACCAAACAGCTCCCGCTCGAACATCCCTACATCAAGGTTTTCACCCAATACCAGGACCAGTTCGGCGGCGCCAACCGCGTGCTCATCGCCGTCATGGCGAAAAACGGCGACATGTTTACGCCGGAGTTTTTTAACACCCTCAAGTCCGCCACCGACGAAGTTTTTTTCCTCCCCGGCGTAGATCGCGGCCAGGTCCAGTCCCTCTTCACACCCAACGTCCGCTACCTCGAAGTCGTCGAAGACGGCTTCTCCGGCGGCCCCGTCATCCCCTCCAATTTCCAGCCCACACCCGAAGCCTTCTCCGCCGTCCGCGAAAACATCATCAAGTCCGGCAAAGTCGGCCAGCTCGTCGCCAATGATTTCTCCGGCGCCCTCATCAGCGCGCGCCTCATGGAGATCGACCCCGCCACTGGCGAAAAAATCGACTACCTGCGCACCGCCGAACGCCTCGAAACCAACCTCCGCGAAAAATTCACCAGCCCCTCCGTCAGCGTCCACATCATCGGCTTCGCCCGCATCATGGGCGACGTCAGCGCCGGCGCCCGCGGCGTCCTCGTCTTCTTCGCTGCCTCATTCCTCATCACCGGCCTGCTCGTCTGGGGCTTCTCCCACTCGCTCAAACTCACCCTCGCTCCACTCCTCACCTCGCTCGTCGCGGTCGTCTGGCAGATGGGCGCGCTCAATATCCTCGGCTACGGCATCGACCCCATGTCGATTCTCGTCCCCTTCCTCGTCTTCGCCATCGCCATCAGCCACGGCCTCCAGATGGTCCGCGCCTTCCGCACCGAAGTCTTCGAGGGCAACGACAGCGTCACCGCCGCCCGCAGCGCCTTCCGCCAGCTCCTCATCCCCGGCGGCGTCGCCCTCCTCACCGATACCGTCGGCTTCCTCACCATGCTGGTCATCAAGATCGAGACCATCCGCGAGCTCGCCATCACCGCCTCCCTCGGTGTCGCCGCCATCATCGTCACCAACCTCTTCCTCCTCCCCCTCCTCCTCTCGTATCAAAAACTCCCCGCCCCCTACCGCGCCAAAATCGCCGCCCGTCGCAAAAAGACCGACGCGTTCTGGAAACATTTCTGCGTCATCATGGAGCCCGGCCCCTCCATCGTCATCCTCATCGTCAGCGGCCTCCTCGCCTTCTTCGCCTTCCACCAATCCCAAAAAGTCCGTATCGGCGACCTGCACGCCGGCGTCCCCGAACTCCGCCAGGACTCCCGCTACAACCTCGACAGCGCCCTCATCACCAAAAAATTCAGCATCGGCGTCGACGTCCTCACCGTCATCGTCGAATCCGTCCCCAACGGCTGCGTCGACCACGAGGTTGTCAGCCTCATCGACCAGTTCGAAGGCCGCCTCCGCTCCGTCCCCGGCGTCCAATCCGTCGTCAGCATCGCCTCCGTCGCCCGCCTGCTCAACGCCGGCTGGAACGAGGGCTCCCTCAAATGGCGCGTCCTCCCCCGCAACCCCCAGGCCCTCGCCCAGGCCGTCGCCCCCATCGAAACCTCCACCGGCCTCCTCAATGCCGACGGCTCCGTCATGCCCGTCTTCATCTTCCTCGCCGACCACAAAGCCGAGACCCTCGATGCCGTCGCCGACGCCGTGAAAGTTTTCCGCGAGGCCAATCCGTCCCCCAAAGCCCGCTTCCAACTCGCCAGCGGCAACGCCGGCGTCATGGCCGCCACCAACGAAGTCGTCGCCGCCGCCCAGTTTCCCATCCTCCTCTGGGTTTTCGGCGCCGTCATCGTCCTCTGCCTGCTCACCTTCCGATCCGTCGCCGCCACCCTCTGCATCGTCGCCCCGCTCGCCCTCGTCTCCTGGCTCGCCTACGTCGTCATGGTCTGGCTCGAGATCGGCCTCAAGACCTCGACCCTCCCCATCATCGCCCTCGGCGTCGGCATCGGCGTCGATTACGGCATCTACCTTTTCGCCCGCCTCCAGGCCACCCTCCGCAACGGCGAATACTTCGAAGACGCCATGCTCGCCGCATTCATCCAGACCGGCAGCTCCATCGTCTTCACCGGCCTCGCCCTCGCCATCGGCACCGGCATGTGGGTCTTCTCCGACCTCAAATTCCAAGCCGATATGGGCCTGCTCCTCACCTTCATGTTTCTGGTCAACATGCTCGCCGCCATCGTCATTCTGCCCGCGATGGCCCGCTGGTTCTTCCACCACCACACCCGCCGCCGCCCGATTCTTCCGCTGTAACCCCGCGCGAAAATCGCTGTCCGCCCTCGACGCCACGCTCCCACACTCACTCCTTTATCGCTCATGCCCGACACCGCCAAAACCGACTCCGAACCCCTCCTAAGCCCGCCCCAACGCCGCATCCTCGGATTCTCCATCAGCTTCTTCTGCCTCGTCGCTTCCATCGCGCTCATCGTCCTCATCGGCATCGTGCTCGGTCGCCTCATCGGCTTTTTCTCCAACGTCCTCTGGCCGCTCGCCGTCGCCGGCATCATGGCCCTCATCCTGCGCCCCGTCGTTGACCGCCTCGAACATAAATTCCGGGGACGCCGCCTCGCCGCGGTGATCGTCCTCTTCTGCGTGTTCACGCTCACCGTTGCGGGCATCGGTTTCGCCATCATCCCCCAGCTCGCCGGACAGATCCTCGACTTCTTCACCAACTTCCCCGCCACCTGGGAACGCATGGTCGCGTACGCGAAGATCAACTACCCCGCCTGGAACGCCACCGTCGAGCGCCTCCTCGAACAACCCATGATCGCCGGCATCGTCGAAAGCCTCCGCGAACAGGCCGGCAAAGTCCCCGCCGCCATGCTCCCTTCGCTCAAGGCCGTCGGCGGCGGTTTCTTCGCCATGCTCAGCTTCTTCACGCACGCCATCGTCATCCCCATCTACCTATTCTTCTTCCTGCTCTCACGCGGCGAACCCACCCATAAGCTGCCGGAAAACCTGACCTTCCTCCCTGATAACGCCCGGACCGACATCGTCTTCCTCCTCCGCGAATTCATCGGCATCGTCGTCTCATTTTTCCGCGGCCAGCTCGTCATCGGCCTCATCATGGGAGCGCTCCTTTCGGTAGGCTTCTCGATCATCGGCCTCCAATACGGCCTCGTGCTCGGCCTCATCCTCGGCATTCTCAATATCGTTCCTTACTTGGGCACGATCGTCGGCCTTGTCCTCACCATCCCGCTCGCATTTCTCCAGCCCGAAGGCGGCCCGCAACTCGCCGGCCTCGTGCTCGTCGTTTACGTCATCGTTCAAAACATCGAAGGCTGGTTCCTCACTCCCAAAATCATGGGCGACCGCACTGGCCTTCACCCGGTCATTATCATCGTCGCCATTTTCTTCTGGGGCACCGCGCTCGACGGCGTCCTCGGCATGGTCCTCGCCATCCCCCTGACTGCCTTCTTCGTGACTGCCTGGCTCCTCTTGAAGAAAAAATACTTCGCCCCTATCCCCCGCGCCACCATCGCCACCCCCTCGGTCGCGCGAAAGTAAACCGCGGACATCCCCCTCCCGCCGATCCGCGCCCCTGCTCACAGCGCGCTCTCGTACAACTGCTCGTACGCCAGCGCCGCCTTCTGCCAGCTAAAGTCCCGCGCCATCCCGCGCGCCTGCACTGCCGAGTAAGTCACCTTGTCCTGGAAAAGCGCCGCTGCCCGCTTCAATCCCCAGCCAAGTCCCTCGGCCGTCGGATCGAAACTGATCCCCGTGCCTTCATCCGGTGACGCGTTGAAATCCGTCACCGTGTCCACCAGCCCGCCCACGCTGCTCACCAGCGGCACCGTGCCATAAGCTTGTGAATACATCTGGTTCAGCCCGCACGGCTCGAACAGCGACGGCATCACGAAAAAGTCGCTCCCCGCCTCCACCAGATGGCTCAGCGCCTCGTCCAGCTTCTGCGCGAGCGCGATTTTCCCCGGTGCCCCCGCCGCCAGCTCCCGCACCGCCTGCTCCAGCTTGCGATCTCCCGCGCCAAGAATCACCAGTCGGCAATCCCGCTTCAGGAAAAACTCCCGGTTCGCCAGCACCAGCTGCACGCCCTTCTGCTCCGCCAGCCGGCACACCATCCCGAAAACCGGCACATTCGCCGCCGCCGGCTCCAGCTTCATCTTCTTCAAAAGCTCCGCGCGACACACTGCCTTACCCGCCAGATTGCCCGCCGAGTAACGCGCCGGCAGATGCTCGTCGCTCACCGGATTCCACACCGCCGTGTCGATCCCATTGATCAACCCCACGATGTCCTCGGCTCGCGTCCCGACAACACCGTCCAGCCCGCAGCCAAACTCCGGCGTCTGGATCTCCCGCGAATAACGCGGACTCACCGTCGTCACGCGGTCCGAGAACAAAATGCCCGCCTTCATGAAACTCATCTGCCCGTAAAACTCCACGCCATCGATGCCCATGAGTTCCTCCGGCAGGTTCGTCCGATAAAACGACCGCATCGGAAACACACCTTGGAACGCGATATTATGAATCGTGAAGATTGTCTTGAGCGTGAGCGTCACCCCGTGACGCCGCTCCGCGTAGCGCAGAAACAACGGCATCAACGCCGCCTGCCAGTCATGCGCGTGAACAATGTCCGCCCGCATATTCGTCAGCCGCAGCGTCTCGGCCACGGCCTTGCAGAAAAAAATATAGCGGTGGTGATTGTCTTCATAATCACGCTCCCCGTTTCCGTACGGCGACTTGCGATCAAAAAATTCCTCACGGCAGATCAGATAAATTTTGAGATTCGTCCGCGGTGAAAACATCCGCACATCCCCGCTCATGAACGTGTCGCCCATCTCGATCTTCAGCGGCATCACCTTCTCCGCATTAGCGGCATCGCGATGATCCACCACCGCCCGATAGCCCGGAATGAACACCGAAACGTCATGCCCGTGCCCCGCCAGCGTCGCGCACAGCGAGCCCACCGCATCCGCCAGCCCGCCGGTTTTGACGTATGGGAAAAGCTCGCTGGCCACGTGGACGATTTTCATGGCCACCACGCTAGGCGACCGCCTTCCTTCATTCCAACCTCAAACCTTGGGCATGGAGCGTGTTGCGTTGCCCACTACGCCGGTCAACCTGATCCCCGCATGAAACTCCGCGAAGCCATCCTCGCCGCCCTTGCCCGCCCCGACTACCGCCCCACCGACGAAACCGGCCTCACCCGCTTCCTCGGCCTCCAGAAGAAGGAAAAAAAGTTTTTAATCCACGAGGTCCGCCTCCTCCTCGCCAAAGGCCAGCTCCAGCGCTTCCGCGGCGACAACCTCATCATCGCCAAAGGCGGCGACGCCGGCGAAAACCTTCGTGGCCGCATGATGTTTCGCGCCGGCGGCTCCGCCATTTTCATCCCCGATGTCGAGACCGTCGGCAAAGGCGTCGATGCCATTCAAATCTCCTCCGACGACACCGGCGTCGCCCTTCACGGCGACCGCGTCGAAGTCCAGGTCAACGCCGCCCTCCAGCGCCGTCGCGACGGTCGCGGCACCGAGCAAACCGGCCGCGTCCTCCGCGTCATCGAACGCGCCCGCACCGAAGTCGTCGGTCACCTCCAGAAAATCCGCGGCCAGTTCTACATCACGCCCGACGATCCCCGCCTCATTCACGATATCTACGTTCCCGACCCTGCCCTCGGCACCGTGAAACCCACACCCGCTCCTGGAGACAAGGTCGTCGTCAAACTCGGCGAGTGGAAACAACGCGGCCAGAAACTCGAAGGCGTCATCATCGAGCGCCTCGGCAAAACCTTCGAGCCCCGCGCTGAACTCGCCGGCATCTACCGCAAGTACAACCTCGACACCCAATTCCCCGCCGAGGTCGAACGCGAGGTCGCCGGCATACCCTCAACAGTTCAGCCGAAGGAGCTCACCGGCCGTCACGACTATCGCGATACGCCGACCTTCACCATCGATCCCGACGACGCCAAGGACTTCGACGACGCGCTCTCCATCGAGCACCTCGACGGCGGCGACATCCGCATCGGCATCCACATCGCCGACGTCAGCGCCTACGTGAAACCCGGCACCGCCCTCGACCGCGAGGCCCAGAAGCGCGGCAACTCCACCTACCTCGTCGGCACCGTCGTCCCGATGCTGCCCGAAAAACTCTCCAACGGTCTCTGCTCCCTCGTCGAAGCCCAGGACCGCCTCTGCAAAGCCGTCTTCCTCACCTTCGATAAAAAGCAGCGTCTCAAGGAAACCAACTACGGCAACACCGTCATCCGCTCGCTCAAACGCCTCACCTACAAACAGGCCTACGCGTTTCTCTTCACCGACGACATCGCCAAAATCCGCGCCCTCCCGCTCCCGCCCAAACACCAGACCGGCTCCACCGGCCGCGCGCTCAGCGATCTCACCGACACCGAACTCACCAATCTCCAGACGTGGATTCGCGAGCTCTGGTCCATCGCCAAACGTCTCCGCTCAGACCGCATGACCAACGGCTCGCTAGATCTCGACATGCCCGAGACCAAGGTCTTCGTGGACGCCGAGGGCTACGCCGACCGCCTAGAAAAGATCGAGCACGACGAGAGCCATCAGCTCATCGAGGAGTTCATGCTCGCCGCCAACGAGGCCGTCGCCCGCGTTACGAAACAGTACAAACTCCCGTCCATCTACCGCGTCCACGACGAGCCGGACGCCGAGAAACTCGATGAACTCCGGCAGTTCCTCCACACCTTCGACATCGATTCCGGCGACCTTACCAAACGCGAAGGAATCATCCGCCTCCTCCAGACTCTGGAGAAACACCCGCAAGGCTACACGCTCCGCACCCAGCTCCTGCGCAGCTTGAAAAAAGCCGCCTATCGCGCGTCACCCGACGGCCACTACGGCCTCGCCAAGAAAGATTACACCCACTTCACCTCGCCCATCCGCCGCTACAGCGACCTCGTCGTCCACCGCGTCTTCGATCACTACCTCGTCAAACACGCCGGCCAGCCCGCCATCGGCGGAGCCAGACCCGCGCTCACCCTCGGCCAGATGGAATCCATCGGCGAGCACCTCAGTCTCACGGAAGTGAACAGCGCCGAAGCCGAGCGCGAGAGCGTGAAGATCAAGCTCCTCGAATTCTTCGAGCGCGAGTTGGCCAAAGACGTGAAGACCAAGTTCGACGCCGTCATTACCGACGTTCGCGGCAACGGCCTCTTCGTCGAGCTCACAGAGTCCATGACCTTCGGCTACATCTCCGCCGGCTCGCTCACCGACGATTACTATCAACTCAACTCCGATGGCTCCGCTCTCGTCGGCCGTAAGACCAAGCGCAGCCTCGAACTCAGCGGCCACATCACCGTCGTCGTCGAAAAAGTGGACCGCTTCAAACGCCTCATCGATTTCCGCCTCGTCCCCGAAACTTCGCCCGCCGCCGCCGCCAAAAACGCCAAGCGCCCCGTCTTCTCACCAACCAAAACCCCCGCCCGCAACCAGCCGCCCACCGATCTCCGCCGCAAAAAAGGCGGCAAACCAGGACACAAGAAGCGCCGCTAAAACATCCCGCCCGCTTTGCGTTTTCCTCCCCGCTGGATTCCTCAGTCCTCCTCCATGAAACACTACGACTTCGCCAAAACTTTCCGCGCCATTTACGACAACGCCGTCGCCCAATACGCCAAAGGCGCCCGCGACACCGCCACGCTCCTCTCAGCTGAGGAAAAAGCATTTCTCTCCGCCAACGGCATCACCGCCCAGCACCTCTACGACTATGCAGAGGACCACAACAATTACTCCGGCGAGCCCGGTCCGGAAAACGCCCTCGGCATCGAGCTCATCCGCCGCGACTACTTCCTCAACGTCCAGGCCGGCAAACCCTCCTCCACCCTTCTCGACGAATCAAAACTCCCCGCGAAAACTGACTCCGTCCGCGGCATCGAATGGCTCCCGCGCATTATCCCCAAAGTGAAAGCCAAGCTCCGCGGCGAACTCCCCGCCTCGCTCATGTATGGCTGCGGCGGAGACCGCAAATTCCTCAAAGCCCATGACATCCTCCCCGCCGAGTTGCTAGCGCTCGTCTGGCGCCATCTCGACAACGACGCCGCCATTATCGACTGGGTAGTCCAACGCAGCGCCGCTAAATAAGCGCGCTCTGCTTCTGTTGCAGGCGGGGTCCCCCCACCCCGCTTTCACTCGCTCACTTAGGCCGGATCGGTGTGCGCGAATGCGTTCCATACAGCCGGTTCTCGCACTCCGGACAAAACCCGTGCGTGAACTCGATCCCCGCATGCTTGTTGAAATATTCCTCCAGCTTCGTCCAACGTCCGTCGTCCTCGTTGATTTTTTTGCAGCCCGCGCAGATCGGCAGCAGCCCGCGCAACTCGCGCAGCCGCGCATCCGCAGCCTCGCGCGCCGGCCGTAGCGCCGCGCGCTCCGTCTCCAGTTGATGACGGCTCAGTGCCAGCTCGATGGTCACCTGCAGCTGTTCTTGCGCGAAAGGTTTCAACACATACCCATACGGCTCCGCCTCCTTCGCGCGCTTCAACACGGCCGCTTCTGACTGGCCCGTGAGAAAGACCACCGGACGTCCAACGCTCTCCCGAATCCGCTTCGCCGCTTCCGCGCCATCGATCGATCCGCGCAGCCCGATGTCCATCAGCACGAGATCCGGCGCTAGCGCGAATGCCTGGCTCACCGCATCGTCACCGTTATCAACCACCGCCACGACTTCGTAGCCCAGCCGCAGCAACGTCTGTGCGATCACCTGCGAAACCAACGGATCGTCTTCAACAACCAGGATGCGGCGTTTGTTGGCCCTGGTCATCGGGCGGGAGAGCAATGGTGGTCCGGGCGCATCAATTTCTTGAGGACAACGTTAAGAACTTTTCCAACGCCTGCGTCCAGCCCGCGCACCTTGCCCAGCCCAAAAATGAGCAATGCGCCTCATCTGTTTTGCAGACCGCTCGCATTGCCACCTCAGCGCCCACTTGGCCTCTTAGGCAAGCGTGCGCGCACGCGCTCCATCTCAGGCTTCGCTCAAAGCGCCCGGAAAACCACCGCAGCGTTCTGCCCGCCGAAACCGAGATTATTACTCAGCACCGTCTTCACGTTGGCGCTGCGCTTCACATTCGGCACGTAGTCGAGATCGCACTCCGGATCAGGCTCCGAGAGATTGATCGTTGGCGCGATTTCACGCGTCTGGATCGTCTTCACGCTGATCACCGACTCGATGCCGCCCGCCGCGCCGAGCAAGTGCCCGGTCATCGACTTGGTGGAACTGATCGCGACTTTGCGCGCGTACTCTCCAAACACCTTCTTGATCGCGAGCGTCTCGAACTTGTCGTTGTACGGCGTCGAGGTGCCGTGCGCGTTGATGTAATCGACCGACTCCGGCGCGATCTTCGAAGCCGCCAGCGCGCGCTTCATCGCCATCGAGAGCCCTTTGCCCTCGGGATCAGGCTGCGTGATGTGAAACGCATCACACGTCGCCGCGTAGCCAGTGACCTCGCAGTAAATGCGCGCTCCGCGTTTCTGCGCGTGCTCAAGTGACTCCAAAACCAAAACGCCCGCACCCTCGCCCATCACAAATCCATCGCGCCCGAGATCGAACGGCCGGCTGGAGTGCTTCGGGTCGTCGTTGCGCGTGCTCATCGCCTTCATCGAGCAGAAGCTCGCGTAGGCAAACGGCGTGATCGCCGCTTCCGCACCGCCTGCAATCATCACATCAGCATCGCCGCGCTTGATCATGTGCATCGCTTCACCGATGGCGTGTGTAGCCGTCGCACAGGCGGAAACGATGCCGAAGTTCGGCCCGCGCGCACCGATCTCGATGGCGAAAAGCCCGGAGCACATATTGACGATCAGCGACGGAATCGTGAACGGGGAAACTTTACGCGGACCGCCCTCAAAGAGCTTCTTCAACTGCGTCTCGTAAGTTTGCATACCGCCGATGCCGGAGCCGATCAGCACGCCGACACGATCAGAATCTTCAGCCGCCATATCGATGGCCGAATCCTTGAACGCCTGCTTCGCTGCCACGAAACCGAACTGTGTGTAGCGGTCGTTACGCCGCGCTTCCTTCGGGTCCATGTGCTGCTCCGCGCTCCAGTCACGCACCTCGGCACCGATCTGGCAGGCAAAGTTGGTGGGGTCAAATAACGCCACGCGATCAATGCCGCACTGACCGGCGAGCACGTTTTTCCAAAAGGTATCCACGTCATGACCGAGCGAGGCGACGACGCCGAGACCGGTGACCACGACACGTTGGGAGGCAGGCAGGTGGGATTCCATGAAGGTTGAGAAAATAGACAGGTTTGAACGCGGGAGCGAAGTGCAGAATCGAGTTTTTTGCTCTCAACGCGCACCCGATTTCAGCCGGGTGCGCACTCAATTCACAGGGGCTGAAAACAAAAAGGCGTTCTACCAGTCAGTTTCGCGAGAAACCCGGTAGAACGCCGAAAATCTAAAACGGCTTAAGCAGCGCCTGCTTTGCCTTTGATGTAGTCGATCACCTGACCGACGGTCTGAAGCTTCTCGGCATCGGACTCAGGGATCTCGCCCTTGATCTCATCCTTGAACTCTTCTTCGAACGCCATGATCAGCTCGACAGTGTCGAGAGAGTCAGCGCCGAGATCGTCGAGGAATGAAGCCTGCGGAGTGATCTGCTCTTCATTAACGTTAAGCTGGTTAACGATGATCTCTTTAACGCGCTGTTCGATGGTTTTTTGGTCGGCCATATTGGTTGAATTCGAAGGTTTGAAAAGGGTCACATCGACATACCGCCGTCAACGGCAAAAACTTGTCCAGTGATGTAGCTAGCCTCGTCGCTGCAAAGGAAAGCAACGGCGTTCGCGATATCCGCCGCTTCGCCGAAGCGTTGCATCGGGATCGTGGCAGCTGCGCCTTTCTGAACATCTTCGCTGAGCACGGCGGTCATATCGGTTTTGATAAATCCAGGTGCCACCACGTTGGCGGTCACATTCCGTTTAGCAAATTCCCGGGCGATAGACTTCGTCATCGCGATCATCCCGCCCTTGGCCGCCGCATAGTTGGCCTGCCCGGCGTTGCCCATGATGCCGACCACGGAAGCGATATTCACAATGCGCCCGTAGCGCGCGCGGCACATCGGCCAGCCGATGCCCTTCGTCCAGTGAAACGAACTGGAGAGGTTCGTCTGGATAACCGCGTTCCAGTCATCTTCCGACATACGTGCGATCAGGCCGTCACGCGTGATGCCTGCGTTGTTCACGAGGATGTCGATCTTGCCGAATTCCTCGATCAACGCTTCCGACGCCTTCGCGATTGCCGCGCTGTCTGCGACATCGACCGGCACCGCCTTGGCTTTGCCGCCCGCCGCGACAATCGCCGCCGCCACCGCGCCGCAACTGTCGGGTGATTTGGAAACGCAGATGACGTTGACGCCATTTTGGGCGAGCAGTTCAGCGATGGCTTTGCCGATGCCGCGTCCGGCGCCGGTAACAATAGCAGTACGATTATTGAAGGTCATTTCGGTAAGAGAAAAATCCCAAATGCCAAAAGTCCAAAAGCCAAAATATCAGCGCTCAACTAGCTGATCCTGCTTCGTGGAGTCTGGCTTCTGGGATTTCTTTGGAGTTTGTTTTTTGGACTTTTGAAATTTCTGGGCCGCGCAGCGGATCAGCCTCAGTACACGTCGCGCTGGTAGCGCTTGTCCTTCTTCATCTGCTTCACGTACTCGACCGCCTGCTCGGTAGTCATGCCGCCGTGCTGCACGATCACGTCATGCAGAGCGACGTCGACGTCCTTCGCCATGCGCTTGGCGTCGCCGCACACGAAGAAATAGCCGCCGTTCTTGAGCCATGCCCAGAGTTCAGCCCCGCTTTCGCGCATCTTGTCCTGCACATAAACCTTCAGGATCTGGTCGCGCGACCAGGCGAGATCAAGCTTATGCACCTGCCCCTTGGCCACGTAGTCATTCCATTCGGTATCGTAGAGGAAATCGGTCGCGTGCTTCTGATCGCCGAAGAACACCCAGTTGCGGCCCGTAGCGCCCGATGCGATACGATCTTGCACGAACGCCCGGAACGGCGCGATGCCTGTGCCCGGCCCGACCATGATCGCATCCTTGCTGCCGTCAGCCGGAGGCCCGAAGTGCGAGTCGGAAACGAACACAGGCACTTGCGGCGAGTTCAGCGCCACACGGTCCGCCATGAACGTGGAGCAAACACCCACGCGATCACGACCGGTCATGTGATAGCGAACAACCGCCACCGTGAGATGGATCTCGTTCGGAAATGCCTTCGACGAAGACGCGATCGAGTAAAGACGCGGCATCAGCTTGCGTAGATGATCAACGAACTCCTGCGGCGAAACCTTCGCGCTCGGATACTCGTTGAGCAGGTCGATGAACTCACGCTCTTCCAGATACACAGGGACGCGCTCCTTCGCCTCGGGTGAAATCCATTCCGTGAGCCGCGCTTTCTCACCGGCGTCGGTGGCTTTCGCCGCGAGCGTTTCTAGAATCTTGCGCGTCGGTTTCGACAGCGATAGACGGTTCGTCAGCGCATCGTGCAGCGTTATCGGTACCGGCAGCTTGAGCATCGCAGGCGAAACGAGTTCCTCACCGCTCGCTCCGAGACGCTCCACGATTTCCGCGACATCCGCCGGGCGGTTTTTAGGAAATACGCCGAGCGAGTCACCCGCCTTGTACTTCAAATCGCTGCCTTCGAGGCTCACCACGAAATGCCGGGTCTCCTTCGCGGAGCCGGGCTTGTTGAGCACGCGGTTCTCGGTGATTTTCGCCGAAAACGGATTGTCTTTATTGAACGTGGAGGGTGCGGCGGGAGCGGACATAAAAGCTGCATTTGGCGTCACCGCTCCGGCTCGCGCAAGACTTAGTTTCAGTCGGCGCGAGAGCTTGCTTCACTCTGGAAATTTCCGCCAACTCGCCTGCCCATGAGCGATTCCGAGTCGATCCGTTTGCAAAAATTCCTGGCCGATGCCGGCATCTGCTCCCGCCGCGCGGCCGAACAGCTCATCAAAGAAGGCGAGGTCTGGGTCAACTCCGTGAAAGCCACTCTCGGCCAGAAGATCACTCCCGGCGTCGATAAGATCACCGTCAGCGGAAAAAATGTCCGCCCCGTCTCTCAGCCTAAGATCACGCTCGCGATGCATAAACCCCGCGGCCTCGTCTGCACCAACGACGACCCGTTTCACGCCGATACCATCTTCACCGTCCTCCCGCGCGTCTTCGCCAAATACCGTTTCTTCTGCGCCGGCCGTCTCGACAAGGAAAGCGAGGGCCTCGTCATCCTCACGACCGATGGCGATCTCGCCCATCGCCTCATGCACCCGAGCAACATCGTGGTGAAGCGCTACCAGGTTTCGCTCGAGACGCCCTTCCCCGCCTCCCGCAAACCCGCCCTCCTCCGCGGCGTCACCATCGAGGGGGAACACATGCAGGTCGAGAAGGCCACGCTCATCGCACCCAACCGCGACGGCGCTTCGCTCCACCTCGACGTCCAGATGCACCACGGCAAGAAGCGCGAGATCCGCCACCTCTTCATGGCGCTCGGCTTTAATGTGAAACGCCTCAAGCGCTACCAGATCGGCGCCTTCCCGCTAAAAGGAATTCCTTTGCGGGCCGTGAAACCGCTTTCTAGCAAAGAAATCTCCCAGCTTTTCAAAACGCCGCGCATCCCCGGCGCTACCACCGACCACAATACTTCCGACAAAAAATCATCCCAACTTCATGAAGACTAATCTGCGTCTGCTCCTCGCACTCGTCGCCACGTCCGCGCCGCTCCTCGCTGCGCCACTCACCTCGACCACCGCGGTCCACGCCCGCCCCGAAGCCTCCGCGCCGGCGATCTCCGTGCTCAAGGCCGGCAGCGAGCCCACTCCCGCCATCGGCACCGCCCTCGCCCTCCCTCCCGGCTGGCAGGCCGTCGAGCTCACCGGACCGCACGAGGTGTATGTGAACGGCAAGGACATGACCAAGAACCTCGACATCAAGCCCAACGCCGAGCTCCGCACCCAGCCTAAGTCCGATGCCCCCGTCCTCAGTTACTACGTGACCGGCGACACCGCCGAGATCACCGGCCTTCGCGGCCGCTGGACCCAGCTGAAACTCCAAAAGAAAATCGTCGGCTACATCTACACGCCCGGCGCAGGCACCGCCGCAGCTGCGTCAACGCCCGCTCCCGCACCAGCCGCCTACACACCACCCGCCGCTTCTCCCGTCCCCGCAGTCGCATCCACCGGCGGCGCACCCGGCCGCCCCGCGCAGAACATCAACCTCGGCGACGGCGGCTCCTCCGCTCTCCCACGCCTCTTCAAAGGCCAGCTCGTCGCCACCAAAAAATTGATCGGCCGCGCCCCTTTCGCCTTCCAGCTCAACGATGACGGCGGCGAACGCTACGCCTACCTCGACACCAGCAAACTCCTCCTCACCGAGCAGGTGGATAAATACATCGACCGCACTGTCGTCGTTTACGGCACCGCCCGCCCCGTGCCCAATTCGAAGGACATCGTGATCCAGGTCGAAAGCCTCCAACTCCAGTAACCCGCTCCACGTCTCTCCGCCCACGCGACACACGCGCGGCCCGAAAACGGATTTCCCTTTCGCGCCGCCCCTGTGTTTCGTGGGCTCTCTTTTTCTATGGACCTCATCGACGGAAATAAAATCGCCGCTGACCTCATCGCCGAGCTGAAGGCCGAAGTCTCCCGCCTCCCCGGCCGCAAACCCTGCCTCGCGCTCGTCCGCGTCGGCGACGACCCCGCCTCGGTCTCCTACGTCACCAAGAAGGAGAAAACCTCCGCTGAGATCGGCATCACCAGCCGCATCATTCTTCCTCCCGTCACCATTACGCAGGATGAACTTTTTGCGATCATCGACCAACTGAACGCCGATCCCGCCGTCGACGGCATCCTCGTCCAGTCTCCACTTCCCAAGCACATCGACGAAGTCGCCGTCTTCCGCCGCGTCGCCCCGGAAAAAGACGTCGATGGTTTCAACACCATCAACCTCGGCAAAGTCGCCCAGGAAGACGACACCGCCTTCGTCTCCTGCACGCCCGCCGGCATCATGGAGCTCCTCGCCCGCAGCGGCACCGACCTCAAAGGCAAACACGTCGTCGTCCTCGGCCGCAGCCTCATCGTCGGCAAACCCGTCGCCCTTCTCGCCCTCCAGAAAAAAGCCGGCGCCAACGGAACCGTCACCATTTGCCACTCCGCCACGTCCAATCTCCCCGCGATCACCCGCCTCGCCGACGTCCTCATCGCCGCCATCGGCCGCCCCGAATTCGTCACCGCCGACATGGTCAAACCCGGCGCCGTCGTCATCGACGTCGGCATCAACCGCGTTCCCGACGTGTCCAAGAAATCCGGCTACAAACTCGTCGGCGACGTGCAGTTCGCCACCGTCTCGCCGCTCGCGTCGAAAATCACCCCCGTCCCCGGCGGCGTCGGCCCCATGACCGTCGCCATGCTCATGAAAAACACGGTGAAGGCCTTCAATCTCTCCGGCGCCCGCTAAACAAACTCCGCGCGGAGCCGTTAACTGGACTCCGCGTTTTCCACCGCTCCTCTTGCCGCACCCGCGTTTCTCCACCACGTTTCCCCACTCATGAGTTCGCCTAAAATCCTGGTCGTCGACGACCAGCCCGTGAACGTCCAACTCCTCAAACGGAAGCTGGAGCGCGAAGGCATTCAAGTCATCGCCGCGTACACCGGCCAGGACGCCCTCGATCTCGTTCCCGCCGAGAAACCCGACCTCATCCTTCTCGACGTCATGATGCCGGACATGGACGGCATGGAAGTCTGCCAGCGCCTCCAGGAAACCGAGGACACCCGTTCCATCCCCGTCATCTTCATCACCGCGCGCAGCTCGAAGGAAAGTAAACTCGAAGGTCTCGCCGTCGGCGCAGTCGATTACATCACCAAGCCCATCGACCTCGACGAAACCCTCGCGCGCGTCCAGACCCAGCTCCGCTTCGTCGCCATCAACCGCGAGATGGTCGATCTCCAGCGCCGTCTCCAGGAATCCCGCCGCGCCGCCACCGTCGGTGCCGTCACTCAAGGTATCGCGCACAACCTCAATAATCTCCTTGGCGTCGTCCTCGGCTACCTCGACCTCATCAAGGCCCATCACACGAAACCCGAGTTCGTCAAAAAGAACGCCGAGCACGTCGAGAACGCCGTCCAGCGCATCGTTAATATCATCAAACAACTCAGCACGCTCGTCGTGAAATCGCGCCCGCCGATGCTAAAGTTCAGCCTCCAGCGCCTCATCGAAGACGGCGTGAACCGCTACCAGAACGATTTCAAGATCACCGAGCCCGTCACCATCGACAACCCCCTCGGCGACCAGCCCGTCGAGACCCACGTCGAAATCTTCGAGGACATCGTCGCCAAGCTCCTCATCAACGCCTGGGAAAGCTACGGCTACAACGCCACCGGCAAACGCCCCATCGCCATCACCACACGACTCGTCGATATGCCCGGCAGCACGCGCGCCGTGGAGATCCGTATCGAAGATCGTGGCACAGGCATCGCCGCCCGCATCCGCGACACCATGTTCGAGCCCTTCGTCAGCACGAAGGAAACCGTCGGCGTCGGCATGGGCCTCACCGTCGCCCGCCACGCCCTTCGCAACCTCGGCGGCGAGATCAACGTCATCGACCGCCCCGGCGGCGGCTCCGTCGCAGTCCTCACTCACCCGCTCGAAAAGAAAATCCGCAAAACGCCTGTCACCGAGCCGCCTTTCCCATGAGCAAGATCGCCTTCCTCGGCGCCGGTCGCATGGCCTCCGCCATGGTCGACGGCCTCCTCTCCAAAGGCACCGCGCCTTCCGCCCTCATCTGCCTCAGCGGCTCCGGCAAAACTGCCGACACTCTCTCCGCTCGCACTGGCATTATCGCCACCACCGATCTCGCCGCACTTCTCCGCGACGCCGACGCCCTCGTCCTCTCCTGCAAACCTCAACAACTCGCCGGACTCGACCCGCGCCTCGCCGAACTCACCGCCGGCAAACTCGTCCTCTCCGTCCTCGCCGGAAAAAAACTCGCCCGCCTCTCCCAGGTTTTCCCCAAGGCCCGCAACCTTGTCCGCTCCATGCCCAACACTCCCGGCCAGATCGGCGCGGGCATCACCGGCTGGAACGCGCTTCATCCGCTCTCTCCCGCCGACCAGTCGCTCGTCGATGAAATCCTCGGCGCGATGGGCAAAACCGTCGCCGTCGAAGAATCCCAACTCGACGCCGTCACCGCCGTCAGCGGCTCCGGCCCTGCCTACGTCTTCGAATTCGCCGCCGCCCTCCGCGAAGCGGGTGTATCCGCCGGCCTGAGTCGCGAAGCCGCCTACCGGCTCGCCGTCGAGACGATCCTCGGCGCCGCCAAACTCATGGCCCAATCCACGGCCTCCGCAGAAGATCTCCGCAATCAGGTCACCTCGCCCAACGGCACCACCTACGCCGGCCTCATGCGCATGGAAGCCCGCGATTTTCGCGGCCTCATCCACGAAACCGTCGCCGCCGCCAAGGCCCGCTCCGAAGAACTCTCCCGCGACTGAGCGCCGCAGCGTGCAGCCCATGTCCGAGCTCACGCCGATCCTCTCCCGCCCGCGCCTCACCGCCGCCCAGCTCGGCGAAATCCACGCCGCCTTCGCCACGCGCGAAAACGTCGCCGACGAACTCATCCGCACGCTCACGCTCCTCGATCCGCCCCACGTCTGCCGC
The DNA here is from genome assembly GCF_002310495.1 of Nibricoccus aquaticus. Classification (GTDB taxonomy): domain Bacteria; phylum Verrucomicrobiota; class Verrucomicrobiia; order Opitutales; family Opitutaceae; genus Nibricoccus; species Nibricoccus aquaticus. The sequence goes on along the minus strand of NZ_CP023344.1, from coordinate 4,054,333 downwards.
CCCCTTGGCCTCCTGCGCATGATCGCCAAGGACCGCGGCCTCTCCCCGGAGCACATCGCAAAAATCCTCCGCCACACCGACGCCTTTTCCGAACACTGGCTCTCCCGCCTCCTCGCCTGTCAGCTCCTCGCGATTACCGGCTGCCCGCGCGAAAACGAGGACGACACCGCCCCCTTCCTCGCCGACTGCTTCCGCGATCGCCGCGTCATCGTTCGCGCCTGGGCACTGACTGTGCTCTCACGCTTCACCGGCCCTCATCATCGCAAAACCATCGCCGCCCTCTTCGCCGCCGCCCGAAAAGATCCCGCCAAATCCATGCAGGCCCGTCTGCGACAACTCAACGCCGCCTCTAAAAATCCCGCACGCCAAACTCATGAATGACACTCCCGCCCAAAAATCCGGCCGCATCATCGAGTGGGACAAAAAAAAGGGCTTCGGCTTTCTCCACGACGGCACGCACCGCATTTTTATTCATCACCGCGACTTCGCCGCCCACCGCAAAGTCCCCGAGCCCGGCGACACCGTCACCTTCATCGTCGGCCAGGATGTCACCGGCCGCACCTGCGCCCAACAAGCCCTCATCACCAGCACCACCAGCCGCCTCAAAAAAAAGCAGTGGTTCGCCCTGCTGCTCCTCCTCGTCGCTCCCGCCCTCGCGCTCCACCGCCTCTCCCTCCGCTTCGACGCGCTTCTCCTCATCATCACCGCCGTCGTCCTCTCCGCGGCGACTTACGTCATCTACTGGTGGGATAAAAACCAGGCCCGCTCCGGCGGCTGGCGCACCGCCGAGAGTAAACTCCATCTCTTCGAGCTCATCGGAGGCTGGCCCGGCGCATTCATCGCTCAACGCCGCCTCCAGCACAAATGCTCCAAGCTCTCCTTCCTCGTCGTCTTCTGGTTCATTGTCATCGCGCACCAATTCGTCGCCATCGACTACCTCCTCAACTGGCGCCTCACGCAAAGCGCGCTTCAGCTCATCCAGCCCCCCGCCTGATCTCCCTGACCGGCACTTATCAAGTGCCGCACCCCTGACTCCGCATTCACTGCTTCCCGCGCTTACTCCTCACCACGCTCGCTCCTCACGGTTCGCCCGCTCAGCGCGCCGCCCACTCCGCCAGCTCTCCACTGATCCACGCGCTCGTCTTCGACACCCGCGCCATCGCCTCGATCAGCTCAGGAATATCCAGCGGCAGCGCCACGCCCGCCTCCTTCAACGTCGCCCACACCTGATTCGTCGGCTTGAGCAACTCATCGCGGATCGCCTTCGCGTGCGCCTCATCCGCCACCGCCGCCCACGCGAGGTGATTGGCGAGAAATAAACACGACACCACGGCCGACGACTCCGGCTTCGACACGCGCGCCAGATCTTCATGCGCCACCGCCGCGTCCAGTAACAACACCGGCGCATGAGCCGCCTCGAGCGCGAGCCGCCCGGCCTCTTCGTGCGTCGCCCCGAAAATCCCCTGCTCCGCCCGCGCCGCGCCCTGTCCGCCTTCATGCGCGAGTGTCAGCACCAGCGCATACAAGCCCGGCTCCGCCAGCGCGAACACCCACTTGCCCGCGTCATGCACCATCCCCGCCGCCGCCGGCAGATGCTCATCCGGCAAACGCAGCATCCGCCCTACTTCGTAAGACAAAATCGCCACCGCGAGCGTGTGCTCCAGCAGCATCGACAGATCCAGCGGCGACTTCACGCGCGACGCCTTCGCCACCCGCGCCGCCGCCACCAGCACCATCGTCCGGTAAACACCCAGCCGGTCCAGTGCGTGCCTCAGCGCCTGCGCCTTCGCCTCCGCCTCCGCCTCCGCTTCACGATCCAGCGGCTCGCTATCGATCGCCACCGGCGGCGCCGTATCCACCGTTCCGCCACCGAGCCGCGCCGCGATCTTCAAATAAAGCTCCCGAAACTTCGGCAGCTCTTCCACCGCGCCGATCACCTCGTCCATCGCCGCATTCGGAGCCCGCGCGATGAACGCATGCGCCTCCACCATCTCGCGCAGCGGCTTCATGGTCACCCACTCCGCCGCCAGCCGCCCGAGTTCACCCTTCGCGAATAACTCACGCCCCTCCAGCCGTGTGAAACCGTTTCCGTACGCCCACACCGGCGAACCCGCCGTCCTCCGGCAAAACGTCGCCGCCTGCGAAGCCGCCGCCGGCACCACCGCGTCGTTCGCCGACACCACCCGCTTCAAAACCTTCGGCGCGTCACCGCCTCCCGACATTTCCTTCACCCGCATGTACTCCAGCGAACGCTGCCGCAGCAAAATCAACAACGAGTCCAGCGACCTCAGCCCGCCCAGGATCGCCGCGTTGTGCTTCGAGCCGATCCCGCGCACCAGCCCTTCCGTCACGCTCTTGAGCACCGGCATCCCCAGCGCCGAGCTTTGATTAAAAATCTGCTGCACCGGTTCGCGCAGCGCCTGATCCTCGCGCTTCGCCGTGATCGCCTCGCGGAGCGCCTGGATGTTCTTCTCCAGTGCCGACGACGCCGCGCTCAACGTACTATAATAGTCACTCTCCGAAATCTTCAGCCGTGCGCACGCCGCCGCCGGCCGCTCCATCAGTCGCCCCGTCCAGTCCACCGCCGAGGCTTTCTTCAATTCCTCGAAAAGCACTTCTCCCTTGTACGGCTTCACGAGCATCGCCTGCACCCCCAGCTCGACATACTTCAGGATCGAGCTGCGCTCCGTATGCGCCGTGTACACCGCCACCGGCAGCCCCGTGAAAATCAAATCCGCGCGCAACCCTTGCAAAAACTCCCAGCCCCACTCCTTGCCGAGCTGATTATCCAGGATCACCAGATCGACGAGCGGATGCGCCCGCAGCAGCTCCCACGCTTTCGCCACACCTTCCGCGACCAAAATCTCATGACCCGCCCCGCCCAGGATTTTTCCGAGGATACGTTGTGAAAGTTTGTCGTCTTCTACGACCAGTACGGTGGCCATCGCGTGGGGAAGTGATTACAGGTCCGCTTTCAGTAGCAGGACGTTTCAGCGGGAAATCAACGAAACGCTTCGCCCATTTTTCGAGCGAAAACTCCTGCCGCCAATGCCCTTTCTCCCGACGCGCATTTCGCCCGCCTCCAGCCATCCTCTAATTCTCCGCCTGGAGGGACGGCCTCCGTGTCGTCCGCGCCCGATTTCCGCCCACGCTCCGCGCCGTCCGCAGAAACTAAACCTTGAAATAGCTGCACGCGCTCCCTAACCGCTCGCCAACACATGAAGTCTCTCATCATCGCGGAAAAGCCATCGGTGGCGGCCGATCTGGCCCGCGCTCTCGGCAAAGTTCCTAAAAAGGGCGAGCACTACGAAAACGACGACTACGTCATCTCCTCCGCCGTCGGTCACGTGGTGGAGCTCCTCATGCCCGAGGATATCGATAAGAAGAAATACGGTTTCTGGCGCCTCGAAACCCTCCCGATCATCCCCGAGAAATTTGAACTAAAGCCCATCGAGGACTCCAAGGAGCGCTACAACTCCCTCAAAAAACTCCTCGCCCGCAAAGACGTCGATCAGGTCATCAACGCCTGCGACGCCGGGCGCGAGGGTGAGCTCATCTTCGCCAATCTCTATCTCCTCTCGAAATCCAAGCTCCCGGTGAAACGCGCCTGGATGCAGACGATGACGACCGACGGTATTAAGAAGGCGTTCGAAAATCTCCGCACCTCCGAGGAAATGGCCGGCCTCGGCGACGCCGCCCGCTGCCGCTCCGAGTCCGACTGGCTCATCGGCATCAACGGCACCCGCGCCCTCACCAAGCGCATGTTCGGCTCCCGCGCAGGCAATGTCGCCTCTGTCGGCCGCGTGCAGACGCCCACGCTCGCCATCGTCGTCGCGCGCGAACTCGAAATCCGCGGCTTCAAGCCCCGCGCCTACTGGCGCATCACCGCCAACTTCGCCGTCACCAAGGGTAACTACGAAGGCGTTTATCAGCGTCCGTCCTTTAAGAAAGCAGAGGGCGACGACCACGACCGCATCGACCGCATCTGGGAACAAGCCGCCGCCGAAGCCGTCCTCGCCGCCTGCCAGGGCCAGCCGCCCGCCGTCGTCACCGAGGAAAAGAAATCCTCCACGCAGGCCTCCCCGCGTCTCTACGATCTCACGACGCTCCAGCGCGAGGCCAACAACCGCTTCGGCCTCTCCGCCCGCCGCACGCTCCAGATCGCGCAAGCCCTCTACGAGCGCCACAAGATGATCACCTACCCGCGTACCGATTCGCGCGCGCTCCCGGAGGATTACATCCCAACCTGTCGCGCCACGCTCGGCTCGCTCGACGGCGATCTCGCCGCGCACGGCCAGAAAGTTTTGGCCGAAGGCTGGCTGCGCCCCAACAAGCGCATCTTCAACAACGCCCAGATCTCCGACCACTTTGCGATCATCCCGACCGGTTCCGAAATGAAGAACCTCGATGAGATGGAGGCCAAGGTTTACGACATGATCGCCCGCCGTTTCGTCGCCGCGTTCTACCCCGCCGCCGAGTTCGATATCACCACGCGCATCAGCACCGTTGCGAGCGTTCACCAATTCAAAACCGAGGGCAAAGTCCTCACCGCTCCCGGCTGGCTCGCCGTCTACGGCAAGTCCGTCGTCGAAGACGAATCCGGCGCCTCCGACGGCAAATCCCTCCCGCCCGTCGACAACGCCGACGGCCAGCCGCCGAAAGCGAAAACCGTTTCCGCCGAGCTCCACGCCGAGTTCACCAAGCCGCCACCACGCTACACCGAAGCCACGCTCCTCTCCGCCATGGAAGGCGCCGGCAAACTCGTCGACGACGAAGAGATGGCCGAGGCCATGAAGGAACGCGGTCTCGGCACGCCCGCCACCCGTGCCGACACGATCGACGGCCTCATCAATCAGAAATACATGGAGCGCGTGCAGCGCGACCTCGCCCCCACACCGAAGGCCGAGTCGCTCCTCGAGTTCCTCGTCGCCGTCAAAGCCGAGGCCCTCACCAAGCCCGACATGACCGGCCAGTGGGAACACAAGCTCCGCCTGATGGAGCATAACAAATACGCCCGTCCGAAGTTCATGGACGAGATCGTCGAGGTCACCAAAGGCATCGTCGACCGCACCAAAAACTTCGAGGAAGACGAATCCAACTCCCGCGTCACCGACATCGTCTCGCCGACCGACGGCAAACCCATGCTCGAAACCCTGCGCGCCTACAAATCCCAGGACGGCGTCCTCGCCGTCTACAAAGTCGTCACCGGCCGCAAACTCGAAGAAACCGAGATCCGCGAACTCGTCACCGTCGGCGAGATCGGCCCGCTCGATGGCTTCGTGTCGCCGCGCACCGGCAACCGTTTCCCCGCCAAACTCCGCCTCGTCGACGACGTCAAAAATGAGGGCAAGCGGAAGGTCGAACTCGATTTCGGAAACAAGTTCGAGATCAACGAACTCACGCCCTTCTGGACCGACCCGAAGACCGGCGCCGAACTCTGTGAAGCGCCCACCAGCTACGTCCTCCGCGAGAAACAAGACGGCGCCTGGACGCAGGCCTTCAGCGTCGGCCGCCTGATGTGCCAGAAAGCCATCACCCGCGAAGACGCCATCAAGATGGTGAGCGAAGGAAAGTCTGACCTCATCAAAGGCTTCACCTCCAAAAAAGGCCGCCCCTTCGACGCCTACCTCCTGCGCAACGGCGCGAAGATCAACTGGGAATTCCCGCCCCGCGCCCCGAAAGTCGGCAAAGACGGCAAGCCCATCGCCCGCAAAGCCAAGGCCCCGCTCGACATTTCCAAAGCGAAGAAACTCGGCACCAGCAAAGCCCACGACGCCGACCTCTACGAAACCGACGAATCCTACGTCGTCGCCAAACCCAGCGGCGCCGACAACGCCCCGCGCGCGGTTTTCGAATTAAAGAAAACGCTCCTAGGAAAAGAAATCCCCGCGAGCGAAGTCCAGCAACTCCTCGGCGAAGACGGCAAAACCAACCTCATCGACGGCTTCGTCTCGAAACGCGGTTCAACCTTCAGCGCCTACCTCGTCCTCTCCAAAGACAAAAAGAAAGCCGACTTCGAATTCCCGCCAAGGTAAGTAGTGTAGCCGCCATGAATCTTCCAACGGTTATCCATTTCTCTCCTGAGAACTGGGGAGCCGTTGAACGGTTCGCACACTTCTGCGGGAAAACTTATACGTTTCCACCGAGAATTCAGGGATGCGTCGCAGGCACAACAGCTCATTTTCGGCGTGCTGATACGCTGAGACGAATCGCAGAATCTATGGTGCCTTCGATGAAGGCTGATCTTGAGGAGTTAGATCAAAAAGGATTCTCGCAATCTTCGCGGTCCAGCGAGGTCACCGCTGTGATTGAGGCTACAATCACTTCGCTATATGCATCAATAGACGCAGGCAGGAAGATCGTTACCCACATATTTGGTTCTCAAGGCTTCCAAGGATTTCCTGAATCAACCCGCAAAACGTTCAACACAGCAGCCGCAGGAAAGCTAGATCCGCGAACTCCCGAACCAATCCGCGCCGCGTTCTGTGACGCGAAGTGGTATCACGGACTTCGCGAATTAAGAGATGCACTTGCCCATATCGGCCCCGGAAATTGCCACCTGAATCGTGAGACTGGCTTAGTCATGTACTTTCATGACGCGATTAGGGATGAAGCAAAACTCAGATACATATCGGATATTTTCGCCGAACTCACAAAGTACTTTGACTCAGTAAACCGTTTCCTAGGCCAAGTCTTCGGAGCATTGCTTGCTACGTTAAAAGACGAGGAGGTATGGCAAATGTGCGGGATTTTCTCTGGGAGACTTTACCATCGTTTCGTTCGGCCAAGCGAGGCCAAGGACTTTAACTCTGGCCGTTGCGATGCTCATTCTTGGTTTGATTTGCCCGACAATCCACGATGTCCGTTCGCAGATATTTGCTCTGCCTATAGTCGAAGAAATCCGAATTCAGAAAACAAAGATGCTCAGACCTAGAGGTGGAACGCTCACTCCGAGCGCGTTTCGAACGACTGCCCGCTTTCTCCCACACTCGCCTTCACGCTCCAAGAAACGGGGACGGAAAAGATCAGACCTGAATGTTTGCGGTGCCAAAAGCGGAACGCGCTGGCTTGGCACTCAGAAGCACAGCGACCTCACGCGCTTCTCTCTTCGCCACCTTCGCCCCTTCGCGAGACAAACCTCCTCGCCCTTCGCTCCGTCCTCAGCGTCTTCGCGTCTTTGCGCTTAAACAATCGCATCGCCCGCTTTCGTTCTCACTCGCATTTATGAACCACAAACCGGTCGTCCCTCGCACTCATCCTGCGGTCGAAACCAGCCTCACCACCGATCTCCCGTCATGTTCATGCTGCAACATCTCGTCCGTGTCCTGATCGTCTTTGGCGTATGCTTCACTGTAGGCTGCTCGCGAAAACCACCCGTAGAAAAATTCGACGTTGGCAACGGCACCACGCTCGCACTCATCCGCAGCGGGAAGGGCGGGCCCACTGTCGTCTTTGAAAACGGATCCGGCAAATTCTCGGGAATCGAGAGCGGCGACAGACTTCGGAAGCAACTCGGCTCACTCACTTCCTTCGTCGCGTATGCACGTGCCGGACGAGCGCCCTCAAGCCCGGCAACCAGCCCGCGCACGCTTCCCACTATCGCGGCCGAGCTGCACACCTTGCTCGAAAAAGCCGGCTGCCGTCCGCCTTACGTTCTGGTCGGAGCATCGCTCGGCGGCGTCTACGTTCGCGCGTTCGCCACGCTCTACCCGGATGAAGTGGCAGGCCTCGTCCTCGCGGAAAGTGCTCACGAACGACTGTGGTTCGAAGGCGATCGACTGATGGGCGTCGAGCCAGGTACAGCCATTAAAAACACAATCGACATTCTCCGCGCACGTCCCGACCCCGTTTCCGTCCGTGAGTTAGAAGACTTGTCGCCAGTCTGGGCCTCCGGCAATCTAGGACTGCCGGGGAAATTGCCGGATGTTCCCCTCGTCGTCATCACCGGACTCAAACCCGACCGGCCGGAATCACAGCTGAAAATCCTGCGCCAGCTTCACGGCGAACTTTTCGCGACATCGTCGCGCGGCATGCACATCGTGACCAGCAAGAGCGGGCATAACCTGAATTCAACTGAGCCAGAACTCGTCGCCAACGCAGTACGCTGGGTTGTGGAAGCTGCGCGCGACAAAGAAACTCACGCCAAACCTGAGCCAGCGCAGCCCGCTCAGTAAGTTTACTGAATTCACAGAAAAAGGGTCAGATCTGAATGTTTGCGGTGCCAGATTTGGGACGCGCTGTTTGACGCCCAGGAACCACAGCGACCTCACCGCGCTTCTCGCTTCGCCACCTTCGCCCCTTCGCGAGACAACCTCCTCGCCCTTCGCTCCGTCCTTAGCGTCTTCGCCTCTTTGCGCTTCAACAATCGCCCAGCCCGCTTTCGTACCTCACTCGCATTTCCCGCAGTTCACAGCCCCGAAATGCCTGCGCGAATACCGGTCTTCCTTTTCCCGGCACGTCTGGAAAAGGGGCAAACTTTGCACACGGCCACGGAATGCGGCTCAGACTGATCGCAGTTTCTCACTCAACGCCTCCGATCTGAACATGCACCGTGCGCATGCTTTGGATCGCATGCGCAAAAACCCATTGCGCTCCGCCCTGTCTTGCGCGGCCATCACCCCATGCCGCAACCCACCGCCCGCGAACGCTTCTTCCCGCTCCTCCGCACCGCCCTCGCGGAAAGCACCTTCGTGAAGCTCACCCTCGGCAAACACCGCGGCCGCGACGCCACGCTCAACAACCTCTTCATCCGCCCCGTCGTCCTGAAGACCGGCCCCCAGCTCACCTTCGTCTACCGCCACGCCACCCGCGACATCACGAAGAACCACCCCTACGGCGAAGCCATCGCCCTCATCGAGCAACTCACCGGCACCGACTTCCTCGACGCCCACCTCTTCACCGACGCCGAAACCGTCCAGCTCACCACCGCCGCCGACGGCACCGCCCGCTTCTCGCTAAAAAAAAACTCTCCCGCCCCGTCAGCCCTGACGCCCCTCCCCGAATCAGCTGACACTCCCGGCACCCAATCCGCCGCTCAACCTCCGCCAACTCCCTCCGCTCCGTCGTCCGGCGTTCAACCCTCAACTCTCGGCGCTCAACGCTCCTTCCCGCCCGCGCCCGTCGCGGCGATTTCCCACGATCGCCCCCGCGGCCATCTCGTTCCGATCACCACACCCTGGCTCCGCCCTCTCGGCATCACCAACGCGCGTGGCCAGCCCGTCGAGGCCATGGCCGGAAAATTCCGGCAGATAAATAAATTCGTCGAACTCCTCAGCCACCTCGCCGCTGAAGCCAACCTCATCCCCGCCGCCAAACCCCTCGACGCCGCCTTCGCGACTCAGCCTTCGTCCTTCGTCTCTCAACCCTCAGCTCTCAACGCTCAACCTTCCGCCTCCTCCCCCGCCCCGCTCCGCATCGCCGACATGGGCTCCGGCAAAGGCTACCTCACCTTCGCCACCGCCGCCTTCTTCGGCCCGCGCGCCGACGTCCTCGGCATCGAAACCCGCCCCGAACTCGTCGAACTCTGCAACCGCCTCGCCCGCGAAAATAATCTCCCCACGCTCCGCTTCGCCGCCGGCACCATCGCCGATGCCAAGCTCGAGTCGCTCGACATCCTCATCGCGCTCCACGCCTGCGACATCGCGACCGACGACGCTCTCCTCCGCGGCATCAACGCCGGCGCCAGACTCCTCGTCGTCTCCCCCTGCTGCCAGAAAGAGCTCCGCCCGCAACTCACCGCCCCCGCCGTCCTCGCCGATGCCCTGCGCCACGGCATCTTCCAGGAACGCCACGCCGAATTCGTCACCGACGCCCTTCGCGCCCAACTCCTCGAATGGGCCGGCTACAAAACCAAAGTCTTCGAATTCATCTCCACCGAGCACACCGCGAAAAACCTCATGATCTCCGCGATCAAGGCCCGCGACCGCGGCACGGCTAACGACCCCACCGCCGAAAAAATCCGCGCCTTCGCCCGCTTCTACGGCATCCGCCACCACCAACTCGCCACCCACCTCGGCCTCGCTCTCTGATAATCCATACTCCGAAACTCAGGAAAACCGAAACGAGCCATCCGCAGACAACCGCCGAAATCGAAACCTTCGCGTCGTCGCGTCTTCGCGCTTCAACTCACCCGTCGCATACCAGCCCGCCTAAATTTCACCTCAACTCCGCCTCATCCGTCTCTTCCTCTTTGCTCTGCCTTCGCGCCTTCGCCTCTTCGCGATTCAATTCCTCCCCTGCCTTTTCCAGCCTTCCAGAGTTCCAGATTAACTCTTCTCCGCTTCGCCACACCCCTTTCTTCGCCATGCCCATGCCCACCGCCCGCGACCGGTTTTTCACCCAGCTGAAAACCGCGCTCTACGAAGGCACCTTCGCCGAGATGGTCCTCGAAAAATACCAGGGCCTCGACCGCCGCATGAGAGCCATCTCCGTCCGCCAGACCTCCCTGCTCCCCGGCAAACAAATCATCACCTTCATCCACATCCACGAAGGCCACCAAACCGAAAAAACATTCTCGATCCACGAAGCGCTCGCCGAACTCCAGAACCTCATCGGCAAAACCTTCCTCGACGCCCACCTCGTCTGCGCCTCCGAGACCTACCAGCTCACCTTCACCCTCCGCGGCGTCGGCAGCCTCAAGATAACCCCCAACAGCGAAATGCCGTCCCGCCCCGACGACACTCCCGCTCAGGACGAAACTTCACCCACGCCCACATCTGAGCCCGCCGCCTCCACGGCCACCCCGTGGAACCGCGCCCTCGATGCCGCCGCCAAAAAAGCCGGCGTCCTCGACGCCACCAGTTTCTCCCCCGCATTCATCAACGAATTTCTCAGCTGGCTGACTCCGCTCCTCGAATACGCCGTCCGCCCGTCTAAAAAGAAGACCGCCTCCGCCCGCGAACACCCCATCACCATCGTCCAGCTCGGCTCCGGTCGAGGCCAGCTCGCCTTCGCCCTCGCCACCACGCTCGGCACCCGCGCACGCATCCACGGCATCGACGCCAACCCCGCCCTCCTCGATCTCTGCAACCGCGTCGCCGGCGCCGAAGGCCTGATCAACCTCGCCTTCACCAAACCTCCCGCCCCCGGCGCCTCCGCTCCCGAGTTTGACGTGCTCATCGCGCTCAACGCCCGCGACACCGATGCCGACGACGCTCTCGCCCAGGGCATCGCCGCCGGCGCTCCTCTGATCATCGTCGAGCCCTGCGCCCACCGCGAACTTCGCGCCCAGCTCCCCGCCCCCACCCACTGGCCCGAAGCCATCCATCAGGAAACCCTTCTCGCGCATCAGACCGGCCCCATCACCGACGCCTTCCGCGCCCTCATCCTCGCCTGCGCCGGCTACAAAATTAAAACCCTCGAACGCCCCACCTCCGCCACCAGCGCCGCCAATCTCCTGATCGCGGCCCTCAAACCCCGCATCCGTCCCCAGGAAGTCACGACCGACGCCGTCCGCGCCTTCGCCCGCCACCACGGCATCCGCCACCAACACCTCGCCAAGCGCCTCGGCCTCTCCCTCTAAAACTCCGAATCTGGAACTCAGGAACGAACCTCAGCAACTTGGCATCAACCAGACCGAAACCGTCCCCCCCCTTTTTTCCAGTGTTCCTGGGTTCCAGATTAAGTCCGCCTCATTCGTCTTCACTTTGCTCCGCCTTCGCGACTTAGCGTCTTTGCGTCTTTGCGTTTCAATCCATCCCCGCCTTTTTCCAGCCTTCCTGAGTTCCCGATTAACTCATCCTCTCCATCCGCTTCGTCCTTCTTCCCCGCCTTTTCATGACTTGGTCCGACCTCGACTGGCCCGCCCTCGACCGCCTCCGCGACGGCTTCCTCTCCGGCTCCGCCGCCAACGGCCCCTACTGGCGCTCGCTCTCCGACCTCGCCAGCTACGACTTCACCTACGCCGAACGCGTCGGCTGGAAATGGGACGCCGTCCTTGCCGAACTTCGTCGCCGTAACTGGACACCGCCCTCCCGCACACTTCTCGACTGGGGCTGCGGCAGCGGCATCGCCGGCCGCCGTGCCCTCTCCGCCTTCGGTGCCGAGAACTTCGATACGCTCCAAGTCTGGGACCACTCCCCCCTCGCCCGCCAGTTCGCCACCGCCGCCGCCAAAGAAAACTTCCCCACGCTCTCCGTCTCCGAATTCTCCCCTTTCACCCCTCACTCTTCCCCCTTCACTCTTCTTCTTAGCCACGTCCTCAACGAACTCCCCGCCCCCGCCCGCTCCGAACTCTTCGCCCTGATCGACCGCGCCGACGCCGTCATCTGGATCGAGCCCGGCACGCACGCCGTCAGCCGTGACCTCGCCTCCGTCCGCGATCGACTCCGCGCCGACTTCGACCTCGTCGCCCCCTGCACGCACGCGCTCGATTGCCCGCTCTTCACCGCCGCCAACGAACGCCACTGGTGCCACTACTTCGCCCCAGCGCCCTCCGGCATCTACGCCGATTCCAACTGGGTGAAATTCGGCCAGCGCGCAGGCGTCGATCTCCGCTCGCTTCCCTACAGCGTCCTCGT